>JAQWPY010000099.1 GCA_029245145.1 Pirellulales bacterium | reverse complement strand
TCCTCATTAAGAAAGCTTCTGGACTTTCCGGTTGTAGTGACTGTTCGGTCCTACTGAGGTCGAATTACGGAGGTGAGTAAGCGATGAACGAGCCACTGCGAGACCCGATGCAGGAGGAAGGGTGTTATTACTGCACTGCGTGTGGTGAGCAAATCATCATTCCCTTGGATATTTCGGCTGGGAATCCTCAGGAATATATCGAAGATTGTCCAGTGTGTTGTAGACCGAACATACTCCGTATTTTTTGGAGTAACGGGATTTCGGAAGTCGTTGCTGAAGCGGAATCGTAATCGTGGAGGCCGGGGTGTCATCTTTAGTTTTGTGGATGGTGACCGTACACTTGTTTTTTTGGATACCCATTTTGAATAAAGAGCCCAGCGGTTTCTTATGCATTATCGTTTTCTCTCTTTTCTTATCCTTATTTGCTCGTGCCTACCGCTTGCGTGTGATCGCAACACATCCGAACCCCTGAGCACTGCAAACAGAGCACCCTTCAGAGAAGGTGAGCCGCTGCCTAGTAACGATGGAGACTGGCCTTGGTGGCGCGGTCCCACCTTTGATGGAATTGCGGAGGACCAGAAGGTTCCGCATCACTGGAGCGAGACCGAGAATATTGTATGGAAAGTACCTCTCCCTGGAATCGGACATGGTAGTCCGATCGTTGTGGATGAGCGTATTTTTTTACCAACTGCGAACGACCAGGATCAGACGATGTCTCTTCTGTGTCTGGATCGAAAATCGGGGAAGGTGCTTTGGAATAAAGAAGTCCACCAAGGTGGATTTATGCATACGCACAAAAAAAATTCGCATGCATCAGCAACTCCTGCCTGGGACGGAAAACGTGTGTTTGTCGTATTTTTGGTTCAAGGCGGAATTTTTGTTTCCGCATACGACCGGGAAGGGACACGCTTATGGCAGACTCGGGCAGGTAACTTCGATTCGAAGCACGGATACGGTTCCTCTCCTTTGCTTTATAAATCTTTAGTGATCGTCAACGGTGATAATCAAGGCGAAGGGTTTCTGGCCGCACTGGATCGCCAGACGGGTAAAATCGTTTGGCGAGTTGACCGTACCGACAACTCAAGCTTTGCCACCCCTGTTGTGGCTCACATCGATGGTGTCGATCAGTTACTTCTTAGTGGTCACAATACCATTTGCAGTTACAATCCTGAAAATGGCGAACTGCGCTGGCAAGCGGAGGGACCGGCTGCTACGACGGCGAATACGATGCTCTGGCATCGGGGACTGGTATTTGCCAGTGGCGGATGGCCTGAGCAAAACCTTATGGCCGTTCACGCCGATGGAAGTGGTGAAATCGCTTGGCAAAAGGGTATCAAGGCATATGTTCCTTCGCCCGCTATTGTGAATAACCGGTTACTTATTGTTCAGGATGGAAATATCGTTCGGCTTTTTGACCCGAAAACGGGTGATGAGTTGTGGAAGGAGCGGTTGGGGAGGCGGGGTTATTCCGCATCGCCCACGGTGGTTGGTGATATCGTTTTCCTGCCCGATGAAACGGGGGTCGTCCATGTATTCCGTGCGGGTGAAAAATTCGAGAATATTTCGAGTAATACATTAGAGGGTGATGGTATGGCGAGCCCCATTATTTGTGGAGATAGAATATTTCTTCGAACCTCGAGCCATCTCTACTGCGTTGGATACCTTTCGTACACCACAGAATAGCACTCACCCTTGCTTATGGTGAATTAACTACTTTCTTTTTTTCTTCTTTGCATCAGTACTTTGAAAGTGGTGGTCCGCAAAGTCGAGGTATTGTTGCCAATCATACCACCTGACGTCGTGAGGTCCGGTGCGTAGGTGATAGCCCATTGTTGCCTGAGTAGACTCATCCGGCTTCGGCTTCGTGGTGGAGGGAAATCCTTCGGTTCCCAATAATTTATAAACCGGGTCTGCGGCGAGGACAGCCAAAAATTCACCCTGGGGATCCGCCCACAAGTCCTCGGTCGCGCTTGCGACGTAAACTGGGCGAGGCGCAATGAGGGATAAAAGCATATGCTGGTCCACTGGAAGGGCTGATTCATTCCGATTATAGGTTTTGAAATTTGTGCAAAACCAATGGGGAAAATTGGTATTAATCGCCTCAACGGTTTCGCCAAACTGCCGACGACTCAGGGCGGCACCACCACACCCTGAATTGTTCGATATTACAGCCGCAAAACGCGGATCGCGGGCTCCGGTCCAAAGGGCCGTTTTTCCCAATCGAGAGTGGCCTACCACCGCGACGCGACGATGATCGATTTTCGCATCGTGTTCAAAGTAATCCATAATGCGACTGAGCCCCCAGCTCCACGCGGCAATCGTACCGCCACTGTCTCCATCGTGATTCTTTTGCGACGGGTTGCCAAATAAGGCGTGAACGCCGTTTTTAAACGAGTCGTCAAAGTCGGGATCGAGATCTCCACAGTGAGCAGTCGCCACGGCATATCCCCGCCGCACAATTTCTTTCACTGGCCAACGACTTGCTTTTTTCCCTCGTGACGCCTCAGTGGGTCGATGATCGACCACTCCTTCATGCTCCCCTCCGATGGTCCAATTTTCACAGAGTTTAATCTGTGGATCGGCCTGAATACTCTGATTGCCGATAAAATTCAATCCGACAAACGCAGGAGTTGCCTTGGTGATGTGGGCCGGATAGTAGATGAGCAAATCTATTTTAGGTGAAGATGGTTCCTCTCCTAGTCGAATCGTTACCTGCCTTCGCAACGCACTTCCATCGAGGGCCGGGGTGCCCTGCTCTGTTACGTTCAATTGCGGTGACACGGTCGTTGGGGGAATGCGTCCGTAAACCTCACGGCGAAAAAGTTCGAGTATCTCTTTGCGACGACTTGAAAACCACTGATCTGCCGTACGGACCGACTCGCCGTCTTCCGCTACGAGGGGATCGGGAAGAGTATATTCTGGAACCTTTGCTTCTTCGTAATTCTGGCCGTGTGCGGAAGATGGTATGGTCGACATAAAGATCATCCATAAATAAAGACATTCGTGAAATGAATTTTTTTGCATCGGGTAGTTTCTCGTTTGTGCGCAATTTACCGGCGAAATGTCGATGGGTGGGTTGACGTTACAATATGATTTTCTAGGCTGATAGAGATAGTTTTTCGGCACAACGATACATTATCGGTTAGCTTCGAAGGTGTTGGGAACAAAGTCTAAAATAATCACAAGTTGGGAGCGAAAAAAGAATGTCGATTATAGGTCAAGCGGCTCCAGATTTTTCCATGGAAGCCGTCGAAAACGGTGCGTTTAAGCAAGTAAGTCTTAAAGATTATGAAGGAAAGTGGCTCGTCCTGTTCTTCTACCCTCTCGACTTTACTTTTGTTTGCCCCACGGAAATTTTGGCTTTCTCCAGCGCGGTAGATCGCTTCAAGGGATTAAATGCCGAATTGCTGGGGGTTAGTGTGGACAGTAAATTCACACATCTTGCATGGACCGAGAAACCTCAAGCGGAGGGTGGAATTTCTGGGTTGGCATATCCGCTCGCTTCAGACCTCAGTAAACAGGTCGCAACCCGCTACAATGTTCTTGCCGCCGGTGGCGTTGCGCTACGAGGCCTGTTTATCGTTGACCCCAACGGGATTATCCAACATGCCACGGTTAATAATTTGGCGGTGGGGCGATCTGTGGATGAAACGCTGCGGGTGCTTCAAGCATTTCAGTACGTAGCCGAGCATGGAGAAGTATGTCCGGCCGGATGGGAGCCGGGTGGAGCAACAATGAAAGCGGATTGGGATGGTTCGAAGGAATATTTCAAATCCGCGAGTGCTTGAGGTTCTGGTTTTTATTTGAAAAGAAATCGCGTTTTTTTCATCGGCGGCGTTCCTCATTATGGGGAATGGCCGCCGATGTTTTTAGGGTGAAACTGTGCGTACAAAAATCATCCGTTTACTATTTATTCCGACCCTTGTGTGGAATGTGTTGCTCGGGCGATGGCTTGCCGTACGGCGATGGTGGAATGAACTACCCGGTGAAGCGGTAATCCTCGGGGCCCTTCCGTTCGCGGCCGATGTAGCAGCATTGCATAAATTGGGTGTTACCGGCGTGATTAATATGTGTGTCGAGTATCGTGGACCCGTCGCTCAGTACGATCGAGTTGGAATCGAACAGCTTTGGTTACCCACCGTCGATTTTACCCCACCTAGCTTAGAAAGCATTTATCAAGGGATCGACTTCTTGGACCGCCATGTGTCGGCAGGTGGAAAAGTCTATGTTCACTGCAAAGCAGGGAGGGGCCGCAGTGCGACGGTACTCCTTTGCTGGCTCATGCATCGCCACCAAATGACCCCTGAGCAGGGGGCGGCCCTTCTTGCCGAACACCGCCCACACATCAACAAGGGTCTTGCGGACCGAGACGTTGTGAAAGCGTTTTATCATCAGTTGAAACAAAACGCGTAACGGACCGGTATTTTTGCATCAGGGTGTTTTCTGTTGTATCTGTTGTAATTGTCGCACTGTTTCTGTGAGGGCATACTCCAAATATCGATCCATCGGTTGTTCGAGGGCGCGGAGGGCGATTTCCAACGACTGTGGATCCTGAAAAAAACTGCACGCCCGAACCGCTTCGAGGCGAACCCGTGGATGGGGGTCGGTGATGGCACGGGCAAGCATTTCGTACGGATTGGACATCTCGTCGCCACAGGAACTCAAAACGCGGACTGCTGCCGCGCGAACGCGGTAATCTGGACTTTCCAGGAGTTTAGTAAGAATATTTTTGTTTACACCGTGATGCTGTTGTTGTACCCACAGTGCCTCGAGAAGATGGTGCTGGTCGTCCGCAGAGTTTGATGCCAATGAGTCGATCCATTGATCGACTGCAGCTAAAACATCCTCACTATCGCGGTCACTTAATTCGATACGGGCACGATAGCGAACTCTATTTTCTGGTGATTTTAGTAGTTCCAACAGTGCCTCGATCGGTTGGTTGTGTATCTTGGCCGCTTTTAAAAAGGGCCGTTCTGGATAGGTAATGCGGTACACGCGCCCGTGTTTGTTATCGCGACTCGGATCACGAATATGATGTTGCATGTGTCCGATGATGGGGTTTTGCCAATCCGAAAAGTAGACGGCACCCTCCGGGCCCACCTCAATATCGGTGGGCCTAAAATTCGGATCAGATGACTCGACAAGATATGGCTTCTCCACGCCAGCAAAACTACTCTCTTTGTCATCCAATCGAAATCGCAAGATTCCCTGAAAACCAATCACGTTGCCGACGAGAAGGTCGTCTTGATATTCCTCAGGAAAATGATCTGTGGATAAAATTTCCGTCGCGGGGCAAGGACGAGTTTTTCGTTGATAGACCAATGGACTCGGTGGCTTGTTTCTACGCTTGGCAGGGTAATCGATATGTCCCGAGATAATCGCCGCATGGTACGGGTACGCGCTCGTACCGTCGTGAACAAAGTTCTGTCCCCAGCGGTCAAAAACATGTCCATGCGGATTCGCAAAATCATAGGGAATAAAACGTTCGACCTTCCAGGTTCGTGGGTCGAACCGCCAGATGCACCCATCACGATTTCGGATCGGTCCGTGAGGCGTTTCTATTTGCGTACGGTGGAAAATACCCTCGCCAAAATAGATGCAGCCATCCGGTCCAAAAACAAAACTGTTTGCAGCATGATGTGTATCACCCGAGGAAAGACCATGGAGTACGCGAATACGCACATCGGCCTTGTCGTCTCCGTCCGTATCCTTCAAAAACAACAAATCCGGGGCCATTGCGACAAATACCCCACCACCCCAAAATTCAAATCCGGTCGGGTTATGCAAACCATCAGCGAACGTTTTACAGGTATCTGCTTTTCCATCTTGGTCTGTGTCGTCCAGAATCAGAAGTTTGTCATTCATTTCTTCGCCCGGCTTCCAATGAGGATAACTGGGCCACGCCGCTACGAATAATCGGTTTTGGGTGTCAAAACCGATTTGCACGGGATTGATGAGTTCGGGAAATTGTTCCTCCGATGCAAAAAGATTAACCTTCGCACCCTCTGCCACCGTCATTTTTTCTATGGCTTCTTCGCCACCTGTGAAAATATATTTTCCGTTGGGACCTTTTCCTGGTGCATTAGTAACCACCTCGATTTGTTCCGGTAGGTTGTCATCGGTGACGTGATATTCGTTGCCTTGTGCCAGCGACCATATTCGATGGTCGCGATTGGCGGCCATCGCCTCTAAAATCTCCATCTCCCGTAGCATGACTTCACGATTACTGAGATCATCGATGTATTTTAGATCCGCACGATGCCCGTGGACGTTGTAGCCATCGGTGGTTTGATAACGGTGGAACCAATAAAAATTTTTCTCTTGAATCGCGCTCTGCAACGCCTGCAACTGCTCCTCGGAGAGCGAGGGGCTCGGCCGTTCCGGAAACAGACTTTCGACGATTATGTTTGCTACTTCATGATTTCCCCATTCATTGAGGTGAATACCGTTGATGGTATACGCTATCTTTTTGCGCTTAAACTTTTTTAATGTAGGTGTAAAAAGATCGACAAATGGCGTTTCGGTCTCTCGTGCAACGCGAGACATCACCTCGGTATATTTTCTGAGATTGTTGTTCGTTAGCTCCCCGGTCGGAAGCTGAGGCCGTCGAAGGTTCTCATGAGCAATGGGAGAAAAAAGGATGAGTTTTGGAGGTGTTTCTCCGTTGTAGGCAGTTTGTTTTTGCTCGACGATGAAATTTCTTAGATCCTTTTCAAATTGAGGCAATCCCTTTTCGCCCGCGAACGATTCGTTAAATCCCCAGAATGCAAAAATGACGTCGGGTTTCGTTTGCTTCAGCCAATCTTTCTGCGAACCGAAACCCGCAACTCGTAGCCGCTCACTCACGCTATCTGCTGAAAACCCAAGGTTTCGGACCGATAGTTGTTTCTCAGGAAAATGCGATTGAAGCATTGTCTCTAACCAGCCGTCATGCTGCATCCGCTCGGCGAGAGTTCCACCGAGGACGACGATTCGATCGCCGTCGTTTAATTCGATGCGTGGTGTGGACGCCAGAAGACTTGGTGTGCTGAAATACAGACCAATAATCCAGATCACCGATGGAATAACAAGGTTTTTCAGCATGACGATGCCTGTTTTTTGATTGGGGCTACTCGATGGAAAATACACCTTTTGCGTTCGTAGTAAATTATGGTGTCGTATCACTTCTTTTTTGGGTCGCCACCCTCTCCTGCTGCGCCGCGGCGGCCGCAGCAAAGGCGTGGTGTCCTGTCGACCCCTTTCCAAGTATTTCGTAATCATTATCCGGTAGGTGTTTTCGATGTTCGGAAATAATATTCTTCCAACGAGGGTCCGCGGCCAGATTGGTCCATTCATGAGGATCCGTCGTATGATTATATAACTCCTCTGAACCATCGCGGTAACGAATGTATCTCCAGTCTCGACTGCGGATCGCATGGTTTCCTGGACCGAAAGTGGTACGTGCCGGCGGGCGTGGTGCGATTGGATTGATGATTTGGTTGGCGAGTGAAATACCTTCGTGGCTCGGGTCTTCATTCATTCCGCAAAGGTTTAAAAGTGTTGGGTAGATGTCAATCAAACCGGCCGGTTCACGGCAGACACTCCCCTCGGGTACTCCCGGCCCGGAAAAAATCAAGGGAACCCGGGTCCCATCTTCCCAAAGTGATCGTTTTGCCCAACGATCTTTCTCACCTAAATGAAAACCGTGATCGGAAAATAAAACAACGATTGTATTGTCCGCGTGGCGGCTGCGCTCAAGCGCAGCGAGGACCCTACCGACACATGAATCGACAAACGTGCTGCTGGCCAAGTAGGACTGAACAGCGTGTTTGTATTGTTTGTTTTTAATAATCCAATCGTGGAGTGGGGCAACGTGGCGAAGGGAAGTCAGATCCCGAGCGTAAGGGGAGAGGTCTTGCACATCATCGGGGGTGGTGTGTGGTGTCTGGATTGCATCGATCGGATGCTGGGAAAACCAGTGAGGGGGGACAAGCATCGGTACGTGGGGTCGATGGAATCCGACTGCAAGGAAAAATGGTTCGGATTTCATTGTCTCTAGTTGTGCGACCGCCCATTCGGCAATCTGCGCATCGGGCATCTCTTCAGTCTTCTCCGGGTAGGCCCCCCAGTCCCATAATGGGTGGCCGTGCGGTTGGCTTATTTTCTCCTCAGGTTGGGGCCCGAAGTAGCCAAATCCTCCGCCATAGCCGTCCAATTGATTAAAGATTAGGCCGCTTTGGACGTGAAAGAGTTTTCCGGCACCGAGCACACGATATCCCTCTTGCGCAAAGCGAGCTGGAAGATTTATTTTCTTTTTCGTCACCGGGGAGGCGTCAATACCGGGATTCAGAAAATAAAGTCCGGAGGAGGAAGGATAGGTCGAAGTCATCAAGCATGCGCGCGATGGTTGGCATACGGGGGCCTGGCAATGGGCATTGGTAAAAAGAGTGCCTTGCTTTGCCAACCGGTCAATGTGAGGTGTCTTCGCTTGAGGGTGTCCTGATAAACATCCAACCCAATCATTGAGAT
The DNA here is from genome assembly GCA_029245145.1 of Pirellulales bacterium. Taxonomy (GTDB): domain Bacteria; phylum Planctomycetota; class Planctomycetia; order Pirellulales; family UBA7805; genus UBA7805. Next base: position 14,106 of record JAQWPY010000099.1, on the reverse strand, counting down.
CATCGATGGCAATGAACAAGACATTGGGGCGTTGGGATCCGGATTGTGACTCCTGTGCCAATCCGCGCGCCGGATAAGAGATCAGAAGTGAGTAAGCGACTATCAGAAACTGCCAAATGGCGCAAAAATTAAAAATCGCTTTCAAAAGATTTTCCCGTGTAAAGAGAACTGTTGCATTCCCTATTGATTGCCACTGATGATCTCTGGAAATCCCGATCCCGGTTTAATCCAAGGATAACAATCTTCGTGGGGCACCATACATTCGACCACGTAGGGGCCATCTGTGGCCAACATACGTTCCATGGCCGGGATGATTTCGCTTTTGAGTGACACCTTTTCCCCTGCAACACCATACGATGCCGCGTTGGCGACGAAATCCATATCGGAAACACCGTCGATATGGTCGATCACACCCACATCGTTCCCGCCGAACATGTGAGTGGTCCACTGGCGGACGATGCACTGCCCGCCATTGTTGATTACAAGTACCTTAATGGGGAGACGATACCGCGCGGCCGTACGCAGCTCAGGACCACAGCTGTAAAACCCTTCATCGCCCTCAACCGCTACCACCAGACGGTCTGGTGCAACGAGTTGAGCCCCGATTGCCTGAGAAATACCTGACCCCAACGTGCCGATTCCGGCACTCGTTACAAACGATCGGGGTCCTGTGGTATGGATCCGTTGGCTCGACCACATTTGATGATTCCCGACATCTGTCACCACGACTTTATCGGGATGACTTTCGGCGGTGACTCGATTAAGGCTCTCCAAAACGTGGATGACATCAAGGCACTCCTTTTTATGATGTGCGCTGGGCGGGGGTGGATTTTCTTTTTGCCACTGCTCAATTTGCTTGTGCCAAGCATCTATCTTGAGGCGTTTAGGGTCTAGGTGATCAAGTAAATACCGGACCACGTCACCAGCATCTCCAAGGACGTTCAGCTTACTCGAGGTTAAATCCCTCGATTTTTGGAATTGCGTTTTTTCGGTATCAACGTGTACCAGTGCGACTCGATCTTGTGCTTGCGGGGCGAAAGATTGCGGGTTGCCCACCGCTCGGTCGTCGTACCGTGCACCGAGAGACAGGATGAAGTCTGACCCATATGCTGCGGCACTTGCGGGATATAACCCATGCATACCCAACATACCAAGGTTGTACTGGTAGCTGCTTAGAACTGCTGATTTCCCTGGAAGCGTGTGGACGACTGGTAGTTTTGTGAGTTCCAGAAGTGCGTGGAATTCATCCCACACGTTGGCGAGCGATAACCCGTAGCCCGCCATGATAATGGGACTATTCGAGGTGTAGAGTAAATCGATCGCCCGGTCTAATGCTTCAGTGTCGAGTGCTGGTTTCTCAAGGTACGTCTCATACGACTCGATTTTGTCACGGTAATCCTGTAACTCGATGGGCTGAAATTGAACATCTTTTGGTAAATCCCAAAGCACGCTTCCCGGTCGACCACCGGCAGCGTGAGCCAAATCTTTAGGAATCGAGGTCAGGAGTTGATCGAGGTTCTCGATCAGTCTTGCAGATTTTGTCACCGGGGCGACCACCTCAGTGATATCAGTTCCCTGAAAGGCGTCGGTGCCAATAGCGTCCTGGGGAACTTGTCCGGCGATCATCCCAACTGGAGCACAATCGCGCGTCGCATCCGCAAGCGCCGTTACCGTATTCAGCCCACCGGGCCCAGAGGTCACAATCCCCACTTGGGGCCGCTGACTCACCTTGGCCATGCCGAGGACAGCAAACGCCAAGCCTTGCTCGGTTTTAAAAAAAACCTGGTCGAGCACCCGACTCACGCGATCCATCGTCGGCATGATTTGGCCGCCCTGTAGTGATGGTACGACCTCGATACCCTGTGCCCGTAACACAAGGGGAATCAATGAGGCGCCGATCACCGGCACATTTTCTTTGTTCGCAATTATCTCTTCCGTGAGTTCATCAATGACTGGTGTTTCCATGGTGTCAGGCAGACCCTCTGTGTGCCAATGTTCGCAAAATCAGGAGCAGACCCTTAGTTTATCTTGCCCCCGCACAAAAGTCATCCCGTGCTTGGCGTGCGCCAGATTGGAATAACCCCCTGGATCGCGGGATTTAAAATATTGTTCCATTCACCGAACTGAACCAGTACAATTCGCTCTGGTTATTTATCTTCCATCACAACGCCCGGAGTCGGTATTGTGTTCCTTAAAGCATCCTGCCTACCGCTAAGTTTCATTTCATTAGGGCTGTTGTATCCGTCACTCTTGGGTGCTGCAGATGAAGGTGGTGAGCGAGAGGTGGATAATATGCACCACTTTATGGAATATGTATTCGAGCCTCGCTATAAGGAAATCAAGAAAACTGTCACTCTGGCTCCTTCGAAACCTGGCTTTAAGAAAATAAAAGCCTGTGGACTCACGCTCGCTGAGGCGGCTAATTTGCTCATGCGTCGCGCACCAGAGGAGGCAACGAAAGAAGAAAAATTAACTTGGGTGAACTATGCTCGCGATGTACGCGAACACGCTGCTTTACTTTATCAGGCGGCCCGCGAAAAGAACCACTTGAAGGTTGTCGCAACGTATCGACAGACCATTGGGAAGTGCAATGTGTGTCACCAGCAGTTTGCTGATGGAAAATATCAGCTTTCCCCCTGAAAGGCTTGTGGGGTTATTTTTCCTCTTTTTCGACCAGTTCAGCCATGCCGAAGTCGATAAAGCCTGGTGAGTTTTCTTGGTTGTGACAGTGCACTGCAACAATATTCTCACCCGCCTTGAGTGAATCTGTTGCCGCTGCTGAGAGTGGTAGAATACGATAATGATTGTCGGCGCCTATAAGAGGTTCTACAGCGTGTCCGTTCACGTAAACCTCAGCCGTATCGTCGTGATAGATAAGAAGTACCACTTCGCCTTGCGGAGCCTCTTGTAGCACAAGTTTTCTTCTCAGCCAGATGTCGTCTGTTTTCCAGGCAGTGCGAGGGATCGCGTTCCACGCGCGGCCATTTCCAAAACCACCGATACCTTCTTTCCATGCAGTATCATCATATTCGGGGGTTATCCAGCCTTCTTCTGGCTTTGTGGTAGTGTAGCGAGCTGTAGTACTATGTTTCCTTGAGGTTGGGGCGAGCCACTTTATAGGCTTGGGCTGTGTGTAGAGGGATTGGTTTGCAGCGACGACCTCAGGAGATCCCAACTTCATGACTTCCCGGTCGTAGGTCATTAATCCATTAACTTCCCCCTCAACGTCGGTTGTTTGCGTATAAACTGCGGCCGACAACCCTGGCAAACGAATAAAGGGACGCAAGCGATTAATTAGTTTGATGTATCCTGCCTGAAGTTCCTTTTGATTTTTGAACGACCGGTATCCCCAATTGCGATCTTCTTGCCAAAGGTGTCCCGGAAGAGGAAGTCCGAGGCCGCCAAATTCACCTAACACGGCTGCCCGTCTATTTTCTGGTTCTGGTGATCCAGGGCCCGGATAGATATGTAAATCATGTGCATCGCCCACCCCTCTGATATCGTTCCAACCACTGGCACCGATCACGAGGCGAGTAGGATCTTGTTGTTTGATCCAACCGACGATTTCGCGAGTCTCAAACTGACCCCACCCTTCATTGAACGGTATCCAAAACACGATACTCGGGTGCGCTTGATGTTGAGTAATCACTTCGCGAAGCTCTGCACGAAAATTATCTGCTGATTCTTTCGTTCGGGTGATTTCGCCACCCGCCGGATGGATTGCGCGATCCCCATTCGGCATGTCCTGCCAGACCAAAAGTCCTAGTTTGTCACACCAGTAATACCAACGATCTGATTCCACTTTGACGTGCTTGCGGCACATGTTGTATCCAAGCTTACGGGTCACTTCGATGTCGTAGCGGAGCGCCTCATCGGTAGGTGCCGTATAGAGTCCATCCGGCCACCACCCCTGATCAAGTGGGCCAAACATAAAGACAGGCTGGCGGTTGAGAAAAATACGTGTGATCCCCGTGTCATCTTCTCTCAGCGACACATTGCGCAACCCAAAGTAACTCTCGACGTGATCGATCTTCGCGGCCAACGAAGAAATGGGAGATTCTTGTTCGAACAGGGTAACTTGCAGATCGTATAAAAATGGATCTTCAGGTGACCAGAGCCTGGGGTTTTCAATCGCAAGGTCAATCGGTTGACCGGGACGACCTACAGTTGATGCAGAAACCCCATTTCCCGTCGCCTCCACCCGTACATAATAAGGAGGCGCAGGGCCGCCTTTACCTTCTGGTAAGTGGGTATTGGCGATCACAGTCACCCTCGCGTTATCGATATCAGGTTCGATTGAGAGTGATTCGATTGACGCCTCTCCAACTGGCTCTATCCAAACCGGTTGCCAGATACCGGTGACCGCGGTGTACATGATGCCTTTCGGATCATTTACTTGCTTTCCCCGTGGTTGCCAATGTGTATCAGTCGGATCCCAGACTTTGACTTCCAAAATCTGCGAACCCTTTTCCTTTAAGTATGGTGTAATATCAAAACTAAATCGCGAGTAACCTCCGCGATGTGATCCTGCTTCATGGCCGTTGACATATACGCTGCTTTCCCAGTCAACCGCATCAAAATGAAGAATGATCCGCTTCCCTTGCCACTGCGGGGGAACCTCAAACTCCCGTCGATACCAAAGAAGATTTTCTTCTCCGACCGTCCGTTGAACCCCGGAGAGTAATGACTCCGCCGCAAACGGCACGAGGATTTTTCCATCCCAGGCGGCAGGGGGTTCCTTTGTTGAGAGAGGCACAATGGAATAATCCCACGGACCATTCAGCGACTTCCATTGGGCTCGTACCATCTGTGGCCGAGGATACTCAGGCAAAGGATTATGCGGTGATACATCACTCGCCCAACGTGTCTTGAGGGCGGGTGAATGACTTTCGGTGTCATCTGCCCACGTACAACCAGTCACGGCACCCACCATACACCCGATACATACGAGTCTTTTCAACATCACTTAACCAGTGCCATGAGAATATTTTCCTCTAAACATCGAGAGAACCTGCATCGAGCGCATGTTTTTGAATAAATTCACGGCGGGTTTCCACGTGGTCACCCATCAGAATCCGAAATAACTCGTCGGCTTGACTTGCGTCATCCATCCGTATTTTGAGCAGCGTACGGTTGGCTGGATCGAGTGTGGTATCGCGCAGTTCCTCTGCATTCATTTCACCTAATCCCTTGAATCGAGTGACTTGTAATCCTTTCTCTCCTGCCGCACGGACCGCAGAAAGAAGTGAACGAAGTTCTTCAATACCAATCTCCGTTTCCCCACGACATAACACATACCTTGATTCCTCGGTGCCGGTCTTGTCCACCGGGAAGAGTGAGTCAATCTCAAATTGCATCTCTCGGAGATCCGCGAGTAGCGTATTGATTGTCCTTACCTCGTTGAGCTCAACAATATGCAGTCGGCGCGCCTCCGATGCTTCATTCGTTTCGGTGCTCTCCGCAACTTGCAATTCCTCTCCTGCTTCCTTTTCTTGCTGTTCAACAAACGTATTCAGGTCGGTTCGCGAAATAAACCAATGTTCTTCCTGTCCGAGAAACACATGAAACATTGGTAACTTACCGCTTTTTTTATCCTGCCGCAGAGCATGCGTCCGTAGGTTGATCCCTCGGCGTTCTAGTGCTGTAAGTGGTTCTTCTAGTGCTGAGAGTGTTGCACATAACTTTTGCATTTCCGCACCAGTTATCATCCGGCCGTCGCGAGGGTTGAAGGCGGCATCTCGCAACCCTGATTCCATTAATTGTGTTTTCATCTCTTCTTCAGTTTGGACATAAAACGTTTTCTTTTTTTGCCGAACCCGGAAGAGGGGTGGTTGAGCAACATACACTTTGCCTTCACGCACCAAGTCATACATTTGGCGATAGAAAAAAGTGAGTAGTAGCGTTCGAATATGTGAACCGTCCACATCGGCATCCGTCATAATCACAATCTTATCGTACCGACGTTTGGAAAGATCTTGATCTTCGCCAATCCCGATGCCTACAGCGGAAATCATACTCCGCACCTCTTCATTCGCGAGAACTTTATCTTCCCGGGATTTATAAGCGTTAATGATTTTTCCGCGCAGTGGGAGGATTGCCTGGTATTCCCTGAGGCGACCGCCCTCGGCACTTCCTCCCGCCGAATCACCTTCGACTAGGTAGAGCTCGCATTTCTCCATTTCTTTGCTACTGCAGTCACGAAGCTTTCCGGGTAATCCCCCTCCCGAAAGAATACCTTTTCGCTCTCGTAAGAGTGCTTTTGCTTTCCGGGCTGCTTCGCGGGCTTCAGCTGCCAGAATTCCCTTCCTCACCAGATTTTTTGCATTCTTCGGATTCTCTTCGAGATAATTGGATAAAAACTCGCCAAGTTGTGAGTGAACCACACTCTCCACTTCACTATTACCGAGTTTCGTTTTTGTCTGACCTTCAAATTGCGGATGGGCCACGCGCATCGAAATTACCGCGGTTATCCCCTCACGGAAATCGTCTCCTGACGGGGTGATATCTTTAAAGAGATTCTGTTTTCTTCCGTAGGAGTTAAGAGAACGTGTTAAAGCTGACCGGAACCCGGAAACATGGGTGCCACCTTCGGTTGTGTGAATGTTGTTTACATACGACTGTACGTTCTCAGTAAATTCTCCACAGTATTGGAGTGCGATTTCGTACCCCACTCCCTCACTCTCCCCACTAAGATAAATGACATCCGAGTGAAGTGCCTCGCTGGCTCGATTGAGATGTTCAACGAATTCAATGATTCCATTTTCATAATAGAACTCTTCACCATCATTCGTTCGTTCATCGTGATACACAATCTTGACACCACGGTTCAAAAACGCGAGTTCCTGGAGCCGCTTATGGAGAATATCGTAGGAATATTGTGTTGTTTGAAAAATTTGGGCGTCTGGCTTGAAGGTCGTTTTTGTTCCTACTTTATCTATTGCTCCAAGCCGACGAACGTCACCTTGTGGAATACCGCGCTCGTACTCTTGTTGATACACGTGATTGTCCCGCCAAACCTCAACCTCACACCATTGCGAGAGGAAATTCACCACAGTCACGCCAACTCCATGTAAACCACCCGAAGTTTGGTACGCTCCTTTTTCAAACTTCCCACCGAATTTGAGGACTGTCATCACACCTTCAAGTGTAGATGTTTCCCGGCCAAGTTCCTCTGATAACTGCTCATGCTTACCCACCGGAATCCCACGACCGTCATCTTCGACCGTTACACTGCCATCATTGTTAATCTGAACACGGACAGTGGTTGCATAACCTGCCATCGCCTCATCGATTGAATTGTCGACCACCTCAAAGACTAAGTGATGGAGCCCGCGGGATGTTGTATCACCAATGTACATACTCGGACGCTCGCGCACGTGCTCGAGATCCGAAAGATGCTGCAAGTCTTCTGGTTTATAATCGGCTTGACCTTTGCCGAGTGCGAACTCTTCTATGTTACTTTGATCTTTTGTTGATTTTTCTTCTGTCATTAATTTACCTACAACCTCAGTGTGATTTTATTTATTTTTTTGATGGACGGTTCCTACACGGAATCGGATATCTTTTAATTGTTGTTGTGGAATCTCTCGATTTAATAAGTTGATTAATTCCTGTTTTCTGAATGTCAATTCTTGCATTGCCGTGGAATTTTCAACTATGACTTCGAGTCGCTGACGTCGTATTTGGCCACAGCGGGTAATCTCCGCAAGAGGTTTTTCAATAATCTTATTCCAAACCCTGTCAAGTTCGAGCGTCGCTTCTTGGCGCCCCAAACCTTTACGGGCAAGAATATCCGCCACGACATTACCGATAGGAACGGCCCCCCTTTTTTTTCCCATTTAACGATCTCGCGCCATTGGCATAATCACATAACCATAACCATCATCTGTCGTGCAGACTGCAGCGCTTTTAGCATCTTTGATCTCGAGGGAAAATGTCTTGTCGGCATCGAGAACTTTCAGGAAGTCGCTCATATATTTCGGATCGAGCATTAAAGTAATTGGGTTTCCGTTGTATTCGATCGGAAGCTCTATCCTTGATTGCCCGGTTTCTGCCGCCTCACCTGCAAGCACCGCATTCCCTTCACCAAATGTGAAGTCGATACCTCGACTTTCGTCACTTGTCACAATCGCCGCTTGACGTACGGCGGAGTAGAACAATCCTACCGGAAGTTCAATCCGCATGTTTTCCTCTCGTTGTGGGAAGACGTCTCGCCATTTTGGAAAACGCCCTTCCACTAACCGGGAATAAATAGTGACGGTTCCACATTGAACTAAAATATCATTTGAGTGTGTTGAAAATTTTACTTGCGCTTCTTGATCAGAGAGGGCGCGATCGATTAATTGAAGGGCTCGACTAGGAACGATTGTTGTTGATTCATTTGTTTTATGACCACCAACCGATTGTGAGGGGCCTTGCATTTTTGCCAGCCTCCGCCCGTCTGTACCCACCGCAATTAAGTCTTCGTCGTTTAGTTCGAATAAGACTCCGCTAAGGGCATAGCGACTACTTTCGTTGTCAGTCGCAAAAATTGTGCGGTGAATAATTTCCTTTAAAAATCCAGCGGGGACTTCATGATAGGCTTCGTCACTGAAGGATGCTATTTCTGGAAACTCATCTGGGTTGGCCGAAGGAAGTACAAAATCACTCCGTTGTCCATGGACCCTCACACCACGCTCATTAACCTCAATTGCCAATTTATCATCCGGAGCTTCCCGTAAAATGCTGGAAAATCTTGATAGAGGGAGCAAGGTTGCGCCCGGTGTTTCCACTTCAACTCCCTCAACCTCATAGCGAATACCAACCTCCATATCGGTCGCAAGGAGTATCGCGCGATTATCTGTAACTTCCAGTTTCACATTTTGTAGTACTACTTTGGGGCTCCGTGAAGGAGCGACTGAAGCCACAATTTGAAAGGCTTCGAGAAACTTGGTTCGATCACAATGAATCCTCATAAACGTTTTCCTTCCTCTAAGGCGCGAGCCTGAGATATGTAATTATTATTCTATATTTTATTTTTCAGTTGTATTTGTAGTAGCCAGAGCTACACCCGCGACGAAATCCAATAAATCTACCCCAATCGCGGATTTTAAGTAAAAACCAACCCACAATAACTTGTCAATTTATTGTTAATGGCAACCCAAATTACACGTTCACAAATGTTAAAAAACATGAATTGATTTTCAGCCACCTAATCCCCACCCCGAATACACTTTTCTACAAACACTTACCAACAATTTATACCAACCTTATAATTTCCTTTTGCAACCCCCTCTGAATCGCCGATAAATGTCTTTCGATTTCAGAGTCAAATTTATTTTTTTTCTCAATCACCACACAACCATAGGAAACAGTGGATGGATCCCGGCGGAGATAATCTGCGACGCGATGTTTAGTGTATCCATAGAGTCTGTGCGAGAGAAACATAAATACTTGCCGCGCTAAAACAATCCCACACCTCCGACTGCGATCTGTCAAGTCACTTAACTCCAATCCGAAATACCGAGTCACCGCACTGGCAATGTCGTCGAGTGTAAAATTCTGGGCAGGGGTACCACTTGCCGAATTACACACACGGTCAAGCACCTCACCCCCACTAACCATATTTGGTGTGGCGTACTCCGATAACAAACAATCTATCATTTCACGCGGAGGATTATTGGTTGAGATCAAGCGGTGAAATATTTCTTTCCTCTCTGATGTATTCCAATCTACTTTCAGGTGATCAACCACTTGTTGGAGGATATATTGTTTACTTATGGTTGAAAGCGGATTCAATTGAACAACCAACCCGGCCGAGATCCGGCTTCGCAGCCGAGGTGAAAAAGAAATAAGTTCGGCGGGTGGACAACTCGAGGTAAGTACAACTTTATTTTCACCGTGCATCGCCCGTTCAGCCAATTGACATAAGTTTTCTAAAACAGCGGTTGATTTCCGGGCGCGATCCATGTCGTCAATAATCCACATGGCTCCGTCCGCCGCCCCTTTAAGTGCCGCCGTCATTCGCCGGTGATTTAGTTCTTTTCCTTGGAGGAAAACCACCTGTTGCCCATTATCTTGACAACGCTGTGCAAGACCTTGTGATAAATAGGTTTTTCCGCTGCCGGTCACGCCCCACACAAACAGCGGTGCGGCGAGATGAGTTTCACCACCACCCTGACACAGATGATTGAAAACAAAGGGGATCAAATTGTTTTCGGGGCCCGCAAAAAAACATTTGCAGACCGTGGCCATAGGATCGAAGCTTTCAGCCTCAACGGAAAAATTTACCTGGCTCGAGAGTGGAATTCTGTAAACTGGGCTAACCACTTTGGCTCCATCCACCGGGCGTAAGAACCCAGATCGACATCAAAAAAAGGCAGCGAAAAAAGGGCCTGAAAGACAGCTTTTATTCTACCAATTTGGACCCCTTCAGGGGAGCGGGTGCGACCCCTGAGTGACCGTCCGAAGGAGGCCGTAAGTTGTTGACGCAAGAGAGGATACAACTAACAGATTCATCGACTTGCCCCGGCGTGTTGAAATGCCCCAAACTCAGCCGCAGCGCGCCGTCAATTAGGTCCTCCTCCACTCCCATTTGCTGGAGAGTCGTTGATCGTTCCGCTGCCCCACTTTCACACGCCGCGCCGGTCGAACAGGCGATTCCCCGTTGGTCGAGTGCCATAAATAAGAGTTGACGATCGACACGTGGCACAGAAAAAAATGTTGTTTGCGGCCCTCTTTCTACTTGGCTGCCGTGGATAACCACATCTGGGAGCGTGTTTCGCAACAATTTCTCCAACTGCTCCCGCATTGCCAAGAGAGAGTTTTTGTTTTTGGATTCAGACTGGATAGAGGCCCACTGCCAGGCTGCACGAAGTCCCTCAACCAACACAGGGCTTTCTGTCCCGGGTCGCTTTCCAGCCTGTTGAAATCCCCCATGCATTAATGGACGAATTCCAACATCACCCCGGACAACCAGACCACCTACCCCGGCCGGCCCGTGAAATTTGTGTGCTGAGAAACTCATTGCCGCCACTGGTAACTGCTGAAGATCAATCTTAATTTTTGTCGCAATTTGAGTTGCATCGGTATGGAGTGGAACATTGTACCGCGCGCAAAGTTCGGCAATTTCACACATCGGCTGAAGCACACCCGTCTCATGATGAGCCCAAATCACACTCACGAGACCAACTTCACCTTGTGCTAACGATTTCTCGAGTCCTTCGAGGGAAATAATTCCCCGATGGTCGACCTTCAGCCACTGCACGTCAATTCCGTCTTGGCCCAAGAGATTACCGAGTCGTGCAACACTCGGATGCTCCGTCGGGGAAAGTAGAATAGTGCCCTCCTGCACAATGCCGCGCAGCGCCAAATTATTGGCTTCGGTCGCCCCACTCGTAAAAATCAACTGATCGGGAGTCGCGCCAGTGAGCTCGGCACCTAAAGAAACCAACAAATCCTCACGCGCTGTTTCAATGATTTGCCGCGCTTGTCGTCCCGCGCGATGGGAACTGGAGGGGTTGGCATGCTGGCAACGCGCGCAGGCATCCATCGCTTCCAATACCGACCCGGCAATCGGTGTGGAGGCGTTATTGTCGAGGTAAATCGCGTACTCAGGATCCATAAACCTTATTGTAAGTGTTTTTACACCTAAAAAGAGGTTGATAGCTTCAAAAACGCGCGCCGAAAACTGCGGTTTTCTCAGCTCGATTTTCGCTCAATTTGACGTTGTCTTTAAGGAAATTCTCTGGGTATGATCCCGCCATGAAATCGTCCCCGGTAGATACTTTTTGTCGAGCTCTGGTCTTTGGTGGGATCCTCGGTGCGTGCGGCTGGGGTGCAATCCGCTACACCGACCTACCACAGCTTGCTTTGGAAAAATTAAATGCGTGGAATCGCGAGGCACAAAACTCAACCGTCAGCACCTCCCTGCTCCCAGAATCAGCAACCGCCCCCCCATCTTCTATTCCCCAAGTCTCCCTTCCACAGGTGGCGATCCCCGGAGCAGAAGCTCCACAACAAACTTCCCATCCTACACAGCAAGCAGCCTATTTAGAGCCCTCACCAACACCCTTCGAGGCCTCTCAAAGCTCCCCTATCAGCCCCAATATTCGCGAAAGCATAGAACGACGACTCTGTGACTTAGGGGCAGTCTATAGCCTGCTTGAGATGTGGGGCCATAACAGCTTCCAGTATCGTTATCACTGTCGTATTGCGATTGCTAATAATCGGCAGGTGACACGCAGCTTTGAGGCGAATGGAACCACCCCCGAGGATGCGATGCGACAAGTATTGCGTGCCGTGGAGTCTTTTCAATCGACCAGCGGCCTCCAAAGTCCACCAGTACGTTAAAAGAAGTGGTTTTTTAACCCTTCGTGCTACGATACAAGGACGCCCTTCGGCCTTTCCCTCTTCAACCCCCTGGGTGCTGATGAAGCCGGTAGACATTACAAATAATCGAAGGCCCTTCACTGCTGCTCGTGATGAGTTTGGCATTCCACATATCGAAGCGGATAACTGGCTCTCGTGTCTCTATGGGTTGGGTTACCTGCATGCGGTGGATCGCCCGACACAGATGTTGTTTGCTCGAGCCGTTGCGCGGGGCACTGCCTGTGAACGGATCGCGGACAAACAGGATATGTTTGACACCGATCAATATTTTCGGCGAGCCGGTTTATATCTCAATTTGAAAGAAGAAGTCGCTCGACTTGATGATCAGACATTCAGCGAACTGACCGCATATTGTGAGGGCCTCAACGATGCAATGAAGGAGGTCGGTCGGAGCCTGCCGATGTGGGCCACAGGATTTGAGCCGCAACCATGGACGCAGGAATCGGTTCTTTTGATCGGTAACCTATTGAGCTTTGGTGGTCTGGCGGTTGGTCAACAGCAAAGCGAACGACTTTTATTAGAACTGGTCCAATTCGGCATCGATAAGCAGCGACTCAAAGAACTGTTTACACCTCACCTCGACGAGGCTGATTTTAATCTTCTGCGTCGCGTTAAAATGGCACATCGTCTTTCCGATGAAGCACTGGAACTCCTTGCCGACTTACCCCGCCTGGCAGGAAGTAACGCTTGGGCGATCAGTCCGGAGCGAAGCGCCACAGGCAACGCACTTCTCGCAGGCGATCCCCACCTTGAGGTCAACCGTTTACCAGCAATCTGGTATGAAGCGGCTGTGAAATGGAAAGATTCATATGTACTGGGAGCCACTCTTCCGGGATGTCCACTCTTTGGTGTAGGCCGGACGAAAGATATCGCGTGGTCAGTAACCTACCTCAAGGGTGACACAAGCGATTATTTTATCGAGGACTGTCGCCCCGGGGGTGAGACCGGATGGCAGTATCGCCGAGATAACCGCTGGGTTGATTTTTCGGTACGTCGCGAGACCATCAACCGCAAAGACAATCCATCAGATGAAATCCCTATTTACTATAACGAGGTTGGCACCCTCGAATGCGATCCCGAACCGACTGGCCCCGGACTTTACCTCTCGCTCTCCTGGACAGGCTCCCGAGAGGGCTCGGGCCGCTCGATCGCCTCGTGGCTGCGACTTCTCGAGTGCAAAAATGTCAGAGAGGCGATGTATGCTGTGCGTGAAACACCCCAACCGACACTCAATTGGATTTTCGCCGATCGTGAAGGACATATCGGCCGCCAGGCGAGTGGGTGGATACCGCGTCGTCGAGCAGGGCAGAGTGGTTTAGTGCCGGCCGCAGGCTGGGCTGCTGAGAATCATTGGCGCGGTTGGATTTCAACCGATGCATTGCCTTCCGCATACGACCCTGCGGAAGGGTTTGTGGTGGCTGCCAACGAGAGCGTCAATCGTCCGGACGGCCCCGTGATCAACACACTATTTCTTCCCGACTACCGTTATCGGCGCATCCGTGAACGCCTGAGCGAACTTCCACAGGCAACACTCGAGGATTTTAAAACACTGCAGTACGATGTCGTGAGTTTACAAGCCCGCGATCTAATGAAGATATTTCTACCCCATCTTCCGAAGGGGGAAATCAAAGAGCGACTGACGAACTGGTCATTTCAATACGATTCCGATAGCCACGAGGCCACGCTTTTCCAAAGGCTCTACCGCAATGTTTTACTAGAAATCTTTGGTCAGCCCAG
>JAQWPY010000082.1 GCA_029245145.1 Pirellulales bacterium | reverse complement strand
CCCGCTTCTCATCGCCCACGGTGGTGTTCGGACCGTGGCCCGGCAACACCAGCGTGTCATCCGGTAGGGTAAAGAGCTTGCTGTGAATTGCCTCTGCAAGGTCGTCGAAATTTCCGTCATCAAAATCGCAGCGGCCGATACTTCCGGCAAACAGCACGTCTCCGCCGAAGACGACCATCGGTGAGGCCCCCTTCCAGACAAAGACCACATGGCCGGGAGAATGTCCCGGAATCGCCAGTACTTCCAACTCAAATCCGGCAAAATCGAGTCGGTCTCCTTCGCGGACCGTTTGATCGGCCGGCGGACTGGTGATTGGCAGGCCGTACTGGGCGGAGAGATTTTTTTCCGGATCGGTCAGTTTTTCCGCATCGTCGACGCTGGCGATGAGTGGACACTCCGGCCACCGCGCCTTGAGCGCATGGTTTCCCCCGATGTGATCGCTGTGTCCGTGCGTGATGAGAATCGCGGCAGGTTCGAGGTTCCGCTCTGCCAGATACGCGGTGATTTTGTCGGGCTCCAATCCAGGGTCGACAATCAGACAATCGTCGCGGCCCTCGAGGTGGGCCACAAACGTGTTTTCCTGAAACGGGTTAGAGACAATCGTGGTGCAGTGCAGTCGGTTCACGTCTACTTTCGCTTAACGGTTGGGTAAATTGCGTCGAGTTCTTCGTTTGGGTGGAGCCTAGCGTCGATCCAAACCCTCCGAGGGACGCATCGAACGGTTTGCGTAAAAGGGACCGCCTGCCATCGCTGCACTGATGCTGAAGCGGTTGGGCGGGCGATAAACATAACGATAGCTGCTCCTCGTCGGAGGACAAGCAGGCTGTCCGATGTTTTACGCAACAGGCAGGTACCGCACATCAATCAATATCGCCCGTAGGGCTCGGCCGGACGCGCCTCATGCGCCCCATGAAACTGTCCGTTTGCGAGCTGTGGCACTCATAAAAATGGCGCTCCCGGCGTACACCCGACGAGGTGAAGGCTGAGTGAGTTGTCTGGTTACGAGAAAGGCAGGGATGCGTTATGACCGATTCGAAAAAGCTCGTAAAAAATATTCAGCACATGATTGCCGGCTTACTGGTGGTGGGATGCTTTGCATCGGTTGCCACCGCACAAGCGGTCGAGGCGGAAGAGCATCCGCTTGTTCCGGTACTCAAGATTGCGGAAAAGGGCTTGAATCGAATCGATTCAGAGGTGCAGGATTATTCGGCGACCCTCGTAAAAAAAGAACGCGTCAAGGGAAGACTTACTGACAATCAATATTTGTTTGTAAAGGTAAGGCATAACCCCTACAGCGTTTACATTTCTTTTTTGGGGCCTGAGGACTTCAAGGGGCGCGAGGTGATTTATGTCGAGGGGCAGAACGGCAACAAGCTGCTCGCCCACGAGGGCCGAGGATGGAAAGCGAGAATAGGCATGGTGGCCCTTAAGCCCGAGAGCCCGCTGGCGATGGAAGGACAGCGTTACCCCATCACGATGATGGGCATGCGGACCTTGACGAAGCGACTCATGGAAGTCGGTCAAGAAGACCTCCGCTTCGGTGAAGTCGAGGTGAAAATGCACGAGGGCACGAAGATCAACGGTCGCATGTGCACCTGCATCCAGGCGATTCATCCGTTGCCGAGAAAGCACTTCCGCTATCACTTGGCACGCATCTTTATCGACGACGAACTCGAGATGCCGGTGCGATTCGAGGCCTTCCTCTGGCCCAACAAGAAAGGTGGCAAGCCGGTGCTGGTCGAGCAGTACACGTATGTGAATATCAAATTGAATAATGGCTTCACCGATGCGGATTTCGATCCTAAGAATCCGCAGTACAAGTTCGTGAAACGCTAGCATCCTTGCGGCCAAAACGCAAAAAGAGGCGGATATATTCGGGGTCCGGGGGGTGAGCTTGCCCGAGATCTTGCATTTAAGACACAGAGTCGTTGTTGTCTCCGGGCGGCTGATTCCTTAGAATTCCCTGCCGCGGGTTTGGGCTCCCTTTGTGGGGGACCACCACGCGAATATTGAATTCAATTGCCTGCCCCTGGAGTGTTGGAGATGGATGCCCCCGTTCGCCGAAGGCTGTTTTTGTCGCTCATCGCTTTGACTCCTTTCGCACTGCTTGATGTGTCGATCGGGAGGGTCTCGGCACAGGTTCCCAGTAGTCAACCGCGTCAGCAACCGGTTCAGACCCAGCCCGCTTCGCCCGCGCAGCCACCCACGTTTCAATCCCCGGCACTTCAGCGTCAGCAGCCGCCCCCGGTTCAGCCCCAGGCCTCCCCGGTCGGCCCCGCAGCAGGGACCCCGGGTACAGCGGCACATCCGCTCGATCCGGAGATCAACCTTGCCCGCCAGCGGTTGGTCACCATGCAGCAGAAGATACAAGACTACAGCTGCGTGTTCACCAAGAGAGAGCTGGTGGACGGAAAGTTGTTGCCGTACGAGCAGATTTTTATGAAGGTCCGGCACAATCCGTTCAGTGTCTACATGTATTTTCTCGGGCCAGAAGACGTGAAGGGGCAACAGGTGGTTTACGTCGAGGGGCAGAACGATGGGAAAATGATCGCTCAGCCGATCGGGTTGAAGGGAAAGTTTGGCCCCTACTATCTTGATCCGAATGGACCTTTTGCGATGGCTGGCCAGAGGTATCCGATCACCAATGCCGGCTTCGTCAATTTGACGAAACAGTTGATCAATGAAGGAATTCGCGATCGGCAGTTTCCGCAGTGTGAGGTGAAGCAGTACAAGGGTGCGAAAGTCGCGGGCCGTACCTGTACGGTAACCGAGATCATTCACCCGAAGCTTCCACAATTTGAATTTCACAAGGCCAGGATCTTCGTAGACGATGAATTGAATATTCCAATACGGCTCGAATCGTACCTGTGGCCCACGCAACCGGGTGGTCCACCCCCGGTGCTCGAGGAATACACGTATACGAATCTGAAATTCAACAACGGCTTTACTGACGCGGACTTTATGATCCGCGAACAGTAAGATTCACGGCCGGCAGGTTGTAGCCTGGCGTGAGCGCCAGGAGCGAAGCGGGGTTCTGCCTTGTCTCAGCAGGTCAAAGAATGCGAATCTTCGCCGTTGCGGCGGAGGATCTTCCGGGTGCTTTGGCGTTACGGCTACTTGTTGGTTTTTCCGCTGGTGGGAGTGGTATGCGTCGTGGCGATTTTTGAAGAGCGTCTTATCTTTCATCCCCGGAAATATGATGGCAGCAATGCGTGGCGACCGTCCGGGAGTGATTGCGAAGACGTGACCTTTCAAGCTGCCGATGGGCCCCGCCTGCACGCGTGGTATTTCGAGCATCCCGATCCCCGCGTTCATCTCCTCTATTGTCACGGAAACGGGGGCAATATTACGGGACGGCTCGGTGTGGCCCGGCAACTCGTAAAACTGGGCGCGAGTGTTTTCTTATTCGACTACCGGGGGTACGGGCGGAGTGAGGGGAGCCCGTCGGAGCAGGGGGTTCTGGCCGATGCGCGGGCCGCACGAAGCGAACTGGCACAGCGGGCCGGCATCGACGAGGAGGAAATTGTGCTTCTGGGTCGATCGCTGGGAGGTGGCGTAGCGGTCGATCTGGCGGCGAACGAGGGCGCCCGCGGGCTCATTCTGGAGAGCACATTCACCGATTTGCCGGATGTGGCGAGTGTTCGCTTTCCATTTTTTCCGAACCGGTGGTTGCTCCGCACAAAGTTCGATTCCATCGGCAAACTGCCGGCCTACGAAGGCCCGCTGCTGCAATATCACGGTAGCGACGATCGGATCGTGCCGATCGAACTCGGCCGACGATTGTTTGCGGTGGCAAAAGGTGTGGAGGGAGAGGAGAAAAAGTTTTTTGTTATGGAGGGTGGAGACCACAATGAAATGCCGCCCCCGGACTATTATGAGTCGATGCAGCAATTCTTTCAGCGTCTTCCCTCGCGATAATTCCCCACAAGCTTGTTCGTGTCGATTCCTGTTTTATAATGATTGAGCCAAGTATTTCAGGTCAGAAGATCGGGGTCGTTTCTATGTGCACCAGCATCTCGTTTTTTACAGCAGTTCGACCGATTCGATTCGCACTTCTATTGGTCGCGATTACGGGCTTCGGCCAACGCGCGACGGGCGCGGAGGAAACGCAGGGTGGGCAGCAAGAGAAAAAAATCAAATTATTGATCGTCGATGGTCAGAACAACCACGGAACCTGGCCGAAAACAACGGCGATGATGAAGGACTATTTGGAGCGAACGGGCAGGTTTGACGTGGATATCCAACGAACACGCTTCACCAGCAACGGAGGGAAACTGGCGGAGGAGTACGCGATCGATGGGGTTCAGACCTTTCCGACCAAGACTCCGCAGACGGACCCCGATTTTAAGCCGGAGTTTTCTAAATACGACGTCGTTCTCTCAAATTTTGGTTACGGAGCCGCACCCTGGCCCGAGGTGACCCAGGCCCGCTTTGAAAAGTTTGTTCGTCGTGGGGGCGGATTTGTTGTCATTCATGCGGCCGACAACTCCTTCGGCGACTGGGAGGCGTACAATAAAATGATCGGTGTCGGTGGTTGGGGGGGCCGGACGCCACAATCGGGCCCCTACGTTTACTTCTCG
>JAQWPY010000057.1 GCA_029245145.1 Pirellulales bacterium | reverse complement strand
CCTCTTTTTCCCGCTGTTTTTTCAGCTTTTGCCGCTCTTTGTTAGTCAATCGCTTTCCGGTCCCCTGCTTGGTCTTCGCCAATTTGCCACCCGGATTTGCCATAGCCTGGGCCTGCATCTCTTTTGCCATCTTCATCCGCTCTCGCATGCCCTTGCCGGCCATTTGCTTCATCATTCCGGCCATGCTGTCGAATTGCTTTACCAGATCGTTGACCTCGCCGGCTCCGACACCGGCCCCCGCTGCAATCCGGCGACGACGCTCCGGGTCGATGACCTTGATCGGATTGCGCCGTTCTTCGGGCGTCATCGAGTCGATGATGCCGAAAAGTCGTTTCATGTCCTGCTCGACATCGGCTCCCTCCATCATGTCCGCCATGCCCCCGTCCATGCCGAGCATTCCCATCACTTTGCCCATCGGACCGAGACGCGTCACCTGAGACAGTTGCTTGCGAAAATCGTCGAGGGTGAACTCCCCCTTCCGCAAGCGCTCTTCCTGACGCTCCATTTCATCCTGGTCGAATTTCTTTTGCGCCTGCTCGACCAAAGAAAGCACGTCGCCCATCCCCAATATCCGTCCGGCCAAGCGATCGGGATGAAACTCCTCGAGCCCATCGATGTGTTCTCCCGTTCCGATAAACTTGATCGGCACCCCGGTCACGTGCTTTACCGACAGTGCCGCACCACCGCGAGCATCGCCATCCAGCTTGGTCATGATGCAGCCGTCAAGCTCCAACGCATCATTGAACCCCTTGGCACTTTTGACCGCGTCTTGGCCGGTCATCCCATCGACCACCAGATAGACCTGATCGGGCTGCGCCTTGCGGTCAATCGCGGACAACTCTGCCATTAATTCTTCATCAATCGCGAGGCGACCCGCTGTATCGAGAATCAGGACGTCCACTCCCTCCCGCTTCGCTTCACTCTGCGCTGCTTGGCAGACCGTCACGGGGTCGGTCATCTCCCGCTGTGAAAAAACGGGGACACCAATCTGTTCACCAAGGATGTGTAATTGGTCGATTGCCGCTGGGCGCTGTAAGTCGGCCGCACACAACATCGGTTTTTTGCCAAGTTCCAGGATCCGCTGAGCAAGTTTCGCGCATGAGGTCGTCTTGCCGGAACCTTGCAGGCCGCAAAGCATGAACGTGGTCACACCGCTACGCAGGTGAAGGTCGTGATCGACCGGCCCCATCAATTCGATCAGTTCCTGATTGACGATACCGACGAGTTGCTGGCTCGGGTCGAGACTTTTTAGGACCTTCTCCCCGACCGCCTGCTCGGTGACCCGTTCCATGAAGTCCCGAACGACGGAAAAACTGACATCTGCTTCGAGCAGTGCGGCGCGGACCTCCTCCAGTCCTTCGCGCATGTTCGCTTCGGTAAGCTTTCCACGGCCGCGGAGCGACCGCAACGCGCCAGATAGATTTTCCTGAAGTGCGTCAAACATGACTCAATGATGCGAAAGGCGAGGTGAGACGTATGCCAATGAAAAAATAAGCCGAAGGGCAAAGTATGTCGCACCAAGAAGAAACCGCTGCGACCCCCAAGAGTCTACCGCATCGAGCGGGCGATTGGCAATCGGCAGCCACTTCCCGCGATGTCACTTGTTCTTCACCACCGCCTCATGCCGACGCTAACGGAACAACTCCTCGAGTCCCTTCTGTAGCCCGCGTTCGATCGCGTTGTTAAGAACCCCTCCGGCTGCGCCCTGCAACATCTGCTTGCTCAACTGTGCAATCGCCTTGCCATCGAGCTTCGGTTTTTGAACCGTGCCCCGAATAGGAACCTTGAGGGTTTGGCCCGCCAGGCTGCGGAGTACCGGGTCGCGCTGAACCCATTTTTCACGGATGGGAATTTCCGCTACGAGATCCAGGGTCTGATCTAATCCGACGGACCCGCTTGTCCTCACCATCACATCGCCTACCTCGATTTTAAAATTTTGATGCTCCACTCTGCCTCGCACCATGCGAAACGGAATTTCTTGAGGATCGATCTTTAAAGCAGGTTCGTTGGGAGTCGGTCGCCGGTTGATCAATGCGTCGACTTGCGCCGCAATGTTGGCAATCTCGCGAGTTACCGGGCCGGGCCGGATATTTGCTTCGTGAATAGTGAACGTTCCCTCCAAAGTTCCGGCCCGAGGTGTCTCGACCGGAATCACCGACCGGTTCAACTGGAGCGAGAACTGCCCCTCTGCCCGCGTTGCATCGGCCATGACCGGAGCCAGATACTGCAGCCAATCGCGACATAATTCCTCGGTGATCAACGCCCTGGAAATCTGCGTGTCCTGACTCAGCAGCAGTACCGGGGGACCGCTATCAAAGCGTACGAAAGGCACGGTGCGAAGTTGCCCTCCACCAAAGGAAATGTCGATCGGCGAACCGCGGACGATGCCCTTGGTCAACTCCGCTCGAAAATCTCCTCGGCTTCCGCGCAAACCGAGCACCTGAAAAAAGTCCCAGGAAAGTCCGGCCCCCGCTTCGATGCCACCCCACCAGGCCCCATCGGCCCCGGAAGCTTGAGGTTGATCGAAAGCCAGAGGCCCGCGATAGAAGAATGGGCGTTTCCCCTTGCCTACGATCGCAAGCTGATCGTCGAAACCGCGGCCTTCGAGCATGCGGGTCACTGTCGCCAAATCGTATGAGAGCTCGCCCTTCAGATCGGCGAGTGGCTGCCCAGCAAGGCCTGTAATGGTCCCCGTACACTGACTCACCCCGAGGGCTCGCGATCCTGCTGCCAACTGTTCTATGCGAATTTGGTCTTGCCGAGTGTCGTAAACGATCCGCCCGTTCAATGAAATTTCCTGATCCTGCCAGACAGGGGTGAGACTCGTAGGCTGTACGGCCGCAGTTGCTCCCCGATCCACCACGCGACCGCTTGACTGCTGCAATTTCTGCAAGGAAAACTGTCGGATTGCAAGATGCGGTGTGAGTGAGATTTTCTGCGATTCGGTTTCAAATTCAAATTTCCCCTCGGCGCGGCCCGTCACCGAAAAATCCGCAGCCCCACTGCGATTCAAAAGCAGTGGCGCTAATGCGGCGAGGTCTCCGCGGAGAAAGAGGGTGCCATCTGCAACGGGCAAACGCTGTTGCTGCGTCGATACATCACCGCCGTCGGGGATTTGAATATTCATCTTCTCGGTCCAGGCCGCAAACGCCGGTGCGCGGATGCCAATCGCCAAATCGGTAAACTCCCCGCCTAACTGCTTCCATCCTCCGCGGCCGGTGAGTGTGAGATCCGGTTGTTTGAGTACACCTGACTCGAGCGGCAGCTTGAGATTCTTGATCTTCATCTCACCGCGATCGAGTTGGATTTCGGCAAGGGAAAACCGACCCTGTAATTCCGTATTGAAAGTTCCCTCCGGAGGGCCTGCCGAAAATACTTGCTGGAGTGATGCCCGATCATGCCAGGAAGCAAGATCTCCACCGGCGCGAATTTCGAGTGGTAGCCCGGTCAACAGATGCGCCAGGGTTACGGGCGAGGCAAGTTTCACTTCCGCGTGATCCTGTGCAGAGTTCACGCGGAGGAGAGCCTCGCGCAGGGCAACGAGTTTATTTCCCTTCATGCTTGCCTGCCCTTGAAGTCTTAAGGTCATCCGCGGCTCGGAAAATTCTTTTCCCTCGGCCAATCGCAGGTCAAACGCTTCGATGATTCCTTGCCCATCGACATCAACGCGACCCGAATCCTTGCGCGTCAGGTCGACGCTCGCCTGCATCCGGCCGGCCAATTGCATTCCATCCAAATCGACGAGAGGCTGGATATCCCTTGCCAACTCGGTCAGGTCGGCTTGGAAAGCAAGTGTGGCTGCCCGGGGCGACCCGGTTGCCTGAATCGCGAGATGGTCGCTGCGACAGACGGCGTTACCTCGCCAATGACCATTACCTGTCTCCTGGAGTTTTAACTGCATAGCAATCGGTCGTTTCCAGCGGAGCGGGCGACCGTCGGCGATGGCCGCCAGTTCCGAAGCGGTCACGTCGGCTTGCCAACGCCTCCCGTTCTCCGCCGCGGCGAGGTCCACTGAGAATTCAAGTTGGCCCGATCGGATTTGTGTCCCCTGACGTAGACGTAAGGCAACCGGGAGTTGGGCCGCGATCCGTGCAAGATCGACGCTGCCTCGCGCTTGCACTGCCTCAAATCGAAGAGGCAATCTTTCTATCTCCTCGCCACTCGATTGCGATTCGTGATGGCAGAGTGCCGTAAGATCAAACTCGGCAAGATCCGAACCAAAACGCAATCGATCGACCTTCACAGTGGCCCCCTGCTGAGTTGCTCGGACCTCAAGGTTTCCCTGCTGCATGGCCAGCGTCTCTCCGGAGAGAACCTCAGGCGATTGAAAGGCACAATCGTGCCCCATCAGTTTGATCTCTGCACGCGCGGTATCCCGCTGCCAGTCGAGGGTCGCGATGGACGTAAGCCGGCCGCGGAGTTGCGCCTTCGGCAGCAGTTGATGCAGGATCGGTGCAATCGAATCCATCTGGACGCCGGTGGTTTCCCACGTCAGTTCACCCGTTGGCGAGTCTGCCGCACCGGCGGGCGCAAAACGAAGCACCGCGGAAATCTGGCCGGGAGTATCGGCGGCATGCGTTGAAGCGATCGTTGCCGATGTTTCCACAGCAAGGGGTAACACCTCGCCGGGACGGATTTGCGCCACGAGGTTCCATTGACTCAGCCTACCGGTTTGCCGATCGGCACCATAAATGTCGACCGTTCCCTGCTGCAACTGGATCGTGATTGCGGGTACCGAATCGCCCGCATCCGACTTGGAGAGCAGTGGCGCGAGGGCGCGCTCCCAATTCGTACCGCGGTCATCGGCAACCAGATCAATGTGTGGATTAGCGATCGTGAGTGTCGCGCCGTCGATGCCTTCAAAAAGTAATTCCAGCAGCGTCCGATCCAATGTAATTTCCGCATCGCTCAGCAGGGGAGTATCTTCTCGACTCATCACATCAACATCCCTCAGTTCAACGGTTGAAAACCAGCCGAGCGATGCTTTACCGATCGTACAGGTCCCTTGGAACTGCGGGGCAATCCAGGAGACGAGTTGTTGTCGCAACGACGTTTCGACGAGAATCCAGGGCCCAGCCAACACCAGCACGAGGGGGAGACCGAGCAGAAGCGAGAGGCAGACTACTTTCAGTCGGGGATGGGCGCGAAAGTGAGCCCGAAGGGAATCCCATATCGATCTCGCCATGAAGGCCTCGCTGTTGTAATGCGGCACGCGCGACCCATCTCCCCTGAGAGTTCGTCGCTGTCTCGCACTCGCATTTTACCGCGACGATGCATCGGGAAACATACGAAGATTGGGAAAACGGGCAGGTTGCAGCATTTCAACCACTTCCGCCTGTCGCAAAGTGCTAGCAGGGGCGGCAGGCGTCGAAGGGGAAAGAACTCAAGCTACCCGGCCTGGACTCGAACCAGGAATGGCGGAACCAAAATCCGCAGTGTTACCATTACACCACCGGGCAATGCGTACCATTTACCCCAGAATGTATATCCCAGCCGCTCACTTTCGGGAAGTCCGCTATCGCGAAATGGCTCTATGTGACGAACTTCCGCGCAGAGGCTCCCAGTTTACAATTGCTGCTGTGCGTGCCACCGCTTGGCGACCGCAAAGGTAATCTGCTCCAATTCGCTCGCCAGATCGACCCCCACGTGACTGACATGCTCGGGCAGATTGATCGTCATGGGTGCAAAATTGACGATTCCTTCCACCCCTGCCTCTACCAGTTGATCGACCACATTTTGTGCGGCCGCTGCCGGAACCGCCACCATACCGAGGCGAGCGCGGCATCGCTTGACGACCTTTCCCAGCTGCTCAATCGGGTGGACTTCTACCCCTTCCACCTTCAAACCGGCTTTCTTGGGATCTGCATCCACTGCCGCAACAATTTGAAAACCCTGACTGGAAAACCCCTTATAGCCCAAAAGTGCTCGGCCCAGGTTGCCGATCCCGACGATCACCACTCGCCACTCGATATCCGTACCCAGAATCTGACGAATCGCCTGCACCAGTTCATCCGTGCGATATCCGATCCCGGGATAACCAAACTGGCCGAAATAGGTGAGATCTTTGCGAACTTGGGCATCGGTGAAACCGAGTCGACTTCCCAATTCCCCCGAACGCACCGTCTCCTTCCCCTCGCTCAGCAATTGTTGCAGTTCACGAAGGTAGAGGCTGAGACGACTGACCACCGCCTTCGGGACCGCAGCAAAGGTCATTTCTTCATCGGACTTGCGATTCGAATTGGCCATCTCGCTCACCCCGACACACAAACACCGACGAAACCCGGGCTGCCACTCTACGGCACCTTGCAAAAGATCACAACCTGATTCGTTTGCCGCCCATCGTTATCTAACACAAGTTCTCTGCAGTAACCGCTTTATTGCATCCGTCCCCTCGCATCACGCGGCCGGCGACTCGGCGAAGGCCCGTCCCGCCGCGTCACTCCGTCGAGGGATCTCCCCCGCAGCGATAGGCCGAGCAAGATCGCCGACCAGTCGATTTCCGCTCGCATCGAATCGCCCGGGAGGCAACATAACAGGCACTACCCCGCAATCCGCGAGAATCGTCCTAGCCGGAAGATCGAGTCCTTATCGTTGCAAAAGTTGAGTACACAGTGACTTTTACAAACCGCGTGGACAAATAATTCTACTTTTATTTCCCAAATTAAATATCCGCTATATCTCAAGCTACCTTTTTATTGTGACGATATAAATCACCTAGATTGCCCTAAATTCGCAGTCTGGGTTAATTAGTGAATATCAATCGTTTAGTAAAAGTTCCCGCATAAGGATATATGCGTTTTTTGAGGTGTTTGTGAGGCAAAGGCTCTTTGGCCACAGGATGACACACACCAGACATTTCGTGCTACCCAGCGCACGGATCGTACCCGGAGGCAAATCCATGTATCGCGTCTTAACTTTCACAATTCTTACTGCGGCGACGCTCCTTGCTGGCCGCTCCACCGAAGCAGGTTACTGCGGCGCGGCTCGACTGCGCTGCTGCCGTCCGTCGGCTTGCTCTGCCGATTATGGTTGCTGCAAACAACAGTGCCATACGGTTATGAAGACCTGCAAAGAAGTGGTTTATGAAAAGAAGCAGTACACTTGTTACAAGACGTGCTACAAGCCAGTCTGGGAAACCAAAACGATCAACTGCGTGAAGTACGTTCCCGAAACTTGCTATCGCGAGTGTCGCTACACCGTCTGTAAGCCGGTCTATGAGACCAAGTACCGCACGTGCACCTACACCGTCTGCAAGCCGGTCTGGGAGACGCGAACCAAATATGTCTGCTATACCGTCAGCAAGCCGGTCTACGAAACCAAGACTCGCTGCTACACCGTCTGCAAGCCGGTCTGGGAAACGCGGACCAAAAATGTCTGCTATACCGTCAGCAAGCCGGTCTACGAAACCAAGACTCGCTGCTACACCGTCTGCAAGCCGGTCTGGGAGACGCGAACCAAAAACGTCTGCTATACCGTCAGCAAGCCGGTCTACGAAACCAAGACTCGCTGCTACACCGTCTGCAAGCCGGTCTACGAAACGCGAACCAAGGACGTCTGCTACACCGTCTGCAAGCCAGTACATTACACAAAGACTGTCAACGTCAGCTGCGGTCACTGGGAAACTCAAGTCACCTGTTGTCCGGGGCCGGTCGTTACCAAATGCGTTCAAACACCGGGAACCTGGGAATGGGATTCCTGCCGCTGCCGCTGCTGCTATAAGCCGGGGTGCTGCAAAAAGGTCCAAGTCCAGTGTCCACCTCGCAAAGTTTGCAAGAAAGTGTGGGTCCCGGAAGTCAAACAAAAGTGTGTCAAATGCGTGAAGTACGTACGTGAGACAAAAGTCAAAACCTGCTGCTACAAGGTCTGCAAAATGGTCCCCGAAACGAAAACCTGCACCTACAAGGTCTGCCGCATGGTTCCCGAAAAACGGGTCAAGACCTGCTGCTACAAAGTCTGCAAAATGGTCCCCGAAACGAGAACCTGCACCTACAAGGTCTGCCGCATGGTTCCCGAAAAACGGGTCAAGACCTGCTGCTACAAGGTCTGCAAAATGGTCCCCGAAACGAGAACCTGCACCTACAAGGTATGCCGCATGGTTCCCGAAAAACGGGTCAAGACCTGCTGCTACAAGGTCTGCAAAATGGTGCCTGAGACGCGCACCCGAAAAGTCGCCTACACCTGCTGTCGCATGGTCAAGGAGGAGTGCGTCAAAATGGTGCCGTACACGGTCTGCAAACCTGTACACTACACGAAGCAGATCAAATGTAAGAAATGCGTGTGCGAAAGAGTTCCCTACACAGTGACACGTTGCGTTCCCAAAGTGGTCTGCAAACAGGTACCGGTCAAAGTGTGCTGCCCGGTTCCCTGTCAGCCCAGTTGTGGATGTGACGCGGCACCGGAAACGTGTGATTGCGGCTAGTACGTCTTGGGGGAGTTGTCTTGCCTCTGACTGCTTGCGGCCAGGGCGTACGCTAGTCATCCTGGGCGGTTCGGTTTCCTACGAAGCCGGGCCGCTTTTTTTTGCGCATTTGCAAGAACGTTCCCCTCTGCCTGTGTTCAAACCCCGCACAGCTCCGTAACGTATAGGGGTCAGGAGCCTACTCGTCGCTGCCGCTCAACTCTCTGCAAATCATGAACTCGAACACCAAAAGATACGATCACTCCGCTGCTCGTTTGAGGCTGGTTGCGTGCAGTTTGGTTGCTAGCCTCTTTTTCAGCCTTGTTTCCGCCTGCCGCTCTGATGACCCGCCCGCGGCAGCGAAAGATGATGTGGGCCAAGCACGCGAGAGAGAAAATGGCCCGCAGGGAAAATCGGCGAAAGCGAATCACCTCGCGGCCGAAACGAGCCCCTATCTTTTGATGCACGCCCACAATCCAGTGGACTGGTACCCGTGGAGTCCCCAGGCCTTTGCGAAGGCCAAAAAAGAGAATAAACCAATCTTTCTTTCGATCGGTTACTCCAGTTGCTATTGGTGCCATGTGATGGAGCGCGAGTCGTTCATGGATGCCGAGATCGCCGCCTTCCTCAATCAACATTTTATCTGCATCAAAGTCGACCGCGAAGAGAGACCGGATGTCGATGATATTTACATGACGGCCACTCAGTTGCTCACCGGTAGAGGGGGCTGGCCACTCACGGTGTTCATGACCCCCGAAGGCTTGCCTTTTCTTGGGGGAACCTATTTCCCCGCACGGCAAGGGGATCGCGGCGATCGGATCGGGTTTCTGGAGTTGATCACCCGCATTGCCGAGCTATGGAAAGAAAAACCGGAACCATTGGTCGAGCAGGCTCGGCGTCTGACAGCGGCCGTACAACAGGTCCTTCGCGAGCAGCGAAAGGAGCAAACGCAAACCCCAAACGCCTCGCAGGTCGAGCAGGTCAAAGAGTCGATGCGAGAACAGTTTGACTCAACTTACGGCGGCTTCGGATCCCCGCCTTTCCCTGCAAATCAACCGAAATTTCCCAGTCCCCCGGAACTGCTCTATCTGGCCGACCGCATGGGCCGCACACAGGATCGCGAAGCAGAAAACATGCTCACACTCACGCTCGATAAAATGGCGGAGGGCGGCATTCGGGACCATTTGGGAGGCGGGTTCCATCGCTATAGCGTGGATCGCTTCTGGCGGGTTCCCCACTTCGAAAAAATGCTCTACGACAATGCGCAATTGGCCTCGGTCTACACAGAGGCATACTCGCTCACTAAAAATCCGACCTATCGCCGCGTTGCCGAGGAGATGCTCGACTTTGTTTTGCGGGAAATGCGCGACCCACAGGGGGGATTTTACACGGCAATCGACGCGGAAACGGATGCGGAGGAGGGCAAGTTCTACCGCTGGGAGAAAGAGGAATTACAAGCACAACTCGATCCAGAGTCATTTGCTTGGCTTGCACCGCTCTACAGTTTTTCCGGGCCGCCGAATTTTAATCACGATGGCCATGCATACTATGTGCTGCAACTGCCGGACAGCCTCGACCGTTTGGCGGCAGAGCGCCATCTCACGACCAAAAAACTTGTAGCGAAAATACGCCCGCTGCGGGAACGCTTGCTCGAAGCACGCTCCGAAAAAAAACGTCCGCTGACCGACACCAAAATTCTCACCGCCTGGAATGGCCTGATGATCCGGGGATTCGCCGATGCCGGAAGAATCTTCGGCGTTCCGCGTTACCGGGAGGCGGCAGAGCAGGCCGCAGACTTCGTACTCGAAACGCTGCAACAACCGGGCGGACGACTGACAAGAACGTACCGAGATGGAAGCGCAAAACTGAATGGCTATCTGGTCGACTATGCGTTTTTGGTCGACGGCCTCATCGCACTGCATCGGGCGACCGGGAACCCACGATGGCTCCAAGAGGCCCGCCGGTTGACGGACCGCCAGATCGATCTTTTTTGGGACGAAAAAGACTCGGGATTTTTCTTCACCTCGGATGATCACGAAACACTCATCGCCCGGGCCAAAAAACAGACCGATAGTGTCTTGCCCTCAGGAAACGGGATATCTGCGCTGAACCTGATTTACCTAGCCGAGCAATTCCCCGAGCAGCACTATGGGGCCTATGCTGGAAAATTGGTCGGCTCGCTGGCAGATGGTTTAGAGAACCCGCAATCGGCGCGGCGGATGCCCACAGCCGCACGCGCGGTTGCCGCATGGGTCGCGAGGCAGACCGAGAGTACCGAAAAATGAAACGCTCTGGGAACTCACGCGAAGACCACTAGAATACATTGCAAACAGACTCACTCTTTTGATTGAAGCAGTCCCATGCCGCACACCTACGACATCACAATTATCGGCGGTGGCATCGTCGGACTCGCGACTGCTCTTGCGCTCACCGAGAAACAAAAATCCCGGTCGCTGCTGTTGATCGAGGCGGAAGGGTCGCTCGCGGCGCATCAAACGGGACACAACAGCGGTGTGATCCATTCGGGCCTGTACTACAAGCCCGGATCGAGCAAGGCGAGGAATTGCGCGGAAGGTCGCGAAGCGATGTACCGCTTCTGCAGTGAATACGGCATTGCCCACGACAACTGCGGAAAGATTGTGGTCGCCACAAAACAGGAGGAGTTACCGGCTCTGGAAAATCTCCTCAAGCGAGGCAAAGAAAACGGACTGACCGGCATCCGGCGACTCGAGGGCGAAGAACTCAAGGAATACGAGCCACATGTGGTCGGCGTCGCGGGACTGCATGTCCCGCAGACCGGCATCGTCGATTATGTGCAGGTGGCTGAAAAATTCGGCGAGTTGGCTGCGGCAGCCGGCGGAGAGATCCGCAAAGATCGGCGGCTCTGTGGCGTGCAGAATCGCGACGGCGAGATCGTGCTGGAAACCCGGCAGGAAGAAATACGAACCAAGCATCTGATCAATTGTGCGGGCCTGCAGAGCGATCGGGTGGCGAGAATGTGCGGCGAGCATCCTGAAATCAAGATTGTTCCCTTCCGCGGTGACTATTACGAACTGGTCGAATCGAAAACCGATCTGGTGCGAAATTTGATTTATCCGGTCCCCGATCCGCGGTACCCTTTTCTGGGCGTTCACTTCACGCGGATGATCGGCGGTGGGGTCGAGGCAGGACCCAATGCAGTCCTCGCCCTGGCCCGCGAGGGATACGGCAAATATTCGGTCTCTGCACGCGATACTCTCGAAACGCTTGGCTTCGGCGGCTTCTGGCGGCTCATATTTCAGCACTGGAAAATGGGGATGGGTGAAATGGCCCGCTCGCTCTCCAAGCGGGCGTTCGTCGGCTCGCTACGCGGCTTGATTCCGGAATTGCAAATGGGGGATGTCGTCGCAGCCGGAAGTGGTATCCGCGCACAAGCACTTCAACCCAACGGCGCGATGGTTGATGATTTTTGCATCGAACAGAGCGAGCGGATGATCCACGTACTCAATGCCCCCTCACCGGCCGCGACCGCCTCGATCAGCATTGGCAAGACGATTGCTGAGATGGCCGAGCAGAGGTTCGCCCCTTAAAATGTTAGTGATGATTCTCCATCATCGCTGCGACAGCCGGTTGGTGCGAAGCGGCCGGTGGAGGAGTTCGTCGCGCGAGAAGATATACGAGGGCAAAGAAATCGTAAAAAGCATGAATGAGGATCGGAACGACCAAATTGTCGCTCCAGAGCCAAACACCCCCCAGGTAAAGACCGGCGAGCAGGCAAAGCAGGGCGTAGGTCTTGGTCAACGGATGCAAAAGCCCAAACGAAAGACTCGCAAGCAACAGCGCCAAAAAACTGGCCGCAGGTAGCTTGAAAAAGTTCAGCAGCGAGACCAGACCACCTTGAATCAACCCACGGAACAAAATCTCTTCGCCCGCTCCGGCCAGCAAGGCCACGATGGCCAACTGCCAGAGTGCGAAGCCGTAAAACATGGGCACGAGGATCTCCTCAATCACCCGACGGATCTTGACGAAAGGAGCTGCCTCGGACCGCTCGAGCCAGAGAAGGCCGCCGATGAGCGGAACCGTACCGAGAGCGCCCCAGAGGAGACTCTCCCAACTCCAATACAGCGTGGCCAGCGGCGAGTAACCGACCAACAGGCCCACCAGCCAGGCGACTACCCCCAACGCCGCTTCGAACAAACAGATCAGGAGAAAACGACGAAACGTGGCGTTCATTGCGTCAGGCTATTTCTCGTCAGGTTGCGCGAGCGGGCCCGCAGCTTGGATCCGCCTTGTGGAAGACCTCTTGGCGAACGCCTGCCACCGTTTCTAGCGATTTTTACGAATGCCGGCCACTGGGCCTCTCCACCGGTTTTCTCTCGGGAGATCTCGATCTTTTTTACACCGCCTGGATTTCCCGGGCTGTGTCCGTCGGGTTAAAATCTTAAAAAGTGGCATAAATGTCCGTCGTCAGACATTCACGAATGTGTACATTTCTAGGATAAGCCACTGACGCGCGTTCGCGGGGAAGGGTCGGCGTGCCGTGACGAATCGGCACTGCCGGTGCGGAAGCAGACAAAATAATGAATAACTCAGAAGCGAATCGACCGGTCAAGATACTCGAAATCGGACTCTACCCACCCCCTTTTTGTGGCTGGGGTACGCGGCTCTATTTTGTGCGGCATGCGCTGGAAGAGGCGGGCCACTCCTGCGTACCACTGAATCTTGGCGAAAATCGCCGCATCCCCAGCGACGACTACGAGTGTGTCCGCAGCGGTTGGGAGTACATTCGCAAAATTTGTCGCTACCTCAGCCGCGGCTACGTCATTCACATGCATGCCAATGGCAGCTCGCGCAAGGGATTTATTCTCTCGGGTATTGCCTATGCACTCAGTCTCTTGATGCTGCGTCGTCCGATCCTGACGCTGCATGCGGGAAAGAAACAAGTTTATTTTCCTCGCTCCGAATCGCGGTGGATGGCTCCGATCTTACGCTTGCTCTTTGCGATACCGAAACTCATCATCTGCAATAATCCCGAGGTCAAAGACCTGATCGTCGAGTATTCGATTGATCGACAAAAGGTCGTTCCAATTGCCCCTTTCAGCAAGCAGTACATCTCAGCAGAGCCGATGCCGCTCGCACCTGAGGTCGAGGCTTTTGTCGAATCGCACTCACCACTCATTTTTACATACTTGGAGGTCCGCCCCGAATACTCGATCGATTCCTTGTTCGCAGCCGTTGCGGGACTTCAAGAAACCTATCCAAACCAGGGACTGGTCATTGTCGGGGCCAAAGGGGCATACGAAGCGCTCCGCAGTAAACTCCAAAAATACAATCTCGATGCATCGAGCTGCATCGTGGGAGCCGTGAGTCACGATACCTTTCTGAGTCTCCTCCGGCGGTCCCAGGTCTACTTGCGATCCAATCGCCAGGAAGGTACGAGTTCCTCAATCCGCGAATCGATTTATTTGGGAACGACAGTGATTGCCGACAACACCGGCGACCATCCCGAAGGGGTGATTACCTATCGGTGGGGTGATGCCGAAGCGATTGAGAAAACGCTACGCGATTTTTTTGCTCAGCCTGAGTCAAAGCAGCGTGTCACCTTAGAGGCCCCGGATACGGTGGGTATCGAGGCGGACCTTTTAGTTCGATGCATTCGCGGGGAACCGTGGAAAACTCAGCAAACGACTTAGAGTTCGGGAAAGTCTGTGACATAAATTGACCTCGCGTCAAACGAACGAAAGAAACCGGCGCCCCCATGCAACCGTTGCTCGAAAAGGTTCCGAAGCCCCACGATGCCTCACTCAGAGCCTTTGTGCGTCAGGAAAAACAGTTCCATTTCGAGTGGCATTATCATCCTGAATTCGAGCTGACACTCATCACGGCCGGTCGAGGACGGCGTTTTGTCGGCGATCACATTGCCGATTTTCGTGAAGGTGATCTCGTGTTGCTCGGGCCCCTGCTACCCCATACCTGGCGGAGTGGACCGAGCCCGTCCGGCCGCAAGCGCCGGGCGATCGTGGTGCAATTTTTGGAAAATTTTATCGGCACGGCGATCAACGAGTGCAAAGAGCTGAGTCGTATCCAACAACTGCTTGCCCGCGCACGTCACGGGTTGCACTTC
>JAQWPY010000045.1 GCA_029245145.1 Pirellulales bacterium | reverse complement strand
TTCTTTTGTGGCATCATCGAAGAACATGTACAGAAAGCATCCGGAAGCTGAATGAAATTGAACTCAGAAGTAGACCATAGAATCCACTCCTCGGCCCATCCGCTCAGGTGCGTTCCAATCATCGCAATCGCATAACAGAAGTCGAGGACAAAATCTCGGTCGCTTGAAGCATCAAGGCTATTGGATGCCACACTTTGAAAACCTAATTGTCTGCAAACCATTTCCCGATCAATCGGCAGGCTCGTACCAGCCACGGCGCCCGTGCCAAGAGGAAGTACGTTGGTTCGCGATTGCACCTCTGCGAGTCGCTGTCGGTCGCGCTCGAATTTTTCGCAATACGCCAGCATATAATGCGCGGCCAGCACAGGTTGTGCACGTTGAAGGTGGGTGTAGCCCGG
The DNA here is from genome assembly GCA_029245145.1 of Pirellulales bacterium. GTDB lineage: Bacteria > Planctomycetota > Planctomycetia > Pirellulales > UBA7805 > UBA7805. The sequence goes on along the minus strand of JAQWPY010000045.1, from coordinate 13,398 downwards.
CAGAATGAGATCCTCTGCCTGGACCGCCTGGCTCAAAAAGGCGGCCTGAAGTAACAGCAGTTTTTCATCGAGTTGGCCTACCGCCTCTCGCACCCACATGCGAAGATCGGTCGAAACTTGGTCGTTTCGGCTGCGGGCCGTGTGGAGTTTTCGTCCCACATCCCCAAGCCGCTCGGTGAGTCTCTGCTCGATCGCCATATGGATATCTTCACTGGCAGCTGAAAACTCGAATTTCCCCTGCTCAATTTCTTGGCGGATGGTGTGGAGTTCCTGCTCAATCTGTTGGCATTCCGCCTCATTGATGAGTCCAACCTTGGTTAACATTTGGGCATGGGCGATAGAACCGTTAATATCGTGCAGATAGAGACGATGGTCGTAGCTGATGCTTTCGGTGAACTGAACAGTCCGGTCGTCTGCCGGACTGCCAAAAACGCCGCTACGCGAGGGAGTGGACACGGTGAATATCCCCAAAGGCGGGTTGTTCTCGATTGAGGCGAACACAAGGCATTTATGGTAAAAGGGTTACGGCGAGGTGTCAACGAACGACCCTGCGGTTTGCCCAGAACGGTACCCCCAATTGTTGCTTTCAGTCTGTGGAGAATCCCGACAAGTGGCCTCATCTTCTGAGTGTTCGGTTTTCCTTCCAGTCTCTCGCCTGAGCCGCAAGCGGTTGGCATGGAAGCCTTTCCACGCCTCCGAGCTGCTCACCACTGGTTGAATTGGCACCCCTTTGCGTGGTATTTTCGGGAAATTTTGGATTTCGCAACCGCGTTTCCCCTCCCTGTTTTTGAAAGAAAGTGAGTGTCTCGGTGCCGCGTCGCGATGATATACACAAGATTCTGATCATTGGGTCGGGCCCGATCGTTATTGGGCAGGCGTGCGAATTTGACTATTCCGGAACGCAAGCTTGCAAAGCCTTGCGAGAAGAAAATTACGAAGTCGTGCTGGTGAATTCGAATCCAGCCACGATTATGACCGACCCGGGGACCGCAGATCGAACGTACATCGAACCGCTCACGCCCGAAATGGTCGAGAAAGTGATTGCACGTGAGCGTCCCGATGCGCTATTGCCTACTCTTGGTGGCCAGACAGGTCTCAATCTCGCGATGGATTTGGATCGTCTCGGCATCTTAGAAAAATACAAGGTCGAGATGATCGGAGCCCGTGCCGATGTGATCGCCAAGGCAGAAGAACGAGAGCAGTTCAAACAGGCTATGGAGCGGATCCACCTGGATGTGTGTCGTGGTCGTACGGTCACTGCAGTGGATGAGGCAAAAGAAGTTCTGGAAGAGGTTGGCCTTCCCTGTGTTGTACGACCGAGTTTTACGCTCGGAGGATCAGGTTCTAGTATTGCGTACAACCGAGGGGAGTTTGAACATCTGGTACGCGATGGACTGGACCAGTCTCCCGTCACCGAGGTGTTGATTGAAGAATCTGTTATTGGTTGGAAAGAATATGAAATGGAGGTTATGCGCGACGTGGATGATAACGTCGTTATCATTTGCTCGATTGAAAATTTCGATCCGATGGGTGTTCATACGGGCGATTCCATCACGGTAGCGCCCGCGCAAACGCTGACAGACAAAGAATATCAAAGGATGCGTGATGCGTCTTTGGCCGTTATTCGCGAGATTGGGGTAGAAACGGGAGGGTCGAACATTCAATTCGCGATCAATCCGAAAGACGGCCGGATGATTGTGATTGAAATGAATCCGCGTGTGAGTCGCTCCAGTGCGCTGGCGTCGAAGGCGACCGGTTTTCCGATTGCCAAAATTGCCGCTAAATTAGCAGTTGGCTACCGCTTATATGAACTGCCGAATGATATTACTCGCGAAACGGTGGCCTGTTCCGAACCGACAATAGACTACGTAGTGACGAAGATTCCCCGATTTGCGTTCGAGAAATTTCCGGAAGCCGAGTCGACTCTAACCACACAAATGAAAAGTGTTGGCGAGACGATGGCGATTGGTCGGACATTCAAGGAATCGCTTCAGAAGGCTTTGCGTGGTTTAGAAGTAGGGCGATTCGGTATTGGTTGCGACGGCCGCGATTTGTGGGCCACGGAGGATCAGCCCTCGGCCGAGGCGATCAGGGTAAAGATTGCAAGGCCGAATCAAGACCGTATCTGGTACATTCGCTACGCGCTCAAAAGTGGCATGACGGAGGAAGCGGTCGCTGAAATTACGGGGATCGACCCATGGTTTATTTCACAGATTGCCGAGCTTTGTCGGATGGAGGAGGAGTTGAGTCAGCTGGGATCGATCGCTTCGGTTGATCCGACAACTTTGCGCCGCGCAAAGCAGGCAGGATTTTCAGATCGGCAGCTGGCCACCCTCTGGCATTCGACCGATGATGAAGTGCGCGAACATCGGAAGCAAATGGGGATTGTTGCTACGTTCAAATCGGTCGACACCTGTGGAGCCGAATTCGAGGCTTTCACTCCCTATTTCTACTCGACGTATGAGGAGGAGGATGAGACTCCCGAAAAGTCCCCCGAACGAAAGCGCATCATGATTCTTGGGGGTGGCCCTAACCGCATTGGACAGGGGATTGAATTCGATTATTGCTGCTGTCAAGCGAGTTTTGCGCTACAGGAGCTTGGAATTGAATCGGTGATGGTAAATTCAAATCCTGAAACGGTAAGCACCGATTACGATACAAGCGACTTACTTTTTTTTGAGCCTCTGACGACCGAGGATGTTCTCAATATCTGTGATCGCGTCCAGCCAGACGGCATTATCGTTCAGTTTGGCGGACAAACCCCTCTGAATCTTGCCCGTGGTTTACACAATGCAGGGGTTCCTATCATCGGCACTTCGGTCGAAACCATTGAGGCAGCAGAGGATCGCGAAAAGTTTCAAGCACTTCTTGACCGCTTGAAGTTGAAGCAACCCGCAAGTGGCATTGCGAGAAACCTCGCACAGGCACGGAACGAAGCAGACAAGATTGGATTTCCCGCGCTCGTTCGACCAAGCTATGTACTCGGGGGCCGTGCAATGGAAATCTGCTACGACCGGGCGCAACTCGATCAGTATGTGAAGGAAGCTTTTATTGCAGCAGACGGGCAACCGGTTCTGATTGATCGCTTTCTAGAAGATGCGATTGAGGTGGATGTCGATTGTATTTTCGATGGCGAAACTGCAATCGTTGTCGGCCTGATGGAACACATTGAAGAAGCTGGAGTGCATTCGGGTGATTCGGCCTGTGTACTCCCCCCCTACAGCCTAAGTGCGGACGTCGTCCAGGAAATTCGCCGTGCTTCGGAGGCGATGGCCAGAGAACTGAGAGTTAAGGGGCTGATGAATATCCAATTTGCCGTCAAGACGGAGGAGGGAAGACAAAACGTTTACGTTATCGAAGCAAATCCACGGGCGAGTCGAACGGTTCCCTTTGTTGCAAAAGCAACGGGTGTGCCAGCGGCCAAGATTGCCGCCAAGATTATGGCGGGCGAAGTCATGGACCATTCTATTTCGCTGGTCAGTTTGGGCTATGAATCAGATCCGAAAACAGAACAATTTTCTGTAAAAGAGAGTGTGTTTCCATTTCGTAAATTTGCAGGAGTCGATATTGTTCTTGGGCCAGAAATGAAAAGTACCGGAGAAGTGATGGGGGTTGCTTCGACATTTCCAGCGGCATTTGCCAAAGGACAATTGGCTGCCGGAGTTGTGGTTCCTGAGCAAGGGAAAATTTTTGTGAGTGTGTCTCGACGACATAAAGAGGAAATTGTGCCTCTAGCCCAGCGACTTTGCGACCTCGGATACGATTTGCTTGCGACTCCGGGAACAGCAGAAAACTTACGACAAGCCGGTGTGCCAGTCGAGGTTGTCAAGAAACTTCAAGAAGGCCATCCGAATCTTTTGGATTATCTAGCGAACGAAGATGTACAACTCATCATGAACACCCCGAGCGGTAAGGGGGCCCGGACCGACGAGGGTAAGATTCGGGCGGCGTGTGTTTCAGGTGGGGTTCCGTGTGTCACCACACTTCAAGGTATCGGTGCAGTAGTAAGCGCTCTGGAGGCAGTTCGTGAAAACACGCTTGAGGTAGAACCCCTACAGCATCGTTTGAAAACCGGTGCATTACAGGAGAACCAAGGTATTATTTCTTCTTAGCGGGAAATTTCTGGTGTGCCGCATGAGCGGTGATCTTAGTTTCCCAGGAGAATATCTACGGCATTGCCAATGTTCTCGCTGCGAATCAGCGATTCTCCCACAAGCATCGCGTCCACTTTACCAGCCTCAAGCCGTTGAACGTCTTCTCGGGTGCGGATTCCACTCTCTCCTACGACAAGACAATCATCTGGTATTTCCGATCGTAGCTTGAGAACGTGATCAATGTTGGTTGTGAAGTCGTGTAGATTGCGGTTGTTGATTCCGATCAATGTTGCGCCTATGGATAAGACTCTTTCCAGATTTTCCCGTTCGTAAACCTCGACCAAAGGAGTCATCCCGAGATCGATTGTTCGATTAAAGAGATTTTTTAAATTACAATCATCCAGACACTCGGCGATCAGTAAAACGGCATCTGCCCCGTATGCACGAGCTTCAAGAAGTTGATATTGGTCAAGGATGAAATCTTTTCGTAGTAAAGGGACCGAAATATCCTTGCGAATCGCCGACAGATTCTCGAGAGAACCTTGGAAATAAGGTGAGTCGGTAAGTACACTCAGGCATGTAGCGCCATGTGAACAATAAATTTTGGCGATCTGCCGGGGGTTAAAATCGGTACGAAGGATGCCTGCGGAAGGACTTGCTTTTTTTACTTCGGCAATCAGCGCGATCGATTCCTGTGAGGCGAGGGCGGAAAAAAAATCACGGATGGGCGGAGCATCCGCGATGGATCGCTGAAGTTGCTGCTCGGAAACACTTTTGCGCGAAGAGGCGATCTCTTTTTGCTTGGTCGCAACAATCTCCTCGAGAATCGTGGGCATGGGTTCTATGGGGTATCAGTGCTTGAAGTGGCGTTGTCCTGTGAAAATCATCGATAATTTATGTTGATTGCATGCAGCAATCACTTCCTCATCTTTGCGCGAACCCCCCGGTTGAATAATGGCTTTAATCCCAGCGGTTGCCGCCCGCTCGATTGAATCGGGGAAGGGGAAAAAAGCGTCACTCGCTAAGACACCCCCCGCCGATTTATCTCCGGCTTTTTGCAGAGCAAGGTCGACGGCATCGACCCGGCTCATCTGTCCCGCACCGCTGCCCCAGAGTGACGTTTCTTTTCCTATCGCAATGGCATTTGATTTTATTTGGCGTACGATCGTCCAGACAAAGTGGAGATCCTCTCGCTGCGAATCGGTCGGGGTAATATCGGTCACCACTCGCCATTGAGAAGTGTCTTCGAGAAGCGTATCACTGTTTTGCACAAGTAGCCCGCCAGAAACAGATCGCATTTCAAAACGACTCGAGCCGCGAGTGAGCGGACCGGTTTTCATGAGACGAACATTATTTTTCCATTTAGGTCGAGTGGTAAGCACTTTGATGGCCGCCGGTGTGAAGTCAGGCGCCACGATCGCTTCGACAAACTTACCTGGTTCGACCAAAAACTCGGCGGTCTCCTGATCCAGTTCTTCGTTAAATCCCAAGACCGAACCAAAGGCACTTTCCGGGTCTCCCTCAAATGCGAATTCGATCGCCTTGCGGAGCGAAGGTTGAGAAGATGCTCCACATGGATTGTTGTGTTTAATTACAACGGCAGAGGGACCGGGCAAAAGTTTGACGAGTTGTAACGCACTATCGAGATCCAAAAGATTGTTATAAGAGAGTTCTTTTCCATTAAGTTGCTGAGCGGCAATCAGGTCGTCACTCCGCGGGTTTTCTGCTTCATAGAGTGCCGCTTCCTGGTGAGGATTTTCACCGTAGCGTAGTGAGGCTTTTCGCACGAGCGATTGGCGAAATGACTCCGGCGGCTGATTTGCGTCGGTTGGTATCGTTTCGGAGTTTGAAGCGGAAAACTGTTTTTCAGAAAGAAATCGGGAAATTGCACGATCATATCGGGCAGTCATTGCAAAGGCATCAAGAGCAAGTTGCTTACGAAGTGGAAGCTGAGTCGAATGACTTTCCTCAATTTGTTTAATGATGCTTTCATATTGAGCGGGCGAGGTGCCCACCGTGGTGAAGCGATAGTTTTTAGCCGCAGCGCGGATCATCGTGGGCCCACCAATATCGATATTCTCGATTGCCAACTCGAGCGTGACATCTCTCTTTGCGATCGTTTCCTCAAACGGATATAAATTGACGACGACAAGCGGTATCGCAAGAATGCCGTGCTCTGCGATCAACCCCATCTCATTGGGTTGATCGTGGCGACAGAGAATTCCTCCATGTACGCGTGGGTGGAGAGTTTTTAATCGCCCGCCCATCATTTCAGGAAACTCGGTGTACTCCGAGAGATCCCGAACCTCAAGCCCTGCATCTTGTAGGTGTTTGCGCGTCCCCCCGGTGCTGAGGATTTCGACACCATTTTGAATCAGCGCAGAGGCAAAGTCGATAATGCCCGCTTTATTGCTGACACTGATTAAAGCGCGCTGAATGAGAGGATCGGACATTGATATGGGGGACGTTGAAGGAATAGAAGGAGGTTTTGATATACCAGACATAGTGTCTGGTCAAGTAGCGGGCTCAATGCACGGGTCTCTTTTGAGACAAACCACTCAGTAATAATCCTGATTTATACAATTTCAATCAAAAGCTCATGAAGTACGCAAGAGATAACCTACAGATGCTTTGGTGCTTACCAAGCGATGCGAGATGTACTTTTTGAGAAGAGTATTCGCGTCAATCGGGAGCCGGTTGAGTATGGCTCCCTTTCATTCCAAGTCGTTAGGTTCCTCGTTCTCTCCATCGTTTTTGGTGATAGTTTTTTTGCCTTTCTCGTCATGAATGACCGGGCTGACGGCGTTTATATCGCGGATGCATTGCACCAGTCCCTTAGAGGTCACCAGATAGACACGATCGTTGATGTGATTAGTGAGCGGAAGCGAGATTCCGTGGGTGGGTATCGTTCCTAGCACTTTACCACTCTCATTATCCACGATTCGCAGATTGCCCTTGCGATCCATTCCAAAAAGCTTATCCGAATGTACTGCCAAAACCTGAGATACATTCGGCGCAAACCACACCTCTTTACCCTCTTTCATCGGAGACCGGCCCGCTACGTTTATTTCCTTCTCGGCACCACGATCCTTCGCTACTTCCTCGTCCGCTAACACACGATACAGCCCTCCGTTTGTGGTAGTCAGATAGACAAATCCATCCATCGCCACCGGACGGTTCACCAACGTTTCACCGGTCGAAAAGCGCCAGCGGATGTCACCCGAGGTCCCATGCACTTTATGCAGATATCCGTCGATTGAGGCGAGATAAAAGTGCCCTTCAATATATGCAGGCGGAGCAACAATATTATCAAAAGCCTCAACACGAAATAAAATTTGGAGTGGGTTCAGTTTGGCAACATAAAATTGTGCACGGTCATTGGCCCAGCCGATTGTTTGGTTCAAAACCACTGGCTGTACCATCGTCTTGCCGTGCGAATTGTAATGCCAAATAGAGAATTGGGTGTCTTTTATTGACCGAACATTCTTCCAATCTCTGGGTTTCGAGAGAGAGTAGGCCTCAAGTGTACCGTCGACCTTTGGCACAAATACATATTCTTTGCTCAGGCCCGGACCACCGATGACTCCTCCCTCGAGTTGACGACTCCAGATCTGTTTTCCATTGCTACGATCAAAAACAAACAGGTGCGATCCATTGACTACAGCGACATGCTGGGGCCCTACGCCAATAGAACTGGTTAAGAGTTGTGGTGATCCTACATGTGTGACCCAAACGGTTTCCCCGGTTTCACCATCGATTGTTTGGATGACTCCCCGTTTTGTCTGAACGGCAATCATTTCTCCGTCGAAAAAAACACTTTCTACCTGATCCCGGCCACGATCCATCTCGACTTGCGTAAACCAGGGTCTCGTCAATCCATATCGTTCTAATTGTCTGGTATCGACTAAGGAATCTGCCTGGGCGATGTTCGATTCTCCCAGAGCGATTCCAACTCCGAGTATCAGAAATGAATACGAGATGACGGCGTAAAAGAGTTTCATAGGAACTATGCGCTCAACACAAAAACAAGTAGAAAATGAAAATACGATGATCTCTCTAATGCGCTCGGAACATTTATTCTAATCAAAATTATTGTCCCTTTGGAAAAAGGCCGGTTTTTAAGTCAAATATCCAGAATAAGACCCTTAGCACACCTCAGGCGGATGTTTTTTTCTTGAATATGTTTCCCATGATTTGTGATGTTAAAAATTGCCCGATCCCTGGACTTTCCGACGAAACGGGATACTCAGCAAGAGTTTTCGCTGCATACAAGCAATCGAGTGATATGCCGCGTGATTGAAACGGGGTAGTCTGAGAGAAGTGGTATTGCCGAACTTGATGCACCATTGGAACTTCACCTCATAAGAACGCATGGCGATCACTCAAGCTGAAGTAGATCAATCGATCGAGGGCGTCCTGGGATACCTCAATTATTCTTCCGGTACTCACGACCCGAATTTCTTTCAACAACTCGATACAATCTATCAGCATTGCACTCAGCATGTTGAAACGACCATTTCCGAGAACAGCAGTTCCGACGTATGGTGCAGCGTGTTTCGATTACTAAAATCGAAGCTCAAGTTGCTCTCGCAAACAAATTCTCATTTTGCAGCGCCCGAACAGGCAGCACTGGTACTCTCTAAGACAGAAGATGAAATTTTACCAGGGTATTTGGAATTTCATGCCGATTTACTTTTTCATCAGTCGGCAGAGTTCCTTTTTAGTTCGTTTTTTCTCGGAGTCACTTTTCAGTGTGTGTTGTCTGAGTTGCATAGAATGCAGGGTACTCAAGTTATATGTCGCGAAAAAATTATCAACAAGCTTAACGATTACGTTGGGTATCGGCCTGTAGCCGTTTTAGAAAATGGCCGAAAAATGGAACCCTATCTGCACGAATGGTGTCGCCCAGTGCCCATCTTCATTCGCGATGCGGGCGTCGCTTCTGGGACGTACACCGAGTTGATTTGTCAGACGCTTGAAATCCTACGGACGGTACCGTCAGCGATTTCCCTGATGGCCCAATTTGATTTAGGAAATTTACAGGAATTGTCCATTGATCCTCGGCCATACGATTTTGATCATCCTGTGAACAAAAGGCCCAATTATCAGTTTGGACTTTGGGATCCCTTGAGTGTGGATAACCGGGGATTCTTTTCGCGATTTGTGGTTCAGCAGGTGACGCTCGATATTCTCTTGCAGCGGGTCCATGCGGCAGTGGCCGAAGATCGCGCACAAAAGTTGACTGAGTCTGCCGCCGCGCTCGCGGGCACCATACTGATGGCATCGGCCATCAGTGGGCGGGGGCCCGACGCTCATAGCTCTGATGTGACTCTCGGGAACCTGCTCCCGATCATTGCAGAGTGCCGAGATGCGTTTTACGCACACCTATTAACTATCGAAGATCCTTGGGGAGCAAAGTTAGCGGCAAACATACGACAGGAGGCTGCCGAACTGAATCAGCCGTTCGCGGGGGTGCGGCGCTATTTAAATAGCCAACTTTCCCGACGGCGAGCTCGACAGCTGGAGCAATCGCATTTGGCAGAACTATTTGCCGGGATCGGCAGACCCCGGGAGGCCATGCTTCGGGATTCGACCGTGCCTTCGGTGAGCACCCGCATTCTTAGCGCATTGGAATGTGTACTTACCGATATCGAATCTTCACGTGGACCGGAGCGGAGTGCCCATGTAGCCAGTCAATTAGAACAGTTAGTCGAAATACTAAAGCGCGGCATCGATTGCGGGGCGCTTGTTGATCCGTGGAATGTGATTGGTTTCGATTCAAATTTCAGTCTTTTCCCCGCGATGGAGAATAGCGTTCCAGATCATCGCATTGGGGTATTGATCGAAATGGTCAAACGGATATTCGGGCAATTTGCAAGCGGATTGTGCGTAGCGGCAGCAGAGAAAAATCGAGAAGCGGTAGATCATATTTCGAGTACGTTTAGCGAATTTGCCTCGTGGTGGGATCAATTTGCCACGGAGTGGACGGAGAATGGCGATGCGGTACTCGGCGGAGCTATTTTCGAAGATGCCAAAGTGGCGGCCAATGCGCTTGCCGCTTGGCAGCAAGCGGGGGCTACGGCGGGAAACGTCCGTTTTTGGCAACCTTTTGTCGAACAGCTCGATTCCCCGATGGGGTACGAATTAATCATTAATGCCCTGCTAGACCACCAAGATTTTGTGGCTGGTATGAATTTGTTGATGCATTGGCTGAGTCGGCACGATCACATGAGTTTCCAGAATGGGAGTAGTCTTTTTCATGTTGTTGCCAATCGTTGGTTAAATGAGATCTTATGCCTGCTTGATCATTCCAAAGACCGGGAATCCGAAGATGTTTGGGAGACAGTGGTAAAATTCTTCGATTTTCTCGAGGCCAATGCAGATATCTATGGCGAGGTCCCCGACTGGGAATTAACTGATGCAGGCAGCGATGAAGAGGAGAATGCGGTCGATTCAACAGATGATTCGACCGATGAAATATATTCCGCAGCGTACGATGAAGTTGTTTACCGAGACAGTACAGACGACGGTATCGACGGCTCCATTATCGGTTCTGGCGAAGATGCATTTGGGCTTGCGGAAGAGGCCCGGAGACTCAGCGACCGCCTTGGTTTTCTAGTCACCACGACGAGATTATGGAAATATGTTGTCGTCACAGCGATGGCTTCGGGCGGCGAACGAGTAGAAGCGTTACATGAACGATTCAAAAATTGGCTAGACCAATCTTCAAACAGGCAGAAACGTTTTGTTAGTCTCTTGAAAGCAATCGAACGATGCGACTTACCCCATCCCTTACCCAATTCAGAATCATTGGTGGAATACGATCGAAATCGCGCAATTCATGAAGTGCTCCTTGATCGTGTTACCGATGCGTGCCTGGCAGACATTGAGACAATTCAAGTATTGTCCGCCGCTGTCGGAGATCACATTACCTCCCAGAATACTGCAGAAAATCGCATTGCTTTGCTGATCCGGGCATCAGTGAAACAGGATATTACCGAGTTAAAAAATCAGGCTGCGCTTTATGACGAGGAGTTGCCACAGCAGAACCTGCTTTACATCCCAGTTGCAAAGGGGGGGGATTCTGTTGACATAACCCAAACGAAAAATCAACAGCGCAGTCTTAAGTTGGCACTCGATATTCTCCCTCGCATGGGATTACTCAATGAAACCTTATCGTTGCTCAGGTGTTGTGCAGAGAGCGAACGATCACAGATCGGGAGTCCTGGGTGTGTTACTGAGTTTGATCAGGTGTTCTATGTTTCGAATCAGCAGTTGATCGAATCTGTCGTAATGAGCGTGAAAAGTTGGAATAACCTGGCCGAGGGTGAATCTCAACCAGATGGCGAATCTCGGGACAAATTACTGATCGAGTATCTTCAGCAATTGGTAGAGCACACTGCGGAACTATGGCTTGAACACAGTCAAACGCTGCGACTTTCGGTACTGGAAAAGGTGTACGGGGAAAAAAAGTGGAATACTTTGGTCAATTTCATTCAGGCACACGGTAATGATATTTTCACTCAATCGTTCCTGCATTTGGGAAACCTTAGAGCCATTTTACATCGCGGCGTCTCTTTATGGTTGGAAGAGAAAGTAGCTGCATCTGATCAGGAGATGTGGTCACTTTTTTCTGTAATGGACAATGAGGAAAACAAGCGACATGTAGTGAACCAGCTTCAGATCATTATTGAGGCAATCGTGGAAAATTATGGCGAATACCGAGAATACAATGGGACCACGACGCAATCTGATCGCGGAGAAATGCTTTACAATTTTTTGGATATGTTGCGTTTGAGATCGAGTTACGATCATGTGGCATGGAATTTAGTGCCCGCTATCCAGGTCCACGAAATTCTGCTGCGGCATGACTTCATAGGCGCTGCCGAATCATGGCGACTGGAAATAATGCAGCGAACTACCGAAACAGCGACCGAAATGATGCGAAAATTGCGGGCAATGGAAACGCGCTACGGTATGCGACTGTCTACCATTGCGCACCGACTGGAAGAGCGATTTATCAGGCCATTGGAGATCGACAGAGCGAAAGTACTATTAAGAAAATGCATGCATCACGCCGCCCCGCAGGAGGTTTGGTTCCCACTGCTGGAGGAGCAAATTAACGAGTTGGCACAAGAGCCCACGGGTGCAGGACTGGATTTGCCACAGTGGATTGCCACACTGGAGGATGAGGTACGGCAATATAAAGAGAATCATTTTCGCGGAATTCGCGAGGATATCACGGAAAAAATCCCCCGCAGACTACTGCCGAAGGAATATTTGGAAAAAGAGTTGCAGCGACTGGGGTGATTTTCAGTCGGCAAGAAATTCCGGCCAGATGCTGTCGCTTACCAATAAGCCTTTGCGCGTGAGTTTGAGGTATTCTCGATCAAAGATCAGAAACTCGTTTTTAATAAATCGATTCAATGGTTCACCCAGAAGTTGGCAAAGATCGAATCCCGTATGGGTAAGAAAATCGCTTTTGGAAACTCCCTCGAGTCTTCTTAGCCCGAACACGATAGCTTCGCGCGCTGCGGACTCCGGAGATAAAGATTCTCGGAATGCTACGGGCGAGGATCCGGCCAGTAGTCGTTTGACGTAGGTTGATGTGCTGCGGTGATTCGTTTCACGAGTTCCATCGATAAAACGAGAGGCACCCGGACCGATCGCAAAATACTGTTTTTGCGTCCAATAACCTTCATTATGGCGGCATCGATGTCCGGGACGCGCAAAACTGGAAACTTCGTAGTGATCAAATCCCGATGCCGAAAGCGTATCGATTGCCAATTCGTACATCCGTAAGTCTGTATTTTCAGCTACGGGAATTAACTCTCCTCGCAACAGCCTGCCATAAAACATCGATCCCTTCTCAAAAGTGAGACCATAGGTGGAAATATGATCGGGCTTCAACGATAGGGCCATCCGTAAATCATTTTCCCAAATGCTCACGGTTTCCCCTGGAGATCCAAAGATGAGATCGACTGATAAGTCCATCTCATACTGTTGGATCAATGCCGCAGCTCGCATGATGTCCTCTGGAGTATGTGCCCTTTCGAGTACCTCGAGTTTTTTTGGTGAAAACGATTGAGCACCAAGGCTGACACGTGTCGCACCCGCACGAAGCAAAACCTCGACCTTTTTTTCGGTTATATCACTTGGATTCGCCTCGACAGTAAATTCTCCTCCTGCCGCGAGAGGAAACCATTCTCCAAGAATGTGGAGCAAGCGCTCTAGATCAGTGGAACAAAGATAGGTCGGTGTGCCCCCACCCACAAAGAGCGTGTCGATCTCATGTGGGCGAGGC
>JAQWPY010000046.1 GCA_029245145.1 Pirellulales bacterium | reverse complement strand
GGGATCGGGCCACGGCAAGACGGCAGGCCGTGGTCACAAGGGCCAAAAGTCCCGAGCGGGATATTCGCGTCAGATATCCTTTCAGGGCGGCACCATGCCGATGGTCCGGCGGATACCGAAGCGCGGCTTCAATAATCGCTGGGCACCGGTTGTCGCCGTCGTGAATGTTGAGGAGTTGGAAAAAGCATTTGCTGCCGGGGAAGCCGTCACCCCCGAAGCCGTGCGAACCAAAAAGCTGGTCCCTCCCCATTTTGAAATACTCAAAGTACTCGGGAACGGGGAGCTCGAGAAAAAGCTTGAGGTCTCCGCACATCGATTCAGTCAATCCGCTGAGGAAAAAATTCGAAAAGCAGGAGGTAGCGTTACCGTCCTGCCCGGAAAGAAACCGGTCGTGAAAAACAAAATGGGACACGCGCAAAGCTCCGAGTAGTCGGAGGTACCGGAGGAGTTGCAATCTCTCCGGATCGGCTGACTGTCCCCGAGGAAGGATGAAACCGTTGATACCGACCAAGGACGGATCGAAGCATGTTTGAGAAAATCCGCATCGTTTTTACGATTCCAGAGTTGCGGCAAAAGATCTTTCTCACGCTGCTGTTTCTGGCAATTTACCGCGTGGGCTGGCAGATTCCACTTCCGGTGGTCAATCAGCAGGCAATGACGGCCAAATTCGACCAAGAGGGGGGTTTGGGTGAAATCTTCCAAGCAGTTTCCGTTTTCAGCGCGAGTCAATTGAATCAGGCGACAATTTTCGGCCTAGGGATTATGCCCTACATCTCCGCCTCGATTATCTTCCAACTTCTCGGCAGCGTCTGGAAACCGCTGGAGGAACTCAAAAAAGAGGGAGAGAGCGGACAAAAGAAAATCAATGAATACACGCGTTATGCCACCGTGGTGCTCTGTCTACTGCAAAGCTATTTTTACCTCCGGTACTTGATTAGCGCATCGGAAGAAATCGCAGAACCTGCGAAGCGACTGATCAACGAATCGGTGTGGGAGTCGATGCAATCGGGCTTCATGTTTAACTTCGGATGGCAGTTCGCCGCCGTGTTGACGATGACCGCAGGTACCGTATTTTTGATGTGGCTCGGCGAGCAGATCGATGAGTTCGGAATCGGAAATGGAATCAGCCTGTTGATCATGGCAGGCATCCTGGCGCGGATGCCCGGCGCAGGGGTCCAATTGCTAAACAAAGCTGAATTTCAACTCGGCGGCGCTTCCGGAAAATTAGGGATCGAACACCTCATAGTGATGGCGATCATTTTTGTGGCGGTCATTTTCGGGGTCGTCTATATCACCCAGGGACAACGGAGAATCCCCACGCAAAGTGCAAAGCATGTACGGGGACGGAGAGTTTATGGTGGAAACCGGCAATACCTGCCGCTGCGAGTGAACCAGGCCGGCGTGATGCCGATTATCTTCGCCAGCAGCCTCTTGATGATTCCGATGATTCTTTTCAGCCAACTGGCATCCCGGTTTCCAGGAAATACCATTCTCGAACAACTCGAGGCAATGTTCGAACGTGGCGATTCCTTCACCTACAACGTGCTGTATGTGGCAATGATATACTTCTTCTGCTACTTCTGGACGGCCATCACGTTCAATCCGAAGGACATGTCGGAAAACCTGAAGAATTTTGGCACTTTCATTCCGGGATATCGACCCGGAAAAAGAACGGCCGATTACCTGGAAAAAGTCATGGTTCGTATCACCTATGTCGGCGCCGGATTTTTGGCCGTCGTGGCCATCATTCCCACGGTGATCGCCTCATCCATGGAGGTTCCCTTCATGGTGGCCAGTTTTTATGGTGGAACGGGCCTCTTGATTGCGGTGAGTGTCGCCTTTGACTTGGTACAAAAAATCGACAGCCATCTGGTGATGCGAAATTACAAAGGGCTACTCGAAAGATCGTAATGTAAATCGTGCCATGCGTTTAGTACTCGTAGGACCCCCTGGAGCAGGAAAAGGAACACAATCCGAGTGGCTTGCCGATTTTCTCTCCGTCCCGCACCTTTCGACCGGAGACATGCTGCGAGAAGCTGTCGGTGAGGGTACCGTACTCGGCAAAATGGCCGAAGAAAAAATCTCGCAGGGCCAACTCGTGCCGGATCAACTGGTAACCGACCTAGTGGGTGAAAGACTCCAGAAACCGGATTGCGAATCGGGCTTCTTACTTGACGGCTTCCCAAGGAATGTACAACAAGCTCAACTGCTCGACCAACTGCTCGCCGAAAGTAGAACAACGCTTGATCTGGTCCTGGAAATCAAGCTCGGAGAGAAAGTACTCACCCAACGGCTACTCAAGAGGGGACGCAGCGACGATACGGTGGAGGTCATGCGAGAGCGTTTCACCGTCTATGGAACGGAAACCGTCCCTCTGCTGGAATTCTATCGCGACAAAGGGGTTCTGCGCTCGATCGAGGGTGATGCCACGCGCGAAGAAGTCTCCCAGCGTATTCGAGGTATCATCGACGCGATAGCCTCCGACTGAACCCCTTCCCTTGTACCGAATTCATTTTGAACGACAGAAAAGCAGCAAATCATGTCTACCGCACTGAACCTGAAATCACCGCGTGAAATCAAGATGATGCGGCCCGCAGGACTTGCAGTCTGGCATGGTCTGCAGATCGCCAAAGAACTGGCCGTTGCCGGCAACACCACCGGCCAGATTGATGCTGCCGTGAAACAATTCTATGAGAAGATCGGCGGAGAACCACTTTTCTTAAATTACCCGAACAGCACTCCGGGCAAACCCGCTTTTTCGGGCGTTACCTGCACGTCCGTGAACGAGCAAGTCGTGCACGGCATCCCGGGAGACTATGTACTCAAAGAAGGTGATGTGATCAGCATCGATACCGGATGTCGCATTCACAACTGGTGCGGCGACTCGGCCTTCACGTTGCCGATCGGCAAAATTGATCCGCAGGTTGAGAAACTTCTCGAGGTCACGAAACAGACGCTGCAGATAGCGATCGACCTAATGCCGCAAAAAGAACGGTGGAGCGAAGTTGCCGCAGAGATGGAAACCTTCGTACGGGATGCCGGATTCACCACCGTAGAAAACTTTGTCGGACATGGGATCGGTAAAAACATGCACGAAGCGCCGCAGGTGCCCAATTACCGCAGCAAAAATCTACGTGCGAAAGATGATTTTCTTCTCGAACCGGGGATTGTGATTGCTGTTGAGCCGATGGTGAACTTAGGTACCAAACGCGTCATCGCCGAAGCAGACCACTGGACCATGTCGACCGCCGACAGCAAACCGAGTGCACACTTCGAGCATACGCTCGCATTGACTGAAGACGGGGTGCGCATCCTCACCGAACCGCCCGCCGACCCGAACGAACTCGAGACGCTGTTATCGGGTAAGTAAATTTAAACCTGTTGTAATCCGGTTTTGACACTCATTTTTTGCAGGAGCCTAACATGCCAGGTGAATCCGCCGGTCAAATCAATACCGTGATGCAAGAAGATAGACTTTTTTCGCCCCCGGCCGATTTTTCCGAGCGCGCACACATCGGTTCGCTCAAGCAGTATCAGAACCTCTGGAACGAGGCGCAGGGAGACATCGAAGCTTTCTGGGGCTCGCTTGCAAAAGAAGAGTTGCATTGGTTTGAGCCGTTTGAGCAGATCCTCGACTGGCAGCCACCACTCGCAAAGTGGTTTGTCGGCGGCAAGACGAACGTTTCGCACAATTGCCTCGACGTGCACCTCGATACCGACAAGCGCGACAAAACGGCCATCCTCTGGGAAGGAGAGCCCGGGGATACGCGGTCGCTCACTTATGCCGAGTTGCACCGGGAAGTCTGCAAGTTCGCGAACGTACTCCGCCAGCGCGGGATTCAACCGGGCGATGTGGTCTCGATCTACATGCCGATGGTCCCGGAGTTGGCCATAGCCATGCTGGCATGCGCCCGCGTTGGAGCAGTCCACTCGGTGATTTTTGGAGGGTTCTCCAGCGAAGCGATCGCCGATCGAAACAACGACGCCAGTGCAAAAATGCAGATCACCGCCGACGCCGGTTGGCGGAGAGGAAAAGAACTTCCGTTGAAAGCGACGGTCGACGAGGCCCTGCAGAAATCTCCTACAGTCGAGTCCTGCATCGTGCTGCGACGAACCGGAGCCGACGTCGAGATGGTGGAGGGAAGAGACTTCTGGTGGGACGCACTGATGGAAGAAGCCTCGGAGGAATCTCCTGCGGAAGAACTCGACAGCGAACATCCGCTCTTCATCCTCTACACCAGCGGTTCAACGGGCAAACCGAAGGGTATCAAGCACACGACGGCCGGTTACAATCTCTACACGAAGATGACGAGCCGCTGGGTCTTTGACCTTCAAGAAGATGACGTCTACTGGTGTACGGCCGATTGCGGCTGGATCACCGGACACAGTTACATTGTCTACGGGCCACTGGCGAACGGTGCGACGGTGGTGATGTACGAGGGTGCACCCAACTGGCCTGACGAGGGAAGATTCTGGGAATTGGTCGAGCGTTACAAAGTGACCATCTTCTACACCGCCCCGACGGCAATCCGCGCGTTTATCAAATGGGGTGACGACTGGGTCAATCGAGCCGATCTCTCGAGTTTGCGGCTTCTCGGCACCGTGGGAGAGGGCATCAACCCCGAAGCCTGGATGTGGTATCACCGCGTCGTCGGCGGCGAGCGGTGTCCGATTGTCGA
>JAQWPY010000017.1 GCA_029245145.1 Pirellulales bacterium | reverse complement strand
GAGAAAAGTTGTTCAGAGGTATCGCGGGCGACTCCACGTATGGCAGGCTGCGTCTCGCGCAAACTCCGAGAGCTTTATGGGGCTTAGTCGCCAAGACACGATGCGGCTCTCGGTGTTCATCGTGGAGACAATCCGTGAAATTGACCCTCAGACGCCCGTGATCATCAGTTTCGATCAACCGTGGGGCAACCCGAGGAGTAGCCAGGATGGAGAATTGCCAGTTTATCTCGCTGATACGTTAGTGCGATCAAATTTAGGGCTTTCCGGCGTCGGCCTGGAGTTCAAGGTCGGCTACCATCCGGATGGCTCCCCCTTTCGCGACGTGATTGAATTCAGTCATCAACTTGACCGTTGGGCACAACTGAATATACCTCTCTTGGTTTCCCTGGTCGTACCGGGAGGGCAGGGAGTCGATCCGCTCGCCAAATCGGAATCGCTGCCCCTGCCGCCCGACTGGACTGCGGCTCGCCAGGAAGAGTGGGTGCGAGATTTCGTTCCCGTGGTACTGGCCAAGCAAGCGGTGCAGGGCATCATGTGGGATCAACTCTGTGATGCCCATGCGCACTCGCTTCCGCATGGGGGGCTGTTCGACGCGCAAGGACGGCCAAAATCTGCTTTGGGAAGCCTGACCGCCATCCGCAAGGCCCATCTGGGATGAAGATCTAAGGCTGTTTTTTCGGACGAGGGATCCGGCGCCCTTTTTTCCCCCTCCGTTTGCGACCGGATGAGTTCTTCTTTTCCTCCACTTCGGTCAGAGGACGACCGATCGAATCTTGAAGGGTCGAGACGCGATCCCTCAGATGGGCTGCCCGCTCAAAGTCGAGATTGTCGGCCGCCTCAAGCATTTCGGCTTCCAATTCCTGAATGTACTCTTCGGTGACAATTTCGAGTTCTTCTTTGCGGCCCGCTGCCGCATTTGCTTTTGCGTGGGCCGCGGCAACCGCTTCGATGCCTGCCCGCACTTCTTTTCGAATTGTTTCAGGCGTGATGTTATGCTTTTTGTTATACGCTTCCTGCAATTGTCGCCGCCGGGAAGTCTCATCAATTGTTTTCTGCATTGCATCGGTCATTTTATCTGCATAAAGGAGTACCTTTGCATTGGTGTTCCGTGCAGCGCGTCCAATGGTTTGCATCAGGGAAGTCTCGCTTCTGAGGAAACCCTCCTTGTCCGCATCGAGGATTGCCACAAGCGAAACTTCGGGGAGATCGAGTCCTTCGCGCAAAAGGTTCACTCCGACCAGGGCGTCGAAAGCACCTTCGCGCAACTCTTTCAGATGTTCGACTCGCTCGAACGCATCCAACTCACTGTGGAGCCATTTACATTTGACACCTTGCTCACTCAAATATGCGGCAAGATCCTCTGCCAGTCGCTTCGTGAGGGTGGTGACCAGCACGCGTTCTTTATCGGCGGCACGTTGCCGAATTTGGTCGAGTAAGTGAGGGACTTGCTCGCGCGCCGGATAGAGTTCGATCATCGGGTCGAGCAAACCGGTGGGGCGAATCACTTGTTCCACGATTTCGCCACCTGTTTTTTCAAATTCGTAGGGTCCTGGCGTGGCCGACACATATATGACTTGCTGAATTTTCTTTTCCCACTCGTCAAATTTGAGCGGTCGATTATCCAGGGCACTCGGCAGGCGAAACCCGTGTTCCACAAGCGTCGACTTACGGCTGTGATCGCCTGCGTACATGGCACGGACTTGTGGGACGGTCGCATGCGATTCATCGACAAAGAGCAAGTAATCGTCAGGAAAGAAGTTAAACAGCGTATCCGGAGTGGAGCCGGGAGGACGGCCGCTCAGAGGACGACTGTAGTTCTCGACACCTGGGCAATATCCCACCTCTTGAAGCATTTCGATGTCGAATCGCGTCCGCGCTGCGAGTCGCTGGGCCTCGAGAAGTTTTCCATGTCCGCGCAATTGGTCGAGTCGTTCCTCTAACTCTTGTTTGATGTTTTCGACGGCGCCCGCAATACGTTCCTCGGGAAGAACAAAGTGCTTGCAAGGGTAGATGTAAAGCTCTTTTTCTGTCGAGATGACCTCACCGCTGGTCGGATTGATGAGAGATAGTTGCTCAATGTCATCGCCCCAGAATTCGATGCGGTAGGCAAATTCTTCATACGATGGCCAGATTTCCACGCAATCTCCTCGGACGCGAAATTTTCCGCGAGCAAATTCAATGTCATTTCGTTCGTATTGAATGGATACAAAACTTTTCAAAACCTGATCTCGGTCGATAACATCTCCTTGGGTGAGATGAACCATCATGTTGCGATAGTCTTCCGGGGAACCCAGTCCATAGATGCAGGAGACGCTTGCCACCACGATCACGTCGCGTCGGCTTACCAGGCCGCTGGTGGTGGCAAGTCGGAGGCGATCAATTTGTTGGTTGATCGACGCATCTTTTTCAATGTATATGTCGCGTTGGGGGATGTACGCCTCTGGTTGGTAGTAGTCGTAATAGCTGACAAAATAGTGCACTGCATTGTGAGGAAAAAATTCCTTGAATTCAGAGTACAGTTGGGCAGCAAGTGTTTTATTGTGACTTAGCACTAGAGCCGGGCGTTGGACTTCTTGGATGACGTTGGCCATCGTGAACGTCTTTCCCGATCCGGTAACCCCCATGAGAATCTGATCGCGAGATCCGCTCCGCAGTCCCTGAACGAGCGAATCGATCGCTGCAGGCTGATCTCCGGCTGCTTGAAACGGACTGACGAGTTCGAAGGACATAACTAGCGACTACCAGGGCAGGGGGCCAAAAAAGGGTCCCCCATTATTACCGGATGACGGCTCGCCTACCAAGGCATCCGGGGCCCGTAGCACAACGTCACGGATCCTCGATTGCCGCAGTCTGGATCGACGCGAAAAATAAGGGGAGAAGTTGTTATCATGGAACGCATGGTTCGCGACTTTCAGCAGATCGAATGGGATGCGCAACTCGAGGACGATTGCCGACAGATCGTACGGCTTGCCGTGCGCGAGGATCTCGATCGAGGACAGGATTGGACCACCGTAAGTCTCGTTCCCTCCGATTGTCGTGGCGCTGCTGAGTTGGTGGTTCGGCAAAAGGGGATTGTTGCCGGACTCGTCGCGGCTGAGACTATTCTCTGCGAGGTGGACGGGGCGGTTCGCTGGATCCCGCACGCAAGTGATGGTAACGAGGTAGAAGCAGGGCAGGCGGTAGCCCGAGTGGAGGGGTCGGTTCGCGATATTTTGACCACCGAACGCATTCTACTCAACGTGGTGAGCCGCCTCTCGGGAATTGCAACCGAAACGCACACCTATGTGCGGCAGGTCGATGCGTTCAAAGCGGAAATTTACGACACG
>JAQWPY010000039.1 GCA_029245145.1 Pirellulales bacterium | reverse complement strand
CGATTTGGTCAATGCTGCCTGCTCGCCCGCAGGCTCATCGAGGCGGGTGTCCGCTTTGTCACAATCAATACGTTCCTCACGGTGTTTGATGAAATCACTTGGGATATCCACGGCTCCAAACCATTCACGTCGATCGATGGAATGAAAAAAATCGTTGCGCCGATGTATGATCAGGCATACTCGGCGTTGATCGAGGACCTCGACCAGAGGGGAATGCTGGAGAAGACCATGGTCTCCTGTGTTGCCGAATTTGGTCGCACTCCGAAGATCAATCCTGCAGGTGGACGCGACCATTGGCCTCAATGTTTTACCTGCTATTTTGCCGGTGGCGGAATTCAGGGGGGCCGAGCAGTCGGGCAAAGTGATCCAATCGGTGGCGTTCCCGCTGATCGACCTACCGATCCTCCGGAGATTGTAGGTACGGTCTTCCGCGGCATGGGATTCGATCTGGAAACCGAACTACCCGGACCGGCAGGTCGGCCCTTCCCCATCGTCGATTTCGGGCGGCACGAAATCAAAGAGCTCTTTTAAGTTCTTGCAATCAGAAAAAGAGGAACGATGTCGCGCCGCTCTCTTCTCACCGTATTTTTGATCCTTTCTTTTGCAGCAGCGGGAGAGGCCGAAGAATCGCTCGTGATTCTTCCGGATTCCTTTCAATTAATGTATCCCGGTGCCGAACAATCGGTGATCGTGGAAAAACGTGACACAAGCGACTGCTTTGTCGGTCAGGTGGCGAGCGGAGTTACTTGGACGAGCAGTGATCCGGACGTAGCGATTGTGGTGGATGGTCGCGTGCGGGCAGTCGGTGACGGCGAGGCCACCATTGAGGCGAGTTGGGTGGGGGAAAAAGCAAAGGCTACCGTCCGTGTCAGCGGAACCGATGAGCAACTTCAGTGGGAATTCCGCCGCCACGTTCTGCCGATCTTGGCTAAACAAGGGTGTAATTCCGGCGCATGTCATGGAGCATTGGCCGGCAAAGGGGGCTTTAAACTTTCTCTTCGTGGTTACGATCCGATAAGCGATCACTGGTGGATCACCCGGCAAGCTCGAGGAAGGCGTTTAGAACCGGCCGATCCTGCTGTGAGTTTATTGCTTGCCAAGCCGACTGGGAGTGTGCCACACAAAGGGGGCGTGCGGCTCGAAATCGACTCTGAAGACTACCGCTTGCTGGGTAAGTGGATCAGTGATGGTGCAGCCGCGCCGAGTGAGGCAGATGCACAACTCGATTCTGTCCGCGTACTCCCCGAAGCGGTCACACTGGAAATGGGTAACCGCCAACAACTAATCGTGACTGCTCGCTACTCCGACGGACGAGAGGAGGATGTCACCCGCTGGGCTAAATTTTCGTCGACGAATGCCACGGTGGCGACGGTCTCGGATGAGGGGATGGTGGAGGTGATCGGCCACGGACAGGGCGCGATCGCGGTATGGTTTTCGAGTCGCATTGTCCTGACTGAAATCAAGGCGCCTTATCCTTACCACGTAGAGGACGAAGTGTATGAGTTAGCCATCAAGCGAAATTTTATCGATCAGCTTGTGCTGGATAAACTGAAAAGCCTCCATCTCGCACCATCGTCACGAGCCAAAGACGCAGCCTTCATGCGTCGCGCTTATCTCGACACGATCGGTACCTTGCCGACTCTCGAAGCGACCCGATCATTTCTCGGTGAAGAAGACAGTGAAGAAGACGAAGCGAATGAGGATCTCCAGGCGAATCGAGCGCGGCGTGATGCGCTGATTGATGAGTTGCTCGAGCGAGAAGAATTTGTCGACTATTGGACCTACAAGTGGTCCGATCTTTTGTTAGTCAATGGGCGACGCTTGAGGCCCAAGGCAGTCAAGGCGTATTACGAGTGGATACGTGCTCAGGTGGCCGACAATGCTCCCTGGGATCAAATAGTTAGGCAAATTATCACCGCTAGCGGGAACAGTTATACGGACGGGGCCACTAATTTTTATGCGCTCCACCAAACACCTGAGGATATGAGTGAAAATGTCAGCCTCGCCTTTCTGGGGTTGTCAATCGGATGTTCCAAATGCCACGACCATCCATTGGAAAAATGGACCAACGACCAGTACTATGCGATGGCCAATCTCTTCGCGCGGGTGCGGGCCAAAGGCTGGGGGGGCGATCCCCGCAGTGGCCAGGGAATGAGAACTCTTTATGTGGCACCCGAGGGAGAACTAGTTCAACCAAGAACCGGAAAGCCGCAGCCTCCCGCACCGCTGGATGGGGAGACCCTTCCGTTCGATGATCCTCAGGACCGACGTTTGGCCCTCGCCGATTGGGTCACCGATCCGGAAAATCCATACTTCAGCCGCGCGATCGCCAACCGTGTATGGGCGAATTTCTTCGGTGTCGGACTGGTCGACCCGATCGATGATCTGCGGGTTTCCAATCCTGCGAGCAATTCACGTTTGCTCGACGCCTTAGCGAAATGGTTGGTCGATCATGACTTTGATCTCAAGGGGCTCATGCGATTGATTCTGCAGTCCGAAACCTATCAGCGCAGCAGTGTTGCGCTGGCAGAAAATGAGGCGGACCGACGATTTTACAGTCGCTACTATCCGCGGCGGTTAATGGCCGAAGTGTTACACGATGCAATCGCCCAGGTTACTGAAGTACCGGCAAAATTCACGCACCTCGCATACGACGGGTCGGCGATTGTTGAAACAAAAGAATATCCTGAGGGTACCCGGGCAATTGAACTTTACGACTCTGCGGTGCTAGCGCCCTTTCTTAAAACGTTTGGCCGGAACGAGCGCGATATTACGTGCGAATGCGAGCGCACCAACACACCGAGTCTCGTGCAGGTCCTTCATATCAGTAACGGTAACACGGTTAACAATCGCCTACGCGAAAAGGAAAGCTGTGTGGGAAAGGCACTTTCTGCGGAAGTATCCAATCGACAGATCGTAGATGATGCATTTTTGACCTCTTTATCGCGAAAACCGACTGTAAAAGAAGTACAGCAGTTGCTCCCGCTTATAGAAAATGCTGAGGATGCTGAGCGACGAGAAGTGATAGAAGATTTGTATTGGGGTTTAATGAGCAGTCGCGAGTTTTTATTCAATCATTAGGATTGCAGCATGCAAATCGTGCGGAATGTACACGCTGGTCGAAGACTGCTGCTGTTCGTAGCAGGTTTCATGCTGTCGCTTACAACCGTCTTGCCGGCGGAAGAAGTTCCGCTTCGAAGCGAGCCGGTAAAAGCTGTCAATTACCGGGAGTCGATTCAACCGATTTTCACTCGTTACTGTACCGGTTGTCACAACGATCGTGAGGCAGAGGGTGATTTATCACTGGAGTCTTTCGTCAGTCTTCAGAAAGGTGGCAGTGAGGGTGTCATTTTGTCAAAGACTGCAGAAGCAAGTCGACTGATTGGTGTGTTGGATGGATCGCTCGAGCCAAGCATGCCACCGGAAGGCGAGAAAAAGCCGACGCAAGAGGAAATTGTCTTGCTGCGCCGCTGGATTGACGGCGGGGCTGCCGGACCCTCGATACAAACCGAACAATCCACCGCGGCTCCTGCAATCGCGGCGACTCGGGGTCCCCAGCCGATCACAGGCATTGCCGTATCACCGGACGGAACGCGACTCGCGGTGGCTCGTTACAACGTAGTGGAACTGTTTGAGTTGATTTCCGGAAAACAATTCGACAAAGAACAATTGCTCCATCGACTCGAAGGGCATCAGGGAAAAATAAACGATCTACGGTTCACCCCTCAATCCGATAAGCTTCTGGTGGCAAGTGGGGATTCTGGTCGTTCGGGGGAGGTGACACTTTGGGATGTTTCTGTCGGGAAACGAATCAAGACTTTCATCGGACACAAAGATACAGTGTACGTGGCAGTGGTCTCCGATGATGAAAAAATATTAGCCACCGGAAGCTACGATCACAAAATCATGCTATGGGACGTAGAGTCTGGACGAGTACGACACACGCTCTCCGGACACAATGGTCCGGTCTTCGATCTCGCCTTCAGTCCTGACGCCAACAATCTGGTGAGCGCGAGCGGGGACACCACGGTCAAAATCTGGCACGTGCCAACCGGTGAGCGGCTCGATACGCGGAGTGAACCGCTCAAAGAACAATACAGTGTCGCCTTCAGTCCCGACGGTACCCAATTTGCCGCCGCTGGGGCAGACAATCGAATCCGGGTCTGGAAGTTGGAATCCCGTGAGACACTAAAGATTAATCCAATGCTCCACGCTCGCTTCGGCCACGAGGGGGCCGTTACCCGACTGCGGTACTCGGCCGATGGACGCTCACTTGTTTCCGCGGCGCTCGATCGCGCAATCAAGGTTTGGGAGATGCCAGAGCTTGAGCAACGCACTGTCTATGAACATCAACCCGACACCGTGGAGTCTCTAGCCATCGATTCAGTCGGCGGGCAATTAGTTGCCGGTCGGATGGATGGCTCCCTAGAATTTTATCCGCTGGGGTCGCCGACCACCCCAGACGCAGGAAAAGCCCCAGGTAAACAAGAAAGCGGTTTGCACGCGGAGGCTGGGAGTGGACGGGAGGCGATCACCGGACAAATTCAGGAAGTCTGGGAAGTGGAACCGAACGATCGCACGCAGGAGGCACAGTTACTACGACCTCCAAGTGTTGCGCGAGGTATCATTCATCGGGTAGATGGCCGGCAGGGTGACGATAACGACCTGTATCGCTTCTTCTCCAAAGCCGGAAAACGCTGGATTCTCGAAATTGATGCTGCCAGAAGTGATTCGCCTTTGGATTCAAAGATTGAAATACTCAACGCCGACGGCGAGCCGGTATTGCGCGTATTATTGCAGGCCGTCCGCGACTCGTATTTCACCTTTCGAGGAAAAAACTCGAACCAGATCGATGATTTTCGACTCCATAACTGGCGAGAGATGCAGCTCAATCAGTATCTTTATGCCAACGGCGAGGTGGTTCGGTTATACCATTATCCGCGGGGACCCGATTCGGGTTTTAAGGTGTATCCCAACTTCGGATTGAGACAATGTTATTACGACACGACACCGCTCTCTCATGCTCTTGGTGAAGTATGCTACATCGTGGAAGCCCACCGGTCGGAGTCATCGATCGTACCAAACGGACTCCCTGTGTTTCCCATTTACTATGAGAACGATGACGACAGCCAAAGAAAATTGGGTTCTGATTCACGGCTCACTTTCACCGCACCGGAAACGGGGGAATATCTCGTCCGCGTACGGGATGTGCGCGGCTCTGGCGGTCCTGATTTCCGTTACAAGCTTCGACTTCGTCCTCAGAATTCTGGCTTTCATCTTCGCTTCGATCGTAATTTGATCGTTCCGCCCGGAGGGGGAAAACGGGTGAATATGAAGCTGACACGCACGGACGGGTTTGAAGGACCAGTTCAAATTGAGATCGCCAATCTTCCTAAAGGATTTTCGATCACCAATCCTCTCTCGATCGAAGCAGGACAGTATCGAGCAACTGCGTTAGTGCAGGCCGATAAGAATGCTCCGCCACCCTCGGATGAGGATGCCAAAAAAATACAGATCACTGCACGCGGTATCGTGGACGGCAAGGAGGTTGTCGAAGAGTTGGGTGATCTCGGTACAATCAAATTAGACCGGCCGCCAAAACTCGATATCGACGTGGTGCTGGACAACGAACCGCTTGAGAGTGGGGGACTGCCCGTCTTACTGGTGCCCGCGGGACAAACGATCAGATGTCGCCTAGTGGTCGATCGCCGGGACCATGAGGGGTTGATTGGCTTTGGCCGCGAGGAAGCCGCTTGGAACATGCCGCACGGATTGTATGTCGATAACATTGGACTCAATGGTGTGCTGATGCCTGCTAACGAAAATCAGCGCGATGTCTTTATTACGTGTGAGCCGTGGGTGCAGGCTCAAGAACGACCAGTATTTTTTGAAGCGACCATCAATGGTCGGCCTACATCCAAACCGATGATGCTCCGGGTAGTCCCGGCCGAAGCGGCACCGTTGGTGTCGAATGATGCCCCATAATTGTTGCATCCTGGTTGTTTGACCGTCGGTTGGTGGTCAGGTTAAAATATCAGCGGAAGTCGCCCTCCCCCCTGCCCGCCGAGTGAAAGTGTCGCGAGATGCATCTGTTGCCGAAGTGGTTTCTCTTCTGCTCGTGCCTCATGCTGGCGACAGATATCTGCGGAGGCGAAGAACAGAGTGAGCAAGTTGATTTCGCCACTCAAATTCGACCCATTCTTTCGGACAACTGTTTTTTCTGTCACGGTCCCGATGCCTCACACCGAGAAGGTGGATTGCGGCTCGATCAAGCGGAAGAAGCTTTTTCCGAAGGTGATTCGGGCGAGACGGCCATCGTGCCGGGCAAGCCGGATCAAAGCGAACTCCTGCTGCGCATTCTCAGCGATGATCCCGATTTACGGATGCCGAAGCATGAAAGCGGCAAGCAACTTGAACCCGGCGAAGTCGCCCTGATAAAACGCTGGATCGAAGAAGGCGCTTCTTGGGATGACCATTGGGCCTATCAATCGCCTCAGAAGCGCATCTTACCTCGAATCGTCAATCACGATTGGTCACTGAATCATGTAGACCGGTACATCGGCAGTCGCCTTGAGAAGGAGTCGCTCGTACCTGCCGAAGATGCCGATTTCATCACTCTCGTCCGGCGACTACACCTTGACCTCACCGGTCTGCCACCTGAACCCGAGGTCGTCGAGGCGTTTGTCAGGGACTCGCATCCCAACCGTTACGAACACCTTGTGGATCGCTTGCTTGCCTCACCCCAATTCGGTGAGCGGATGGCAATGTACTGGTTGGATTTAGTACGCTACGCCGATACGGTCGGCTATCACGGAGACCAGGACCACAATATATCTCCATTTCGCGATTATGTGATCACCTCCTTCAACGACAATCTTCCCTTCGATCAATTCACCCGTGAACAATTGGCGGGGGATCTTCTTGCAGAGCGGAAGCCGAGCGACCGGAAGGAGAACATCCGGCGACAAATTGCTTCTGGATACAATCGACTCCTGCAAACTTCACATGAAGGGGGCGTGCAGAAAAAAGAATATCTGGCAATTTATGCGGCCGACAGGATTCGCAATGTATCCGGGGTGTGGATGGGTGCCACCATGGGATGCTGCCAATGTCACGATCATAAATTCGATCCTTTTACCATGCGCGACTTTTACTCGATGGCGGCTTTCTTTTCTGATATTGATGAAGAAAAAACATTTGCGGGTTCCAACACGGTGCCTACAAAGCGCGAACCCGAAATGTTTGTGTTTACGGATTCAGAGTCTGAGAAGCTTGACGCAATTCAGCAAAGGCGAAAGACGCTTTCTTCACAGCCAGAAGAAAACAAAGACCTCATCGCACAGCTCGATAAGCAACAAAAAGCTATTGAGGGTCAAGCCCGACGCACCATGATCACTGTCGCTGTGGAACCGAGAATCGTGCGGATTCTGCCGCGTGGAAACTGGCTCGATGATAGCGGGGTGCTCGTCGAACCGGCCGTGCCACAGTTTATGGGAGCGATTGAAACTGATGGACGACGTGCAGACCGGCTTGACCTTGCCAATTGGTTGACCAATCCCGAAAACGGATGTGGTCTACTCACTTCACGGGTCTTTGTGAATCGTTTGTGGTATCTGTTTTTTGGTCGGGGTCTCGCTCGACAATTGGACGATTTTGGCGGGCAAGGAGTTCCACCGAGTCACGCCGAGTTGCTCGATCACCTAGCCTTGGATTTTGTGGAAGCAAATTGGGATATAAAGCAAACCGTCAGAACGCTGGTCCTCTCTCGGGCCTATCGACTTTCATCCAGGTCGAAAACGCCGCAGCAAGAGGACCCTGAAAATATATTCTTGGCACGGCAAAATCGATCGCGGTTCGCGGCGGAGACCATCCGCGATGCGGCATTGGCAATCAGTGGATTGCTCCAAGAACAAAGGGGGGGTGATAGTGTGAAGCCATATCAACCTCCGGGGTATTATCGACACTTGAATTTTCCGGAGCGGACCTATCATGCAGATGCGGATGACCGACAGTGGCGGCGTGGTCTGTATGTGCACTGGCAAAGGCAGTTTCTTCATCCCATGCTGCGGGCTTTTGATGCACCTCAGCGAGAGGAATGCACCGCCGAACGGTCTCAATCGAACACACCATCTGCCGCACTCGTATTATTGAACGATCCGACGTTTATCGAAGCAGCTCGAGTTTTTGCCGAGCGGATATTGCGCGAGGGAGGATCCACGGATGATGCACGCCTTGCGTTTGCGTTTCAGCGGGCAGTTTCTCGAAAACCGGATACAATAGAGATGGGATTTCTGCGGGACCTGCTGCGGCAGACTCGGCAGGAATATCGGCGTCACCCCGAGGCGGCCGAAAAGTTGTGCCAGATCGGCCTCCATGCCAATAATGATGATTGCGATCCGATTGACTTAGCTGCCTGGACGACGGTCGCGCGCGGAATCCTCAATATGCACGAAACTATTACGCGAAACTGAAAGTCATGCCCTCACATCTACATACGCACCATCTGGAAGGACGCCGCGCATTCGTGAAACGATCGGCGTTAGGCCTCGGGGGCATTGCGCTGGCAGGCCTTTGTCAAACTCCGCAGATGCACGCGGCAACGGCCAGCGGAAGCTACGCGGGTCTAGAGGGCTTACCCCATTTTGCGCCGCGGGCAAAACGGGTCATTTTCCTCTGCATGGCCGGCGGTCCCAGCCATCTCGAAACATTTGATTACAAAGAGGAACTCGAGAGGCGACACGGTGAATCGATGCCGGAATCGATCACTCAAGGGCAACCGATTGCTCAGTTACAAGGACAGGAACTCAAGTGCCAGCGACCGCTCACCCGCTATCGTAAGTATGGACAAAGTGGGCAACAGATTAGTGATTTTTTGCCGTTCACTGCCAAATTAGCCGATCGGATATGTATCGTCCGATCGATGGTCACAGAACAGATCAATCACGATCCGGCGCACACGTTTATGAATACGGGAACGGCAATTAGTGGACGTCCCTCCATGGGATCCTGGATCAATTATGGACTGGGAAGCGAAAGCGATAATTTACCCGGATTCGTCGTGATGACGAGTGTCGGTGGTCGTAGTCCTCAGCCGATTGCCTCACGACAGTGGGCTGCCGGGTTCCTACCGAGTCGTTTTCAGGGTGTTGAATTTCATGCTTCAGGCGATCCAGTACATTACGTCAATAACCCCGCTGGTGTTTCAAAAAGAACACAAAAGAGTTTGATTGATACGGTTCACAAGTTGAACCGGCATCGCAATGCAGTCATCGAGGATCCCGAAGTCGACGCTCGTTTAGCCGCCTACGAAATGGCATTCCGGATGCAGACCTCGGTTCCTGAACTTATGGACCTCTCAGATGAATCAGCCAAAACCTTGGAAATGTATGGGGCCATACCGGGGGATGGTTCCTTCGCTTCGAATTGTCTATTGGCGAGACGCCTGGCTGAACGGGGTGTACGGTTTATCCATCTCTACCATCGCG
>JAQWPY010000183.1 GCA_029245145.1 Pirellulales bacterium | reverse complement strand
CAGGGCAACCGGTTCAGGGACAACCCCTGTCACGCAAGGACGAGCAATTCGCCGCGTCCGGGAACCGAGAGGTCGCCGGAGTAAAAGTCGTAGGCGCCATCGAGTGCCAGGTCGATTCGGTGGGCTGCGAGGCTGCGACTGAGCAGCGGCATGAATGGCGGGGAAAATTGTCGAGTGGCCAGGGCAAAGGTGGGCATCACCTGCACCGCTTTTTGCGAAATAATCGTGCCCCGGTTCATCCACGCACCGGTGCGAATCTCCGCACCCTCTCCGAGCACGATCGTGCCCCCCTTCATCTGCAGACCGGTAAAATCTTTAGCGGCCCCACCGAGCACAATGATGCCGCGGCGCATCCGCATACCGACTTCCAGGCCCGCTGAGCCGGTGACATGGATCAGGCCTCCCTTCATCCCGGCAAGCGAACCGCGATAGGCGGCACCGACTTGGCCCCCTGCATCGCCCGCAATGCGGATTACACCACCCTTCATCTCGGCGCCGATCCAATCTCCCGCATTGCCCGTCACTTTGATCTCTCCGCCGGTCATGTAGGCGCCCAGGTGCATTCCTACGTCACCGTGGATCGTGAGGCGACCGCGCGACATGGCCCGGCCGATCCAGCGGACCTTTTTCAGGTCGCCGTGGATCTCGATCTCGTCGCTCTTTTCTCCGTCGATTTCGAAAAACTCGCGCAGCGGCAGTTGCCGCTTACCGTGATAGACAGTCAATTCTGCTAGTTGGTCGGCCGTGCAATCAGACAGTGTGTCGGGCGAGAGAACCTCCGCTTCGAGCGGGACGGTCGGCTGACGGGTGAGTGTGAGTTTGATTCCCATAGCTGCTCAGGACGCATCACCTGGTTTACATTCGTGAATACTTGCCCCGTGGACCCGTTCCATTTCAACCGGATAGTTGTCAAACGCCATCGTATAGCAGTCTTCAAAGAGTGGCCGCATGAAGTCGTTTGTCGCCGGATCGTAGAAGGGCCGGGCAATGTATTCTCGGCCATCCGGGGCCTCGCGGATTTCACCATCCTCGATGATTACTTCTCCGCCTTTGATCACGTACCGCGGATGGGCAAACATTTCTCCCGGGTCGTCTTCCTGCTCGTAAATCACAATATCGGCATCGCAGCCGACGCCCAGATTTCCCTTTTGCTTAAGGCCGAGTGCCCGGGCCGGACCGGCCGACATCGAGGTGGCCACATCCGATAGCGTGTATTCGCGATCAATCTCCGGCAGGACGATCTTGTTTTTGATGTTGCTCGGCAATTTTTTGATACACTCTTCGCGAAAATCGCGCGACATGAGCAGTTTGATGATTTCGGGGTACCGCCAGAAACATCCGCCGTTGGGATGGTCGGTCGAGAGGAACACCTGCCACGGATTTTGAATCAACAGGAGCAGTTCCAGGCCACATGCCCACTGCACGGCGTTGACCAGATTGCTGGGCCGGTAGGTGTAGGGGACGATTCCGCAGCCGGTTTCATTCTCGACATCCAGGTTGCCCCACTTGCGACCGGTGAGTTTATAGAGCAGATGCTGCCATGGTCCGTCGGCAGTGATCGTCACCGTATCACCAAAGAGCACGGCCCCCGCATCGGTCGTGATATTGGGGTGCGTATTGAAGTATTCGGCAAGTTGCGCCGTGGCCGAGCAGATCGACTCCCATCCGTCGCCTCCGTAGGCGTGGTACTGCGAGTGAGCGATATGCGCCCGACTACCCTCGAGATGTTTGAGCGTATCGAGGGTCGTTTTGATGTTGCCCGGGGCACCCAGGTCATTGCAGTGCAGGTGCATCGGATGGGGCAGGCCGAGATCGTCGCAGATGCGCGCCAGTTGCGTGACAATTGTGCCGGGGGTGATTTTGTCGTAGCCCTCGATCGGCGAGGAAAGTTGCCGGGCATCGCCGCCCCACTTCCAGGCGGCCACGCCCCCCGGGTTCACTGCTTTGACGCCATAACTTTTAGCCGCCCAGATATACCAGGCCACCACATCGCGGGCCCGCTCATATTCGCCGGCCTCCATCTGGTCGAGCATGATCTCGTTGTTGGCCATTAGCGTGAGGGTCGATTTATCGACGATCGGAATATCGGCCAACTCTTCGTGGGTATGCCGCGCCGAGAGAACCGGCACGGCTGCTTCGTTGACCGTGGTCCAGCCCATTCCCGCATAGAGGTAGCCGGTGGCAAAGGTAGTCGGGGCCATGCCTCCCAGGCCGCTGCGGCGAGTCTTGGTCCGGATAAAGGCCTGCGTGCGGCGATGATCTTCCGGCGTCATCGCCCGCGCAAAGTTGATGGCCCCTCCGGCCACGTGCGTATGCACATCGACCCCACCCGGCATCACGATCATTCCGGTCGCATCGATCGAGCGTCCCTCGCTGGTCGGTTCGCATAAGCGCCCGTCTGAATCGATGTGCAGATCCTTGATCTGTCCATCAATCTTATTGGCCGGGTCGTAAACTTTGCCGCCGGTGATTCGCAGCATCGATACTCAGGGGGGATGGGGGGCGGGAATCGGTCTGGTGGACGAAAAATGCTATTTTAGTCGCTTGCCCGCTCTTGCGATACGGTCGGAACAGCAGTCTCAGACTTGTTCGGTGAGCATCTGCGGCATGCTGCCTTCGGGTATCCAGAAGGGCTTCTTCGCGATGGCCTCATTGATTCTCCGCACCACCTCTTCATCGCTCGGATAGGGCGACTTGAGCGCCGGCTTGAGCGGCATCGGAATTTCGTCCATTCGGTACGCGGTCCCCGGTGCGGCAATTCCCTGAGCAGCCGTGGTGATGTGGACACGGGCGAGTTTGCTGGTGTGCGTAATATGGGGGTCCAGCACAATGGTGGGGATCCGCTTCAGGTGATCAATTGCCGGTTGCGGCATCGTGCCACCAGGGTCGGCCCCGATGATGAACGCGGCATCGCAATCGCCCCGCACCAGCACGTCGACCGTGGAGAACTCGCCCGGATTGTAGCGGGGGTAGCCGCGATTGAAACTGATACCGAACGGGAAGCCGGTTTGCCACCGCATGATTACATCGGCCCCGGTCACGTTTCCGTGGCCACGCATCGGCATGGCGACAAACTTGGTGAAGGCGTTCATCTCGGCCGCAAGTGTGAGCAATGCGGCGCTATTCATGTGTTTGCCGCGGGTCATCGAGAGCCCCATGCCGAAGAACATGCAGCCGAACTTGGCGGCCTTCATTCGGGCGACCAGATCGTCGAGAACTTCGCGGGTAATGCCGGTCTCGGCGATCTGCGCGTCGGTAACGTGCTGCTCTTTCACCAATGCCCGCAGGATCGTGATCAGCTCAAAATCTTTGCCCGGTCGTACCTGCAGGAAGATGTCGGAGGCTTTCACACTCTTCGTCTCGCGGATATCGACCAGCACCATCGTACGATCTTTACGACCTTTAGGCAGAAACTTGCTCTTCTGCATGAGCGTGTATTTGGTGAAGTGCCGCGGATGACATTCGGCCGGGTTGCCGCCCCAGTAGATAATGAAGTCGGCTCGCTGTTTCACTTCCCCGAGCGTGCAGGTTACCTTGCCACCCAACTGAGCGGCGATTTCGGTCGGACCGTGTCACAAAGATGTGTGGCTATCGAGCAGACCACCCAAGCTGTCTGCCATTGCCGCACACTCCTTCTGCGCTTCGCAGGTCGTGTTGCTCATTCCATAGATGAGCGGCATATCGGCCTCGTGCAGCAATCGTGCTGTTTCTTCGATCGCTTCATCCACGGTCGCTTCTTTGCCGTCGATCAACGCCGCGGGGTATTTTTTCTCGGCCGTGTGGTTCAAAAACCAGGCTGTCCCCAACACGCACGCTTTCTTCGCCTTATGAATCCGCATCTCATCGTGGTGCAACTGGATGTCATCGCAAACGCAACCGCAGAATGTGCAGGTGGCATTGTCGATGACCTGCAGCGGTGTTTCAGTTTTTGCGGCGGTAGCACTCATGATCTCGCAGACTGCGCGTGGCCTTGGCAGCCCTATTCTGGGGATGTGGTTTCTTGGGGCTCTTCGTCCGGACCGGACGAACCGACGGTAAACGTTCAGCCAAGGGCCCGGCCCTGGCAACTGCCACGGACCCGGCGGGGCATGAAGCGTCCTTGGTCGACTTCGGTCCAGGCCGGCAACTCGGGCGAGTCGTCGGCAGTGGAAAAGTGCGCCTCGGTGGGATTCACGTTCGCGTGGTTCTGTTTTTCGTTATGCGACATCTTTTTTTACGTCTTTCTCCCGGTTTGTCTTCGCGTGACTCTTTGCGGGATTCTTCGCGGGATTCTTCGCGGGATAGCGCGCGTCGCGACTAACCTATGGATCGACTCATCCTACCCCCATTCTACAGGGGAACTACCTCCACTTCCCACCCCTTGGAAGTCGGCATTCCCGTACCACCCGTATCCCCCCCCATCAGGAGGCAGGTGGGCGGTCCGTAAGGGATAAAAATCATGCCCTGCGGGATCTTTCCGGCCTGACAGGTGAACTCCGACTCACCGAATTCCGTTTTGACCAGTGCTCGCTGCCCTTCGGCCAGGCCGATCGCCTCCATATCGCCCGCTTCCATGGTCATCGTCTCGGTCAATTGCTTGTATTCGTCCGAATCTTTCCCCACATTGATCAGCGTTCCTTGTTTGGAACTGCGGGAGGAATTCAGAATGAATCGTTTGTCGCTCATCGATTCGACCGAAGGAGGGTCGTTTTTGGGGAGGGTAGTCACTAGGTGGGAGATTAAATTTTAACGCACCAAATACTTTTTTTCAAGGCTACCACCTCAGCTTCCGACCGCATGACTCGCGGACTTACCGGCCCTCGTAGTCGAACCGCTGCATCACCTCGGCATTCGCCTCCACGATGCGCGCTCGCTGCGCATCGGTGAGCGTCTCTTTCCACTCACCGACCGCACCGCTGCGGAAAAATGTTTTGGTGGTTTCGGCCTTTTCCACAAATCCGCTCGCTTCCTCCTGGGCTTTGAGTTTTGTGAACGACGCATCGGCGATGGCCTTGGCGATGGCCGCCTTGTTGGCATCGATACGCAAAAAACGAGCAATGCCGGCGAACGTTTTTTGTGCCCTCTCGTGCAGGTCCTCATAGCGGACCACATGCATGCTGGGGTGCGCCTTGTGAGTCCAACTCATCACGTTCTGTCGCCACGAACCCTGCACGCTGTAAACGTTGGTGTTGTCGCCCTCAATCAATTGGCCATCCCGGTTGAGGACGTCGATTGTTTCATCGATCGAGCGATCGAGGTGGTGGCTGTAGGAGACGGCGACATCGAGCGGATTGCGGGCGATATAGATCGCGCCTGCCGTGAAGGCCGGGGTGATCATCGGCGTGCCGGCCGAGTCGACCAGCATATTGTGGGTTTTCACATAGGCGGTGCCCTTTGCCTGGCGGGCAATCCTCTCGTGCACCCGGGGCCGCAGTTGGGCGATCTCCTCGAGGGAATAATCTGCGAGCGGTTTGTCGATGAAGGGGTCAAACAGGTGGTGGTTGTTATCGACCAGGCTAAAGCGATCAAGGGCGTTGATGCTGTAGCTCTCGTCGCCGGGTGCCAGCAGGTTATGCAAAAAAGCCCGTAGCCAGGTGTTGCCCGACTTGGGGTAACTTGCCAGCCAGATGATGCCACTCATACGCAAGGCGTCTCCGCAGATTGTTGCTAACGGCAGCGATTCTTGTCCGATAGCGTGAGGGCTGAGAAAGTAGCGGCGAAGGGACTCGAACCCCTGACACGCGGATTATGATTCCGCTGCTCTAACCAACTGAGCTACGCCGCCAAAGTCGCAAAAGGCTATCTTAGAAGTGCGTCAGATCGGCATCAAGAGGTTTGCCGGAACGGCAGTTTTAAAATTTATTGCTCTAGGTACTTATTTTTCAGAAAAACGTCATCTGTATACCGGGTCACAATCTCAAAATCGGGGAGTTCCGCAAGCAGGGCACTGAGTTGGACTTGCCCCTCGTACATTTCACGGTTGTTGTACTCGGTATAGAAATAGCGGCATCGCTGCAACGATTTTTGTGCACCGCGAATCAGGTCGATTTCCGCACCTTGGACATCGGCCCAGATAAAATCAATCGTACGATCGGCCAACCCATTCGTTTCGCACCACGAGTCGAGTGTTTGGGTTGCCACCGATATCTTTCGGTCAAACGTACACCAGGGATTGGACTCCAAGTGTTGCTTCGGTTGTCGAATCGATCCCGAACAATCCCAGCCCTCGGGATATTCTTCGGCCGAGACCCACGGCGGCAACCCATCGCTCAGGTGGAAATCGATCTCACCGTTGCGGTCGGAGATCGCCAGGCAATGCACGGCGGCTCGCTCATTTGAGATACGGTCGCGAAATTTCTTAATCGCTCTCGGGTCGGGTTCAAAGCAATGAAGTTCCACTTGTGTGAAAAGCTTGAGGAACCACTCGCTGTGGCTGCCATCATTGCAGCCGATCTCAAGAATGAGCGGATCGCCCCGGCCAATTGCGTCGGTCAGATCGGTCGCGGTGAGGGCACCCGAAGCACACGGTATCTCTCCTCGCCATTTGCTGACGATGCGACGTCGCGTCTGCCGAACTGCATCAAAAATTTTTTTCAACTAGCACATCCCTGTTGTTGTTCGTTATACCGCGGCCCTGCGTTTGAGTGCTGAAGACCAACCTTTCACAGGACGCCGATTCTAACCCCAAGTGACACGCTCTAACAATAATGATTTCTCCGGAAATGATCCGCATCTCGCCCGATTACTCAACGCAACTGCCTAGGCAGCAGCTTCACCCGCAGGCCCAAAACTTCCACCACGGTTTGCAGCTCGCCGGGAGATCGGCGGCATAGATTTGACAATCAGCTCCGCGCACCTCGCCGAGGATTGGGTGCGCCGGTTCGATCGGCCAGAGATCGAGAGTGGCACCCTCTGTGAGGCAGGTTGGCAATCGCTCGCTGATTTCTCGCAGTACTTTTCCGGCATCTTCGGGCGAGCGGAGGACGAGGACCAGGATTTGCGCAGGCTGTGGCATCACCTCGGCCACGTAACATTGCGGCAGGTGCGCTTCGAGAATCCCCTCCACTTCTGCCACAGCGTGGGCGATCGCCTGCGACTGCGAGGCCGGCATCGGCTCTGCCGGCGCGCCGAGCATAATTTGGGCACCGACCGGGATATTCATCGGTTGCATGGCTCGCGGTTCCTTATTGCGGGGCGTTCATTTCCTGCCAGAGTCGATACGCGCCAAGTGCGTCGGGGTGCGGGCACTGCTCGACCGGTAGTTTGCTTTGGGCGATGATCAGCTCGGTGGCAGCGGTCAGCGTCTCCATGGCAAAATGACGCCGGTCATCGCGATAAAACGCGGCGTATTCTTCGCGGGTGGTCGCATAGACCAAGCGGTCCGGCCCGCTGTACTCCATGGCGGTCATGCACATGGTGCAGGGGATGGTGAGGATATAAAACGTGTAGCCGGCCATGTCCTCTCCGGCGGTGCCGTTGGTGCCGTCGACCGGTTGGTTGGCGGTGCGTAACAGTTTGCTTGCCTGCCGGATGGCCAGCATTTCTGCATGGGCTGTCGGGTCGCCGGTCTGGGCAACCGCGTTGGCCGCTTCGGCCAGAATGTCTCCGCTTCCACTCTCGGCAATCACGCAAGCAAAGGGCCTGCCGCCTTGCCGAACGTTGAGTTCTGCGAGGTGGATCACGCGCTGGATCAGCTTGCGATCGTAGTTCACGGCGGCCCCCATTTTAAAAGCAGAGATGCGGTGCTGTGTATCGTACCATCCGGGCGCAGTATCCCGAACCGTTGTTCCGCACTCAATGACCGTTCAGCAGATCCGACACCACCGACTCCAGACCGCTCACCACGCGAGCCATGCGTTCGTAGTCAATTTTGTCGATCGTATCGCTCGGTTGGTGATAGTGCGGATAGCGAAAGGGTGCGGTATCGGTCACCATGATCGCGGGATAGTTGACCTGCCAAAACGCCCAGTGATCCGACCAGCCGATCCCATCAATATTGCCCGGCACCGCGCCCCCTTCGGACGGGAATTTTGCCTGCTTGCGAAACACACCGATCGATCGGGTCACCAGCTCTTTCGATTCGGTGTTTCCGACAAAGGCGATAAAATTGCCGGTGCTCGGATAGGCGGCCCGCAGGGGCGTGGGATACTGCTGGCTGTTCTTTTCATCCGAGTAATAGCCGATCGTCTCGAGGCTCAGCATGGCCACAATATTTTCATACTTTGCGCGGCACGCCTTGGCATATACGAGCGAGCCCATTTGCGAGGTTTGAAAATAGGGCGATTCTTCATTGGCAAAAAAAACGAGCCGCAGCGTCCTCGCTGGCTTTTGCCCGGCAAACATTCGAGCCAGGGCCAGGGTAGCCACCACGCCGGTGCCGTTGTCGTTGGCGCCGGGTGTGCCGCTGAGCGAGTCGTAGTGGGCACCGACCACGACGATTTGGTCTGCCCGATCGCCACCCGCGACCGTGGCCGAGAGGTTCACGCAGGCCTGCCCGCCGGCGCGATACTCTTGCCGCTCGACGTCATAGCCCATTTCGCCGAGCGACTTTTCCAGAAACAGGGCGGCGGCAGCATAGTTTTCCGGATTCCGTAAGTTCCGCTCACCGATCACGCCGGCGAGCCGGGTCAGGTCGCTTTTGAGTTGATCGCGCAGCGTCCGCTGTGCGGCGGTGAGTTCGGGCAGGGGCCCGCGATAACTTTCACCCGGCATTTCGATCGGTTTCATCGGGAGTCCTTGTGGACTGCGCCGATTTCGCTTTCCGAGGCCAAGCCCGCGCTGTGCTTCTGCTGCAGACACGGTGACCAGCGCCAGGCACAGTCCCAGGGTGAATCGTAAAAATCGGGTTCGGGCCAAGGTGCGTCTTCCTGCAAGCCAGGGGCCAGTGTTTTGCTGCGCTCGGGTGAGAATATACCGCACGATCACGGTTGTGCAGGTTGTGCAGACTGGGGAGTGGTGATACTCGCAAGTGGCAGCCTACAAGCCACGCATTGGCGGTGTGATAAATAAGGCCTCAAGTTAGTGGATGTTTTTATGCTTCCAATTTTCCCACACAAAGGTGTATTGGTAGGTGGGCGTATGAGTCTTCATTAGTTGCGACTGGATTCGCTCCATACGCGCAGCAGAGTCTGGCAAGACTTGATGAAATTGTACTTGGATATTTTTTATGCGATCAACCAAATGAGTTTCAATGAGTCGGTCGAGAAGTTCATATTCACCACCTTCCACGTTGATTTTCATGAGGTCAATCGATTGATCGGTGCGTAAATTGCTTTCGATCCACTCGCTGATATCGATAATCTCAATCGTTTCTTTGTTTCGTGATTTTCCAAACACTGAACTTCCATCGCCTGCGATACTAATTTCTTCCGAGCGGGAAACGTCGCCGAGTCCATATTGATGAACTTGAATTGTTTTATTTTTCGCAAAACGATCGCGGATGCGATTGGCAAAAGCGGCGACAGGCTCGAAGATGAAAATCGGACATTGATAGCGTGCAAAAAGATCGCTTGCCCATTGTCCTTCATAGCCACCAAGATCAAGGACTATCGATTGATCGCTCAGGTCATAATTAAATCGAAATGCATAATCTCCCCCATCGGCATGCCATTTTCTCACCATCAATTCTTGAGGTGTGGGAAAGTACTTTCGCCTTAGTTTGCTTGCCTTCCTGCTGAACATGCCCGTAGTCCTTGTTTTTTTGGTGGGTCGGCCTGCAACTTTCGCAACGTTTCAGTCGCTCAATGAGCATGACGTTACATTGCTTTCCAATTTGATTCGGCTTGATTTGGCCGCGATCTCCAATTTCACCAAGCGTATCGGCCGAGCAAAAATCCGATGTACCAGCCGAGCAAGCATACGAATAGATGTATTCCAGCATAAGAAAGTAAAGCGATAAGGTTATTTAGACCAGATGGCGCTAAACTTGGTGGCCCTAAAATCGACCGTGTAAATAGAACGGGCGTTACCAAGCCAGCGCTCAGTACCGCAATCAGTGCGGATGATCTGAACCAATATCCGAGCAAGCACGCCCCTACAAAAAGGAGCGCCAAACTTATGAGGATACAATAGTAGCCGAACGGCGCCCCGACCAAGAGGG
>JAQWPY010000177.1 GCA_029245145.1 Pirellulales bacterium | reverse complement strand
TATTGTGATTGATGCAATAATACCCCTTACGCCTCAGTACATCGGCAGTGTAAGGGATTTTTCCGTGCGGGATCCGATAGCGACTCCGCATCGGATGGGTGCCCATCGAAACCGCGTGGACCCCGGTGATCCAAGTACTCCGCTGCGGTCCACAGACGGGGGACGTTGCGAAACAATTCGTATAGCGAAATCCATCGCTCGCCAACTGATCGATGCACGGCGTATGGGCATTGGGGTGAGAGTAACAGCCCACCCATTGCACATTGTTATCCTCCGAGGTAATCCAAAGCAGATTGGGTCTTTCTGCAGCGATGCCAGAAGAGCCTAGCGAAAATATCGACCCGCAGAGGATGACGAGGAATCGCAAAATCATAACCGGAACCCGGGGACGCGTTGCTGGCCTGAACGCCTTTGCATTTTCGACTCGCTGAACGAAAACGTCAAGTTTGCCGCGCAGCTCATCTTTGCGACTACTGCTGCATGGCTTGAACGGCGACCTCTACCTCGAGACGCTCGTGACTGGTTCCCCGGGAGATGCCGCGAATCGGGGCTGCTCTGATTGCGTCGAGCCCCGATCCCAGACGAACGTAGTTTTCATCCGGACAGCAGTGGTTAGCCGGATCAAAACCGACCCAGCCGAGATCCTCAATGTACACTTCTGCCCAGGCATGACTCGCTTCGTCAGGTGAGAGTTTGTCGCTCGCCAGCAGATATCCACTTACATATCGGGCCGGAACATTGATGGCACCACAGGATGAAATCAGTAAGTGCGCGTAGTCTTGACAGACTCCTCGCCCACTTTCCAGCGCTTGGCGGGCTGTGGTCGTGACACTGGTACTTTTTGTTTCATAGGTTAGAGCGTCGGAGACATGCCTTGCCAACTGGTGGATCGTGTCCACCGAAACATTTCCCTGAAGATCCTTCGTCGCCTCGATCGCCAGTTCGCAAATGGCACGATCCGCGAGCGTTGCATGCGTTTTTTGAAGGTAAGCGAGTGGGTGAATCGATTCGCGATGACCTTGTAAGACTCCGCTCGTGTCAGTCGTTTCAACGACCCCTTCAACGCCAATTTCGACTATTTCCGGAGGATTTTCTAGCGAAAAGGTTTGCACAATGTTCCCGGCTCCGTCCGTGATTTGTGCTCCCGCCGTCGACTCGGGTAATTTGATTTTCCAACTTTCAATTCTCTGCCCGGCATGCGGGGTGGGGATCAATCGCATGCTCTGCGTAATTCGACGGACTCTTTCGGAGTAGCTATATCGAGTCGTGTGGGAGATATTCAATCGCATGAGGTTTCTCAGAAGTAGGATTTGCGCATCGCTTCTCCGATGGCCCCAATCTGGGTGATAAAATTTGTAAGAAATTCGTGCAAACCGTTTTCAAAGACTTGGTCCACATCCATCTCGGTCATCTGATTTTTCATTTGCACTACCAGTTGCTGCGCCTCGGTCTGTCGCTCCAGTATGGACTCGAGTCGCTCAAAGTGATGTGTGGCTCGACTCAAACAGTGAAGAAGCGATCGAGGGCACGCTAAATTTAAAATCAAAAAGTGAGCAACTTTATTCGGTGTTTGCAGCCCACCGTATGCCCAGCGAAATGCGCGGTATGCCGACATTGCGCGCAAGAGAGTGCTCCATTGATAGTGGTCGACTTCGCCTCCGACAGCCGCGGGAGTGGGGAGCAGAACATAATATTTGACATCGAGCAGGCGAGCCGTGTTATCTGCCCGCTCAATAAAATAGCCCAGATTCAAAAAGTCGTATCCCTCGTCTTCCAATTGTGTGCTTTCGATTGCTCCTCTGATCAGGCTGGCCTGCCGTTTTGTCCAATCACACAGCAAGGGGAGATCCGCGGTTTTATATTTTTCCTTGATAAGCCGCTGCATTTCCTGATATCCGGTATTCATCACGTCCCAGACTTGGGTCGTGAGTGCCGTCCTTACGGTACGCGAGTTTTCCCTCGCTTTGCCGATACAGGCAGCGACCGAATTCGGATTGTCGAGATCGTGGAACAGGTAGTGCTCGATATGTTCTTGCTCGGGCGGACCATATTTTTTCGTATAACCGGCTTCAGAACCGGATGCCGAGAGAACCGAGGCCCATTCATTCTGATATCCGGTGCCAGCGCTTGGCATTAGCGCAATTCGATAACCAACCTCCAGGAGGCGAGCAGTCAACTCTGCCCGCTCCATGTAGCGACTTATCCAAAAGAGGTTTTGTGCTGTACGGCTTAACATTTCAAAATTATTTTCGCAAAAAAACGGCTTGTACTACTCCACCAGTACCCACGTGTCTTTGACTCCTCCACCTTGAGACGAATTGACCACCAACGAGCCTTCGCGCATTGCCACACGGGTCAAACCACCAGGGCATACGTAAGTTGATTTTCCCACCAAACAGAAGGGACGCAGATCGACGTGGCGAGGAACCAATTCCTGTTCCACATACGTCGGGGTTGTCGAGAGGGCAAGCGTGGGTTGTGCGATAAAATCTTCGGGCTCTGCCTTGAGTTCTTCGGTAAATCGCTCAATCTGTTGCTTTGTTGATGTGGGGCCGACCAACATTCCGTAGCCCCCCGATCCGTGGACGCGTTTGATCACAAGTTCCGCGACGCGCTCAAGTACATATTTGAGGTCGTCTTCCTCGCTGCAACGCCACGTGGGTACGTTATTGAGAATAGGGTCTTCGCCAAGGTAAAAGCGAATCATCTCAGGAACGTAGGTGTAAATTGCCTTATCGTCGGCGACGCCGACTCCCGGTGCTGAGCAAATGGTCACGCCACCCGCCCGGTAGGCGTTCATCAGCCCCGGAATACCTAACATGGAGTCGTTGCGGAAACAGAGAGGATCGATGAAATCGTCATCTACCCGCCGATAGATGACATCGACCCGCTCCGGACCTCGGATGGTTCGCATATAGACCAGATCGCCCTCGACGAAGAGGTCCTGTCCCTCAACTAATTCGACCCCCATCATGTCAGCCAGAAAACTGTGCTCGTAATATGCGCTGTTGAGCGCTCCCGGCGTGAGAATGGCGATTACCGGGTCGCGATCGCATTGCGCCGGAGCGACGCTGAGTAGCGTGCGCCGCAAAATCTCCGGATAATCCTCGATTGGAGCGACTCGATTTGCTTGAAAGAGGTTGGGAAACATTCGCATCATAATTTCCCGATTTTCGAGCATGTAGGAAACTCCAGAGGGAGTCCGGCAATTGTCCTCGAGAACAAAAAATTCATCGGCTCCTGTCCGTACAATGTCGGTCCCGACAATGTGCCCAAAGACGCCCTGAGGTGGCTGGAAACCGACCGCTTCATGTTCGTAGGCGGGATTTTTATAGACGAGCGACGCTGGAATTTTTCCGGCGCGGATAATTTCCCCAGGGCCGTATACATCAAGAAGAAAAGCGTTGAGTGCACGCGCCCGTTGCCGGACCCCATTTTCAATCTTTCTCCATTCGCGGGCCGTCAGAATTCGCGGCACCATGTCGAAGGGGATCAATCGTTCTGCGTCGTCATTATCTCCATAGGTGACGAACGTGATACCGATTCTCCGGAAAAGCTTCTCAGCCTCGGTGTGTTTAAGCGCTACGAGTTCCGCCGGCATCGAGCGCACCCAATCGATCACCTGTCGATAAGGCTCACGCACTTCCTCGTTGTCAAACATCTCGTTGAACACGGGCGGTCCTCTACGTGACGTGTCGAAGAAAGGCCAGGGTGATAAGCCTCCAAGATATCCGGCCTCATGGAGGACGAACAGCGGGCAGCCCGCTCGCCTCACCTCTGTTTTGTGTTCTCGTCGGGTCGCTTGCACCGCTTTGCCAAGAGGATAAGCTGGTTTGGTCGAAACCAATCCAGAATTTTTGCGGGAGGTACTTCATGTTCGTTGGCCGAATTTTGTCGATTGTGTCCATTGCAG
Source organism: Pirellulales bacterium (assembly GCA_029245145.1). Taxonomy (GTDB): domain Bacteria; phylum Planctomycetota; class Planctomycetia; order Pirellulales; family UBA7805; genus UBA7805. The sequence continues at coordinate 2,408 of JAQWPY010000177.1, read as the reverse complement.
GTTACTTCTTTTTCTTTGCCTCGCTGCTTTCCGCGGCAGATCCGTTTCCGTACGGTCCACCGATCGATTTGGCAGCCGCTAAAAAAGTGATGGCTGCTGCTGAAGTCGAGGCATTAAAGCATGACTGGCCGGTGGTCATTGCGATTGTCGATGGAGGTGGTCATCTCGTGCTGCTGGAGCGACTCGATAACACGCAATGGGGCAGTATTGAAATTGCTCAGCGTAAGGCGCTCACAGCTGCCAAATTCCGTAGGCCAACAAGTTTTTGGGAAGAACGCATTGCCAAGGGTGGGGTCGATCTCAAGCTACTGAAGATCAACGGTTTTCCGATGGAGGGTGGACTGCCGATCGTTCATCGGGGACAGGTGATCGGTGCGATTGGTGTCTCGGGTGTAACTTCGACTCAGGATGCTCAGATTGGTCGTGCAGGAATTGCCGCACTTGACGACGACGAATCTTAAAGACTGATCTGCAGATCGGCGATTACCGGGTAGTGATCCGACGGATAGCGGCCCTCGACCGGAGCCTCAAGTTTATCGCAGGCCCGCACTCGGATTTGCCCGGCGACGAGTAACCAGTCGATCCTTTTTTTTGTCTGGAGCCCTTCCCAGCCACCGTAGGTGCCGGGATGAGGGTCGTTGGGCTGTACTACCTCCCATACGTCGAGCAGCGGCAACCTGCGGTCATCGGTGAGCAAAGCGTGCGGGGTGGAGTCTGGAGCCGCATTAAAGTCACCAGCGAGCAGGAGGGCCTGCACATCCGCTACTCCGCGATTACGTTTGAGTTTCTCGAGAATCCAAGCGTGGATCAACCGAACCCCTCGCGACCGCAGCATCTCATTTTTACCGCTGGGGAGGTGGACATTGAGGATGAGCACCGCAGGGCCGCCTTTTCTGCCTTGCAGTACAACCCAGGTGACTTTTCTCGGATATCGGTCCCCCCAGGTATTGCTGCCGGGGGTAGTGGGTGTGTCGGAGAGCCAAAAATCGCCCTGCTCTCTGAGTTGGAGTTGATCGCCCCGATACAAAATGCTGGTCCTTTCACCGAACCCTGTGGCATTTCTTCCGCGTCCCACAAACGTAAAGCGGGGCAGTCGTTTCTGGAGATCTTTAATTTGCTCGATTTTGTCCTCTTGCAGGCACACAATCTGGGCGCCACTTTGACGGATTTGCTCGGCGACTGCATCGACGCGTTGCTGCCACCGGTTCCCTTTATCGCTTTTAAAGTCGAAGCGAATATTGTAGGTCATCACCCTCAAGTGAAGCGATTTTTTGGCGGCCTCGGAGCGTGTTGGCGCAGCAAGCACCAGGGGTAACGAAACCCAGAGCAATAATCGAAAACAGTAGCCTTTGCCGAGAGGAAGCAATCTAGAGTCTCTCCGTTTATAGTCCTTCGTTCTCGCGATAAAATACACCTTTAAAAGATCAGGATTTTCATTCAGTGTAAAACACGTTTTCCGTCGAGACAAGCAATTGGAGCAGCGAGGGCGGTTTATTAACTTTGATGGGTCAGGAAATTGAAGGGGGCTTGTGATAGGATAGGAGCAGAAGCTTGCAATGGATTGTGACACTCAGAACAAGCTTTTTTGGGATCGTCTTTCAGCGAGGAATTGCGATGAACTTCAAAGGTTTTTTTCGGCAGCTTGGAGAATTTGATCTCGAGGAGCCCCGCAGAAAAATTCTGGAGCTCACCGAGGAGGATTGGAACTCGGAAGCGTGGCGACAAAAGTCTTACCCAGTACATCAGCAAACGCAGACGATTTCGCTCATCTTCGATAAGGATTTTCGGCACGATAATCCGACAGTCCATCCGCGTTTCGAACATTTTAAAGATGCATTTACACCGTTCTTGCAGTCGACTGCCGATTACTTTAACCAGATGCCTGTCGCACAAGAAAACAGAGAAGCGTGCGGAGAGGGTTATTTTGTTCGTCTGATTATTGTCAAGCTGCAGGACGAAGGCATCGTCCATCCGCATGGTGATGGAGGATTTTCGCTGATGCATTCTCACCGAATTCATGTACCGATGTTTGTTGAAGGGGAGGTCCTCTTTAAGGTCGGCGCGGAGTGTCGCACCTTGCAGGCCGGGACGATCTGGGAAATCAACAACAAGTGTCTACATGCGGTCAAAAATGTTTCCGGTAAGCCGCGGATTCACGTGATTGCTGATTGGGTCATTCCCGGAGAGCGTTGCTGCTGCGGAACGCGTTTGCGCCCAGGCGGGGAGTGTAGCCCCGAGGCGTGCAAGGCGACCGACTATCAGAATCAGGCCTGCGATTGTTATCAGCATCAAGCCTGATCCCACGCCAGAGTAAAGAGAGGGCATTGTGGAAGACGCACTGCAAATTCGCGTCGGTTGCCGGTTTTCTGGCTCGGCGTCTGAGCGAAGCCCTGCAGTGTTCCAGCTTC
>JAQWPY010000035.1 GCA_029245145.1 Pirellulales bacterium | reverse complement strand
CTGGATCGGTCGCATTTTCACCTGCGGGGTTTTAGCGCTCGGCTGGGTACGGCTGGCCAGAGCGGTTGCGCCCAAACCGGGCATGGCGGTCATCTCGGCAGTCACCATGCTGGGCCTCAGCAGTTTCTTTCAGCTCTCCGGCGAGTGGGTTGTCGGCGGGTTTGAGGGCAAAGGTCTCGCCTATGGCTTCATCTTTCTGGCGCTCGCCGATTTGGCAAAAAACCGTTGGAACCGGGCTTGGATTCTCCTGGGCATCGCCAGTATCTGGCATGTGGTGGTCGGTGGCTGGGCCTGTGTCGCGGCCACGATCGGCTGGTTTTTACTCGGGAGCCGGAGTGATCGCCCCACTTTGCGCAGTCAGATCGGCGCGATTGTGCTCGGATTTTTCATTTCGCTGCTCGGTCTTCTGCCCGGCATACAACTCGGCGGAGAAGCAACCCGAGAGCAACTCGGGCAGGCGGCCGCCATCCAAGTCTTCTCGCGACTGCCCCACCATCTCGACCCGCAGCATTTCTTGATATCCACATCGTTTCCCTACCTGACCCCGGCGGCGATCCGCTTTCTTCTGCTCGTCGGCTTGTGGGTGCTGCTGGCGACGCGACTGAAGGCGAATGCGGCGGCGCATCGATTCAATCTCTTTACCGCCGGCACGCTCGCGATCGCGATGATCGGCCTGTTGATCAGTCTTACCACGCGGGCGGACCCCCTGCTCTCGGCTCGCTTGCTCCAGTTCTATTGGTTTCGCCTGGCCGATGTGATGGTCCCGGCCGCTTGTGGCCTGAGCCTGGTTTGCTATTTGACGGCTACCGGCGCATTGCGGCATCGCGTCCTTCGCACCGGTGTGCTGCTCGGCACGTTGATCATTCTTTGCGTTCCCCTTTCTGCGCATCACCGAGCCGCCGGAATTCCGCCTGCGGATCGCAAATTCACCCGCTATCCGGCAAGCTACCAAGACTGGCGTGCCGCCTGTCACCAGGCCCGAAGGCTCACACCATCCGACGCGCTGTTTCTCACTCCCAAGTACAACCATACCTTCAAGTGGTATGCCGGCCGGGGCGAGGTGGCCACCTGGAAAGAGATGCCTCAAGACGCGCCGAGTGTTCTGGAGTGGAACGATCGACTCGCCCGCTTGTACCCCAACGGGCCCTACGGAGCCGTGCCGCTGGCAGCAAGGTCCGCGACGGCGATTCGCAATTTAGGCAACCGGTACGGCGCCGGTTATGTATTGACCCTCGCCAATCCCCATCTCGCACTTCCGCTGCTTTACCACAACGAGTCGTTTGCCATCTACCGGATCGTGCCCTCCCTACCCGCCGAGCAGCGCGATGCGCCTTCCCTTCCTTGAACGACTGAGTGGCGAACTTGCCGTGCCCCAGCGAGCGGAAAACGCACGCGCTGCCTATGCAGCCGAGTTATCCTACGGCCGGTGGAGGGGTCCGGCCCCCGACGATGCCAAAGAAGCGGCGGTGATCATCCTGCTTTGCAAAAATTTGAGTCGTGCCTCTTCCACGGATCCGCTTGCGCTCTGGCAGTTTCCGCTGACCCTCCGCCCCGAACATCTTCCCCGACACGGCGGTCAGATTTCATTGCCGGGCGGTGAACTAGCGAAGGGCGAGACACATTGGCAGGCAGCGGTCCGCGAATTGGAAGAGGAACTCGGCGTTCCTCCTGCACGCGTGTTACAACTCGGTGCGCTTGCGCCCCTGTACGTGTTCGCCAGCAACTACCGGGTCATTCCCTACGTAGCGGCCTGTGACGACGTGCCCTTCTGGCGACCTCAAGCGAGCGAAGTCGCCGAGGTCTTTGAAATGTCCCTCCGCCATCTGATCGACCCGGACTACGCAAAGCAGCCCCGACTCACGCGCAACGGCGTCACGTTTCATGCGCCTTGCATTCTGCATGAGAATCGTCAAATCTGGGGAGCCACTTGTTTGATTCTGGGCGAACTGATTGCCGCGGTCAGCGCAGCGGGTGCGATCGCAGATTGATGGAGTACGGAAAAATGAACACGGTCGATGCGCTCACTCACGTCGTCTTCGATCTGGACGGACTGATGTTCAATACCGAAGACATCTATCTGCAGGTCGGTTCAGAAATACTTCGCCGACGTGATAAGGAATTCACTCAGGATTTGATTGGTGCAATGATGGGTTTGCGACCTGCACAGGCCATCGGCCGCATGATCGAGTGGCACGGCCTTCCCGATACGGTGGAGGAGATCGAACGCGAAACGCGCGATATATTTATTCCGCTGCTCGACGAGCACTTAAAACCGATGCCCGGACTATTGCAATTACTTGCCGACCTCGAGAAGGCGGAGATCCCCAAGGCGGTGGCAACCAGCAGCGGGCGCGCCTTTGTCGACGAGGTCTTGGGCAGATTCAAACTCGGTCCGCGATTCGCCTTTATTCTTTCTGCAGAGGATGTGACGCAAGGGAAGCCGAATCCGGAGATCTATCTCCGCGCGGCAGAACAATTCGCGACGCGTCCCGAGACGATGCTGGTACTCGAGGACAGTCAAACTGGACTTTCGGCGGCAGTCGCCAGCGGCGCAACCGCGGTTGCCGTTCCGGGCCCTCACAGTCGGCACCACAACTTAGAGGGAGCGGCGTGGGTTGCCAGTGGACTCGATGACCCCAAAATCTATCAACTGCTATCACTCCCTCGCTAGCGGTTTTTACGTGCCTCTGCATTGCACGGCACGGATGAAAAGAGCTTGACAGTCGCTCGAATGCGTCTGTAGAGTCCCGCCACGCTCCCAATGATGCGTCGATGCGGGTCGGCGCCCTGTCTCTCTAGTGAGGATGCGTTGCAATGAACAGACTCGACTCGATGCGCGGATGGATCTTCCAACTCGGTGGAGTTCTCTATGACGGTACCGCGTGGAAAAGGTGGTTGCTCAAACTCCTAGGAAAACGCGGTCTTCAAACGCACTATCAGCTTTTCTTTCGCCACTGGGACCTGGAGTTCGTCCCTCACATTCGCAGCGGCGCAATTTCATTTCAGGGAGCAGTGGAGACGATGCTTGCTCAGACTGGCATGAACGCCGCTCACGTTCACGAAATTCTTCCGGCGCTCCGCAGCAAGCGAAAGAGTTTGACAAATGAAGAACGCCTCCTGCCGGGAGTCGTCGAACTTCTGGACTCGCTGCGACAGGAGGGACACTCCCTCGCTCTCTGGTCGCATGAACATTGCGACCAGGAGGTGATCGGGGACAAAATGGCCCGACTCGGCCTGACACCCTATTTTGATTTTGTGGCTCAAGCCGACAAACTCGTTCACGGTCGCGTTCCCGACCGCTTGCTTGCCCGAACGCTATCTGCGCTGCGGGTGGCACGAGAATCGGTGGCATTCGTCGGCTACTCGCCCGAGTCGCTGCGTGCAGCCCGGATGATCGGCTTACAGACCGTCGGCATCGGCAACTCGGATGCCGATCTTGCCGATTGGCGACTCGATGGTGTCGTCGAGCTAAGGCACCTGATTCGACGACGCTTACGCCGGGCGGGCTAGAGGGAAACAACACCACACCGCCCCCAACACGCACACACCCTAAGTGAGAAATTTACGATGAACCGACTGTTCCCATGCACAGCTCTATTGACAGGCCTGTTGCTCTCAACCGGCTGTCGCATGTGCGATACGTGCTACCCGCTCGGCGGCCTGCTGGGCAAATCGAACACCGAATGCGGATGTGAAAAGTGTACCCCACCGCCACCTCGTGTCGGTTCGATTGTCGATGCCCCTGAACTGCTGGAAACGGAAACGACACCGGCAGACCCCAGTCAGAATGGCAGCGGCAGTCCAACCGATGACACCCCCGGTGCATCGGGCGCAGCCGCACCCTAAGGAGCCTTCGCTGCACCCATGCTCCAGGCGTCGGAAATCACACTCTCTTTCTGAACGACAACGACGCCATCGCGGATAAAGACGTCGTCGGTCACATCTGCCGTGAGGTGCTTCTCGGGATTGGAAATCCGAGCGTTGTTGCCGATCCGACAGTTTTTATCGATAATGGCGCCCTCGATCACCGCGCCGCTGCCGATTCCCAGCGGTGGCGTTCCGTCTGCTTGATGGCTGGCGACATCCACCGCCGGGTCATAGTAATCGGCACCCATCAGCACCGAATTACGAATTTTCGCATCGGCCCCGATGCGGCAGCGCAAACCGATCGCACTGTTCTCGATCACGGCCCCCCGCTCGATGATGCACCCGTCTGCAACCACACTATTACGAATGGCGGCCTCGTCGATGCGCGAAGGCGGAAGATATCGCGCGTGGGAATAAATAGGCGACTCCGGCATCATAAAATCGAAGGGCGAGTCGCTCGAAGCAAGATCGAGACTGCATTGATAAAAAGAACCGATCGTCCCGATGTCTTCCCAGTAACCGTCGAAGAGGTGGACATTCACATGCCGCTTTTGAATCGACGCGGGAAAAACCTCTTTACCAAAATCTTGGAAGTCCTTGTTCTCCAACACCTCGACTAGGAAATCGCGGTCAAATAAGTAGATACCCATACTCGCTAACAGATCCCGACCTCCACTATCCACGCCCCGGGCATCGATCCATGCGGGATCCATCCGCACCGCGTCCATCTCCTCCTGAGTCTCCGGTTTTTCTACAAAGCCGGTCACGCGACCCGACTCATCGAGTTGCATAATGCCAAAACCGCTCGCCTCCTCGCGACTGACCGGTCGCGTTGCAATGGTGGCCTCAGCGCCGCTGGCCCGGTGGGTCTCGAGCATCTTCGCAAAATTCATCCTATAGAGTTGGTCGCCAGAGAGAATGAGCACATGTTCGATATCCCGATGTTTAATGCAGCCTATATTGCGCCGTACCGCATCGGCCGTACCCTGATACCACTCCGACTGCTGGATGGTCTGCTGGGCGGCGAGAATCTCGACGAACCCGTCGCTGAAGCGATCAAAGATATAAGCGTTACGAATGTGCCGGTGCAGGCTCACCGACATGAATTGCGTCAAGACGTAGATTCGTCTTAGCCCGCTGTTAATGCAGTTGGAAATCGGAATAT
>JAQWPY010000135.1 GCA_029245145.1 Pirellulales bacterium | reverse complement strand
GCCCCAACGAAACGACACCCGGTGGGAGTACTTCGGGCGACTGCGATTCCACCGTGATCTTCGGTGGTCGGTTCAGTGCGGTCTGCCACCCCGTGCGGTAAAGATCGACCCGCAGTGGCACGTCGAAGTGCATCAGTTGGGGTTTTGAATCTCCGCCGGGCATCGTCGGCTCTCTTCCTCGAGCAAGGGTGCGGGATGTTTAGCGGGGTCGTTCACAACTCATGCGGCAGTGGATTTTCTCATTCCCCCTTGAGCCTCTGCGATTGCTTCGCGAATACGACCGAAGGGTTCGCGAAGGTCGAGCCCGGGTGCCAGCGTTTGCAGTGCGCTCTCTGCAACGCGAAGATCCGCAGCGTATTCTTCGCGCGTGGTGAGGGTCTGATCGTTGTGTGCCGTTTGCACAAAGTTTTGACCTAAACTCCCGGCAGGGTTTTCCTCAGTCGCCAGGAGCAGCAGCGGAAAGTCGATCAGAGGCCGGAGCGAAAGCGTTTCCGGAATGTCGGTAAGCAACAAGGATGGCTGATGCTTGAGTGCCTCACTCAGCGCCATCCCGATCTGTTCACCACAAAGGTATTCACCGAGCGTCGGACCATAGAGAATTTCCTGAGCGCGATTCGGCTTCACCGGTGCGGTGCAGTGAAACTCTAAAGGTCGGCCGCTAGCATTGACCAACAGCAGTCCGCCGATGCGGGCCTCCGTAGAATCGCTCACGATCGTGAGAAAACCTAAGTTGCTCTGATTCTTAGAGTTGGACGCTGCCATTTACCAACGCTCCTCCACTGCCCGGCCCCATCTCACCCCGTGCCAACTCGGCATACCCCTCCTATCTATATCGGATGGCATACGGTGACGACTTGAGCCCCGAATGGGTCGGGTTGTTGGCGTTTCGGTGCGTTTCTTTTCGCCTTTGTTCGTAAAAATTCTAAGCGACTGCTCGACACACCATCAGACACGCGTTAGAATCGATTTCATCGTTTCGAAGACTGTCGCTGGCCCCACGTTTTGGGGATTGGACGGCCCGTCGATCCGCGACGTGCCTCGGGACGTCGCTCAACTGGAGGAGAATTCGTCTATGTCTCGTGATCCCCAGCAGGCCTCGCCACTCTTTTCCCAGATCGACATCACCGCCGGGGCACAGGGGGACACCTCTTCGCAGACCCGCCAGCACGAGAGCGAGCAGATTGAATTACTGCACCAAATCCTCTCGGCGCTCGACCGCAACAACGACCTGCTGGAAGATGTCGCCGCCAGCGCGATGGCAAATCAGCGACAGCGGGGTGATGAGTTACAAAAATGGCGTCAGGCGAATCCGGGTCTTGCAAAAAGCTGTCGGCAGGCAGCCGAATCCCTTGCCCGCGTGCAGGCAGAGTTCCTCCAGAACCTCACACGTGAAGTCGAAGAGAATTCCGACGCGATGGAAGAAGGCGAATTCGTTTTCAACGAATTTGTGGATCGGTTCGGCCCTCGTCTTGCTCACCTCAACGGGGTGTTGCAGATGCTTTCTCAGTTGAGCCAGGGCGGAGACGTCCCACGCAGCGAGTGATCGGATCGCCCCGTTTGACGCGGCGTACTCCCGTTTTCTGTTCCTTCGCTCCCCCACTTCGTCAGTGAACCCTCGACTTTTGACCGAGTGGGCCCTATCTTAAATCGTGGCGCGTACACGCCCAGTAAAGCGCTGCGGCCCGCAAGACGACCCGTCGGGTTTCGGTCCCCTGTTCCCTTGGCAATAAGGCGAAAACTTCTTGGTTGAATCGAGCGAACAACAAACGACGAGCCAAACCGATGCGGAGACGGCGCTCGATGCGCATGTGCGCGAAATCGTACGATGGCATTTCGATGAAGCGACCGGGTGTCCCTACTGGCTCGAACGGGCAGCGGAACTTCCTTTCGATCCGCTCACGGAGATTCAAAGTTATAAGGACTTGAAGAAGTTCCCTCCCTTTGACGATGAAGACCTCCGCGGGGGGCCCATGCGACGGTGGGTGCCCAAAGGGTTCGGAAACGCTCCGGTCTACGTTTTTGAAACGGGCGGCACGACGGGGATTCCGAAATCGCGGATCGTGATCGATGATTTTCGCATCGACTACGAACTCTTCAGTCAGACGCTGCCCGATGAATATTTCCCGCCCGGATCGAATTGGTTGATGCTCGGTCCCTCCGGACCCCGAAGACTTCGCCTGGCCGTAGAGCATCTGTGTCAATTCCGCGGAGGAATATGCTTTTGCATCGATCTCGATCCACGTTGGGTCATCAAGTTGATCAAGCGAGGTTGGATGGAACACCTTGAGGAATACAAAGCGCACTGCATCGATCAAGCGCTCACGGTCCTTGATGCGGGCCACGAAATCCGCTGTCTCTTCGCGACTCCCAAGTTGCTCGAGGCGTTTGCATTGGCTCTCGAAGCGCGTGGCAGTAGCATTGCCGATGCGGGTATCACCGGAATTTTTTCCGGAGGTACGGAATTCACACCTCAGTGGACCCGGTTTGCAACCGAAGAACTCCTCGGTGGGCCGGCCACTTCAGGCGGTGTCTATATGACTCCAACGTACGGCAATACGCTGATGGGGCTGGCCTGTAGTCGTCCGGTTACTGCGAGCGACGGCTATAAAATTGCCTACTACGCCCCGCAGCCTCGGGCGGTCCTCGAAGTGGTCGATCCGGACAATCCGGATCGACTGGTGGACTACGGGGAAACGGGCCGCGTTCGCCTGACCACGATGACCAAGGAATTCTTCGTTCCCGGTTTTCTCGAGCGAGACGAAGGCGAACGAGAACCTCCCTGTCCGCTCTACCCCTGGGACGGCGTGAGTGGGGTTCGCCCCTTCCATAAACTGGCCGATTCAACGACGGTAGGGGTGTACTAATCCACTACCGACCCGCTTCGTAACGCCCGCAAACGATACACACTTTTTGAAAAGATGCTTGAAATACCTGCCATTCGCTGGGGAAAACCTTACGAATCTCTCGAGCAACGAGAGATCCGGCATTTCGTCAGCGGGGAGTCCATCGCAATGGTCTCGCAAGCCGGTTCCGGAATCGTCAGGCGCGATATCGGAAAAGCGAAGGCGGCGCGAAACATTCTTTCTGATTTTTCTCCGAGTGATCTCATCGCACGCGTCGGCAAGGCGGCGACACTTTTCCGTACCGCTTCGCTGCCGATGGGAAATGGGGTGCAGACTCCTGCTGATTTTGCCAGGGCACAGTCCGCAACCACCGGACTTCCCGAACACATGTGCCGGAGCAACATGGAGAAGAATTGCTTCGTGCTCGAAAATATGGAGCGTGTCCTCGAGGCACTCACGCGGGGTCTCGATCTCGAGATACTGCGTCGCGGATACGGGGATGAAGGGCGCGGGGTGGTCGTCAGCTACCAGGCACAAACCGACGCGCTCGGCCTCGTTCTGCCATCGAATTCTCCCGGCGTCCACACGCTCTGGTTGCCGGTCATCCCGCTGCAAATCGGACTCGTCCTCAAACCGGGAACGCTTGAACCCTGGACGCCCTACCGGATGTTTTCGGCCTTTTGCGAGGCGGGAATTCCAGCCGAAGCAGTTTCGATCTACCCGGGAGAAGGTGCGGATGTGGGGGCGGCAGTCCTCACCGAATGTGATCGCTGCATGATTTTTGGTGGCGAGAGCACGATCGAACAGTATCAAGGCAACCCCACCGTGCAGGTCCACGGTCCCGGATACAGCAAGATTATTCTGGGCGACGACTGCGTGGACGATTGGGAAAATTATTTGGACCTGATGGTCGACAGCGTGCTGGCGAACAGTGGACGCAGTTGCATCAATGCCTCGGGGGTGTGGGCATCTCGGCATACCGACAAGATCGCCGCGGCTCTGGCCGAGCGGCTCGGCCCGGTGGCTCCTCTGCCACCGGAAGCAGAAGAGGCACAACTCGCGGCCTTTACCAATCCCCAGATGGCCACCGGCACGTGGGCCATGATCGAAAAAGATCTCGAAGAATCGGGGGTCACCGACTGCACCCACGCGTTCGGTACACGACTCGTCGACCATAGCACCTACGCCTACCTTCGCCCGATGGTCGTCCACTGCAAGAATCCCCAATTAGCCATCGCCGCCAAAGAATTCATGTTCCCCTTTGTGTCCGTGGTCGAATGTCCGCAGAATCAAATGTTGGCAAATATCGGTCGCACGCTCGTCGTATCGGCAATCACCAAAGATGAAGCGTTCGGGCGCGAACTGATCGATGCCACGCATATCGACCGGTTAAATTTGGGGCCGCTGCCCACAATCAAACTCGATTGGCTTCAACCTCATGAGGGCAATCTTGTCGATTTTCTTTACCGCGCGCGAGCTCTTCAGACGCAAGGGTCGAAAAATGAAGCAGACCCCGCATCGGGCGCAGGAACCCCCATCGATATTTCCGCTTCATGAAATCTTTTGATCTCCACCCGCAACCGAGAGTCGTTTTTGGCTGCGGTTCCATCGAGCAACTCGGATCGCTGGCCCGTGAGTGGTCTCCCCAACGCGCCCTATTAGTCAGCGATCCCGGGATTGTGGCAGTCGGACATGCGGAACGAGGTATCGAATCACTCTCGCGCGCCGGAATCGAAACGCATCTCTTCGAGGGTGTCCACGAAAATCCAACGAGTGAAGACGTTGAGCGTGGAGTCGTGTTTGCCCAGTGCATCGAGCCCGATCTCATCGTGGGACTCGGCGGGGGGAGTTCAATGGATTGTGCAAAAGGGATCAACTTTATCTTCTCCTGCGGTGGCAGCATGGAAGATTACTGGGGCATCGGCAAGGCGACCGGGCCGCTGCTTCCGATGATTGCCGTGCCGACCACGGCAGGAACCGGGAGTGAATCGCAAAGTTTTGCGCTCATTTCGCATCCCGAAACAAATCAGAAAATGGCGTGCGGGGACTCGCGGGCGGCATTCCGCGTTGCCCTGCTCGATCCCGAACTGACCCTCACGCAACCTCCGCGGGTAACTGCCTTGACTGGCATTGATGCGATAACGCACGCACTCGAGACATTCGTCACATCCGCACGCACTCCCATTTCGATTGCCTACAGCCGGGAGGCGTGGCGACTGCTGGCCAATCATTTTCTCCGCGTACTCGAGGTGCCCGATGATGTCGACGCGCGGAGCCATGTCCAACTTGGTGCCTGCTTTGCCGGAATGGCAATCGAAAACTCGATGCTGGGGGCCGCGCACGCGCTGGCCAACCCCCTGACCGCAAAGTTCGGAATTGTGCACGGACAGGCCGTGGGAGCCATGATGCCCCACGTCATCCGGTTCAACGCTGCGGTCTCGGAGAGCGAATATGAGGAATTACGTGGCATGGTGGGCACTTCGGGCACAGCGAGCGGGGCAACCAATCTGGCGGATCTGGTATCCGACTGGGTCGATCGTGCGGGGCTGCGGACGCGTTTGCGCGACTTAGGCGTCGAAAAAGGCGATCTAAGCGATCTGGCAGCGGGGGCAGCAGAGCAGTGGACGGCGGGTTTTAACCCCCGTAAAGTGGAAGTGCAACAGTTTCACGATCTCTATCTTTCCGCCTACTAAACCATGATTCGCCCGACCGATTGCAACGCAACACGATTCCTTGCCGTCTGCTTGCTCTGTTTCGTCTTGTTGCTCCTCACCTCGCAGGTCGAGGCGGACGATTGGCCTCTTTTTCGGGGCAACACTGCCGGCACCGGGGTGGCTGTGGAGGGATTACCTGAATCACTCAAACCGATGTGGACATTTTCGGCCGGCGACACATTTTTCGCGGCCACGGCGGCCATTAGCGATGGAGTGGTTTATGTGGGAGACGCCGAGAGCAAATTTTATGCGATCGATCTGAACACCGGAAAGGAACTCTGGCATCATTCCGTCGAATTGGGATTTCTCGGTTCGGCAGGCATACGAACGGGCCGTGTGGTCGTAGGAGATAGCGACGGGGTCATCCACTGCATGGACGCGAAAACGGGAAAGATCCTTTGGAAACAAACGACCGACGCCGAGATCAATTCGAGTCCGAATTTTTATCAAGAGAGCGTTCTGATCGGTTCGCAGAGTGGCACCTTGTACCGATTGAACCTCGAAGATGGAAAAATAATTTGGAAGTATACCATTGAGGCGAGTGGTGGCATTCAATGTGCGCCCACACTCGAGGGCCAATATACGTTCATCTGCGGGTGCGATGGAAAGTTGCACGTTCTCGACGTCGAAAATGGATCGCCCGTGGAGACGATCGAACTCGGTGACCCCACACTATCGACGCCCGCCGTTTATGAAAG
>JAQWPY010000120.1 GCA_029245145.1 Pirellulales bacterium | reverse complement strand
CGTGTCCTTCATCGGGATTTCCCCACTTCCAGAGAATACTGCCGTCGAGCCGGTGTGCCACCGCCGAGGTGGTGTATTGGATACCGTCGTTCCATTTGTTCTTTGCCGATACGACCTCGGGTATTCCATCCCCGTCGAGATCGCCAGTCACGCACCAGTCGCCGCCGTAGTCGGGGTCAATCGGCACGCTTTTCCACGGCTTGATCTGCGGAACGTTTCGGGTGTTCGGCCCGCCATCGGTAAGATCAAACCGCAGTGGTAGTTCCTCGGCGAATCCAACCGCCGATAGCCCGAACAGTAAAAGACAATGAGTAATCGAGCGGAGCATCAACTCAAGGGCGGGGGCGAGGTGGGGCGAGGTGGGGCAGGGGGGATCGACGTTGGGGTCCGGCGGAGTTTCCGCAGGGCTTCGGCGATTAACTTAACATGTGGCGGTTTGTCTCCCAATGGGAATCACTTTCGGCATCGGGAGGGTGCGACGTATCGTCGGGCGTTGAAATGACGCGAATGTAGGCGTCTTCCGCTTCGCGGCTTTGGCCTACAACAATGTGCTGATGCCCCCGCGGGTCGATTTCCAATGCACCGCGAACTGAAATCCGATCGCCAAGTCGCGCCTGGCCGGTGAAGGTGGCGCTGAAGCTGAGTACTTCATCGATCTGGGGGTGATCAATCGACCAGCGGGCGGGAGTGTGAAAGGCGTATCGATCACCGGTGACCACCGCCTCGATATCAATCGGCCCCTGCTTCACCCAGGGCCCTGCCGCGTCGTGGGGCGAAGCAGCGACGAGCGAAATATCGATCTTCGTGTCGCGGAGCATCACTTTGTTGTGTTTGCGGCCTTCGTGCCAGCGGTACTCCGCAAGGCTCAGGGCGGGTTGCCGGCGACGGAATGAGCTTGCCCATTCGTCGGTCGAAAGCGGCTCAAGCGGTGGGGGCGGATCACGTAATAGTTGGCGGATCTGCTGAAACGTGGTCTCGTCGTAGCAGACCAGGTCGATATCGGAGTCGTCACGTTCGGCGCCGAGCAGGAGTGAACCGCTGATGCCGAGTTGTGCGGTTGGGATGCCGTGTTCGAGAAGGAGCTGCGCTGCGCAGCGGGCGACGTCTGCCTTTCCGGGGTCGGTACTGTTGCAGAGCGATGCGAGGGCCGAGCGCGCCGAGCGGTGTTCGGCAATGCGATCGCGGGGAACGGCGTGGATCAGCGTGTCGCGCTGCTCGGAAAAGAACAGATACTCGGGGTGATCTGATTCCAGGAGTGCAGCGGCTTTTTCGGAGGGGAGTTTTTGCCAGCAATCATCGTGACGCCCATCGTGACGCCGATAGCGAAGGTAAGCGACCACTCGATCTGATTCGAGTTGAAACTCGACGACAGCGAAGGCGAGTCCTTCGTCGGTCACAATGTAATCGCGGGGCAGATAGCGGGAAGACACCGGGCGGATGCTCCGTTGCGGGAGAGGGACGCGACCGGCCGAGAATACCGTCGGGTCGACGTGCCAGTCAAGCGACTACTCTCAACCGGCAGCCTGGCGCCGCTAGTTCACTTTGTCGTTGCGATCGACGTTGAACAGTTCGCGGATAAATATCTCAGTCTCGTAATCGTAGCCCTGCGGGAAATTGGTCTGGTGGATCGTTTCATCAATGATATCTTCTGCATCGGTCATTGCGGGTTGCCTCCTGTCTGGGCTAAACACTGGCCATAGCGCGAAATGCGATTGCACCTATTCCTCCTAGGTGAGATTGCCGAATCTGGGACGGGGCGGACAATTATTTCCACCTTGCCCAGGGGGAGGATAGCCGCGCGATGCGCGCGATTAGACCAGCGGTAGTGCAATGGCGAGCAGCGTGACCGAAAAGCCGAGTAAACGGCGAACGCTTCGCAGCATCAGGCTTGCTGCAAGAGCAACCGAAAGGAGCAACCCGGCCGAGGGCTCGGGCACGGTGGGTGCCGTGAACTCGACCTGGAAGTAAACATTCTGTAGCGCTGTATAGGGTGTCGTGTTGACGTCGGTCAGTTCCGCGAGCGTCAAGCTGTAGGTGGAGGCGCCGGCAATATCGCCTACATTTCCATTCCAGCTCACATCCCAGATCATGAACTCGGTTTCGGTGGGTGACGCAAATAAGGGGTCGGCCATAATGGCAAAGGCGTCGGGCCGCGGAATGGAGTAGCTGTCCCAGAGGTTTCCGTACAAAGGTTCGCTGAGGGCGTCGGGAGCGTCGTTGGTGTTGTAGGCTGTCCAGTCGACCACGGCGGCCGTGTTTGCCACATCGGCGGCCGTTTCGAATGAGCCCCAATGCTCATCGGTGTTGTCGGGATATTCGGTTACGGAAAAACGACCACCGTACCAATCTTTATAATGCGGCATTTGCTCCCCTTCGAGGCAACGTGTGCAATGATTTCCCGTCGGCCGCGCTCTGTGCAAGCGGGGTACCCGCTTAGTCTAATTCTTCAGCAAGAGGCTCGCAAGGAAAAAGGAGAGCGGAGCAGAGGGAAAAGTAGAAAAAAATACAGATTCAGTCACTGCGGCGGGCCTCGGTGTCTTTTTCAATTTTAGACGCAATGCATCACAATCGAATACCGCGTTCCGGCGGTGACCGGTGTAATTGCATGCAGCACGCTACCTCCAAAGACCACCGCGTCGCCTACCGAAAGGGGGACGCTTTGTGATTCGTTCTCGGCGTTGATCGTGACAAATTCGCCGCCCTCGAAATCGGCGTTCAGTGCTGCGGTGAAGGAGGCAACGCTGCGGTCCTCATGAGGCGCGAGAGACTGCCTTGTCGCGGGGTCATATTTGCGGATATAGATCTGGAAATTCGTGAGCGTAATATCACCGCGCGCCTCAAGTAATCGTTGCCGCAGTCGCGTCGCGGCGGCTTGTCCTATTGGATGCTTGAGGACATTGAGTTCCCAGGCGGGCTGATCATCGACGGTGTCTCCCTCAATGCACCACGGTTGCGTTTCGGCAAACGTAATCATCTGCTGGCATTCCTGCGCGGAGAAGACCTTCGAGAGAACCAGGGGCGGAAGCGAGAGGGGAGCGGTCAATGGTTGATCTTCTTCCAGTCGGACAGGCTCGGAAGGCCGAACTCGTGGGTGGTCGCCTCTTTGAGGGTGACGACAATGTCGGCCGAAATGGAGATCCGCGGTTCATCCGAATGATGCGGTTCGGTGGCATGGACCGTTTTGGAGGGAAACACGACCAGGTCGCCTTCCTCGACATCAACCAGCGTCGTCGATGAGTTGGCGGCCGTCCGCGGACCTTTGAACAGCGAACCCATCCGCGATTCGAAGAGCCCCGGTAAAAATTCATTTGGGGCGTCGGGCATCAGGAAAGCAAGCCGTCCGCCTTCGCCGGGGGTTTGCAGGTAGTAGGCGACGCTGAGATGGCTTTGCAGGTGGGCATGGCGGTTGACTCGCTCGTTTTTCTCAGCCACCACACCCCAGGAGCGCGTGACGTAAAGGTCGAACTGTGCCGGGTCGATACTCATCTCGGCAAGGTAGGCCGTCAGGCCGCGGGCGATGGCAGAAAACAGGGGCACAAAGAGCGGTTGGGCATGTAAGGAGGCGTGCCCTTTTACATCGCCGGTCCAAGCCGAGATTTCTGATCGCGGGGGCGCCGACTCTCGTCGCATTTCTAGGATTCGAGCGATCCACTCTCCCCTTGAATCGGTCTTGCCGTCGTCGGGAAACCCTAAGGGAAATGAAAAAACGGAGAGGGGAAAGAGATCAATTTTTTTCATAAAACTGTGCCGTGCATGTGGACAGTCGATCCGTAAAAGAGGAGTATCGTGGCTTATAGGATACTCTCTGGAACCCGTTGGAACAGGTGGTGTGATCGATGCAGTTTGACCATATGGCGTTTGAAGTGGCCGATCTCGAGCGGGCCGTTGCATTCTATGTCGAGCGGCTTCGCTTTCGTGAGAGCTGGCGACACCGGAATGAAGAAGAGAGAGAAGAGTGTGTGTTTCTTGATCGAGGTGACGTCAAACTCGAATTACTGACACGTCTCGACGGAGGCTTTCGTCGCCCCCCGGCTCCGGAGACTCCCTACTGCCCGCATCTGGCGATCGGAGTCGACGATCTTGATGGCGAGGTGGAGCAATTAAGGTCAGAGGGAATTGAGTTGCTCCGTGGCCCTCTGGAGGTGTCGGGCAAAGTACGTTGGCTCTATTTTGCCGACCCGGACCATAACGTGATCGAACTTGTCGAGTGGCTTTCGTAACGCAGTGGCGTTAGGAAGTCTGATCGCCTTTTTTTGTGGTAGCGATTGCGGTGAGCAGGACCGATACGAGCAGCAGAAAGGCACCGGCCGGCAGAAGCATAATTCCCAGGTCGGGGTCTCCCGGGTAGGGGAAGAGTCCGCCGAAGAAAAATCCCAGCGGCATCAGGACGCTGGCTCCGATCAAGCACCACGAGGCGAGCCTTTGTTGCGATGCGGGCCATGCGGGAAGTCGCGTCACACTCCAACTGAAGGCGAGGTTGATCAGGCCCAGCAGGGTGCCGTGCGTGTGCGCAAGAGTGAGCATCAGCCGCCGCGTCTCGTGATCGGCATCGAGATACCATCCCACCTTGAAGCCGTGCATGACTTCCAGGGCAATTCCGAGCGAGAGAAACACGAGCAGTTGCCACCAGCCGAAACAGAGGTGCAAGTGCGCTCGGCACGGAGGACCCGGGGTAACCGGCGGGGTTGGCGGCTGCTGTTGCATCGATCACTCGGGGATTTCGATCGGAGTATTGTCGCGCGCGCCCGACATCGTTTTAAGGAATGATGCGAGCGACTCGTCGCCAATCAATTCTATGATGCGGTCTGAGAGTTCGGAACCGGGTGGATGGTCGGTATTCCATTTCGTAAAGCCCGTCTGCTGATAATCGCGGAGATCCTCCTCCGGGGACCAGAAGTCGTAGGGAAACGTATCCGGCCGATAACCGTCGAAGCCGCGGAGCGCGCGGTGGGCGATAAAGCGAACCTGTGCGTAGGGATCGGTGAGCATCTCTAGTAAAAAGGCAGGCTGCCAGCCGCTGCCGGAGGCGCTGAGCGCCGGCTCCCAGCCGAAGTGCCAGGCAGCGATGGCGCGTTGGATTGCGTTGCCCTTTAGCAGCCACAGCAGCGAGGCCGGCAAGGTTGCCTGTTCGGCAGTCAGGGTTGCCACGGGCTGGTCGTACCATTGGTGGAGATACTCGGAGGTCCAGGCGAGCGATTGATCAAGGTGGCACAGGTTGCAGGCATCGGGCCGCCCGGTGTCGGCGCTCCGCTGCACGTCGGGACTGTCGATACGGTGACTGCGCATGGCGGTCGAGAGCGCGTAGGTGGTGTGCGGCATATGGCAGTTGTAACATTGGCTGCCACTCGAATCGGCGGCGTGGTGTGTATGTGCTTCGAGGGTTTCGCGAAACGATTCGTGGCACTGGAGGCACGCCTCGTTGGTGTTCATGCCAGTAGCCAACTGATCGTTCGGATCGCTTTCGTGCATCGAGTGACACGAGAGGCAGGTCAATTCTCCGTTGAGGTAGCAGGGCGATTTGATATGCGCGGTGTATTCGTCCCCCCCGACACGGCAGGTACCATCCTTCCAGAATACTTTTGAGAAGGTGTGCCCCGAAGTCGGCGCCTCAACTCCGTCGGTGGCCACCTTGTCTTTGGCGTAGTAGTCCTCTAGTTCGGGGAGGTGTTCAAAATCAGCAAACGTCAGGTGCTCGGCCAGGTCGTCATCCCCCGCGCGGTATTGAATGCCGTGCTTACGTGCCTGTTCCAGGTCGATCGGCTGGCTGCTGCTGTGACATCGTCCGCAGATCATCACGCTGACCTCGGTCGTGCAGCGTTCGGGATTGACGATTGTCGGGTCGGGCCCACCGGTCAGGTGTTGGCCATAGCGATGGAGCGCATTTTGGTGATACTCCACATGTTCCCGGCCTGGGCCGTGGCACGCCTCACATGAAAT
>JAQWPY010000107.1 GCA_029245145.1 Pirellulales bacterium | reverse complement strand
GCCTGCGGGCGAGCAGGCAGCATTGACCAAATCGATTCCGTCCATAACGGTCGCGGACCTTTGGTTTCTCTTTTGAAAGATCAAAGGCGTCCTTCGCCTGGGGACTGGTCATCAGACGATACGCGGCCTGAAAATTCCCTTCCAGCAACTGCGCATCGGCGCTCTGTTCAAAGTTGCGGAGCGTGGAGTCCACCACATCTCGCATTTTCTGCCGACGGTTCAGTCGAGCCGTTCCAATCTCTGCCGGAGGCAACAAATCGGGAACTTGGAAGTCGGGTTTGGAGGGATCCGCCGAGAGGACGAACGGATCGTGAGATTTTCCCAGGAAACCTCCCGCCTGACCATTCGGTAGATTCCCGCCACCGCGTCCCATCAATTCGGGAAGTACGACGTGCGCCGGTAGGTCTGATTTTCTGCCTCGTAGATAACTTACGACTGAGCCGACGTGTGGTGTCTCAACGCCGCCCGTGAATTTTCTTCCGGTTTGCAACATCTGCCAACCGGCATCGTGAACCGCAGCGGAGGTGTGATAGCAGCTGCGGACGAGGGAAAATTTATCGGCAATCGCCGCATGTTGCGGAAGAATTTCTGAAAGTTGGATGTCCGGGGACGCGGTCGAGATAGCTTTGAAGGGCCCTCGTATTTCTGCAGGTGCATTTGGTTTCGGGTCGAACGTATCGAGTTGACTCGGTGCCCCGAGATTAAAGATCATAATTCCAGATCGGTCGTCGTCGACCAACTGTCCCTGTTCCTTCGCCTGCAGAAAACCGGGCAGGGTGAGCCCAGCGGCTGCCAGGGTGCCAACCTGAAGAAAATCACGCCGTGTGACGCCATTACACGTGTGTGCTGAGCCGAGCCCTTCGAGGCGGAGCATGAGCAGGTCCTCTCGTTTCACTTCAAATAAGAATCGAAAACCCCATTTTAGCCGGATCATGCTCAGCGAACGAGAAAGCTTGCGACAAATTGTATTTTTACTGCTCGCTCACCCGCTCGGGGGGATGGTCCTGAACCATCAGAAACACCGTAAATCTATATAGAGTATATAGATACACCCATCTATGCGGTGGCGCGGGTGCGACTCTTCCCATCTACTGGTGAGATATCGTTTTGACGGTCTCGACGAGATGAATCACGTTCTCTACCGGAATTTGCGGGAGAATTCCGTGACCAAGATTAAAAACATGCCCAGGACGTCCAGCCGCCTGCTGCAAGATGTCGGCCGCCGCCGCAGAGATATTTTCCTTGGAGGCCAGCAGGATCGTGGGATCGAGATTTCCCATCATGCCCTGATCACTCCCGAGCGACTCCCACGCAGTATCGAGTCGCGTGCGCCAATCGATCCCGATCACATCGCCGCCAGCCTCTGCCAGGTGGGGGTAGAGCGCGGGATTGCCGGTTGCAAAATGAATGACCGGTGTCTTGGCGGGGAGGGCAGAGATCAGCTGCCGACTGTAGGGTAGCACATACTTGCGATAATCGTCGCAGCTCAAACAACCTACCCAGCTATCGAAAATCTGAACCACCTGCACCCCAGCGGCAATTTGCGCATTGAGGTAGAGTGCGATGCTTTGGACGAGCCGTTCCATCAGCGCGGCCCACGCAGCGGGATCCCGGTACATCAAGGTTTTCGTATGCAGATAATTACGAGAACCACCCCCTTCAATCGAATAGCTTGCCAGAGTGAAGGGTGCGCCGGCAAATCCGATGAGCGGCATGGTATCGGGCATTTGGGCACGCGTGATTTGGACTGTTTCCATCACGTAGTGTAATGCGTCGATGTTCTCGAGGGCCAAAACCCGTTGTACATCTTCTCCCTCTCGGACCGGATTATGAATCATCGGTCCCTCTCCTTGACCGTACGTGAGTTCGAGACCCATCGGCTCGAGTATCGGAAGGAGATCTGAAAAGATAATTGCCGCATCCACACCAAGACGTTCGGCCGCGGTAATTGCCACCTCTGCACAGAGAAGTGGATTTTTGCACAATTCCAGAAAGCTTGTCTTGGCGCGAATCTCACGGTACTCGCGCATATAGCGACCCGCCTGCCGCATTAACCAGATCGGTGTTCTGGAGACCGGCTCGCGTCGGCATGCGCGGAGCAACAGACTGTCCTCCCATGGTCGCTTGGCAGACGGTTCTTTCTCGGACCGGACTGCCGCCGAGAGGATCGAAGCCAATTTTTGTTTCCGATCTCTTAAGTCGGTTGCTTGCTCCTTGGCCATGGAAACGAGTTGTCCCATTTTGTGGATGCCCGCCTCCAGGTCGACACTCAGCTGTCTCTCTCTTAAATAATCACTCGTTGTCGGACCAATTGACGCGACAACAACTTGCTGAAGAGCGGTGCGTAATGCATCGATCTGCCCGTTGTTTTCTGCGAGGGCGAGCAAATTATTGACTTGATTAGCGGAAGTGAAAAGCGCTACATCAATCTTTCCATCGATGATGTTGCAAATATTTTCCTCCAGTGGTCCGGTATCGCTCGGAAGTTCCCAGCGGTAAACCGGGATCGGCAATACATGCGCACCGCGTGCTTCGAGTCCGGCGATCAAACTTGGGTTGGAAATGCCATATTCTTGCAGCCCGACCGTTTGCCCTGCGAGAGGTACGTGGGCATCGACAAGTTGCAGAATTTCGCGCCACGTGTGTGGCGACTCGGCCCGATAGGTCGGTTCGACGCCCAGGGTTTTGAGGGCTGCAACCGGTTTGGGCCCTCGCGCGATGGTGGTGATATCAGCCAATGCCGAAAGAAACCGATCTCTGTCGAGATGTTGCTCCACAATATGGGTCAGCGTTTCGGCACCCACCCCGGTGAGAAAGATAACGACATCAACCTCTGCCGTAATGAGCCGATGAGCGAAATCGATTGCCTGTCGATTTTCTTCGAGGGGCACTTCCTGCATCGATGGGCTCACATGGGGCGTGCCCCCGTGCCGCGCAATGAGGCGCTCCATTTCCGATCCACGACGGCTCTCAAAAGCAGCTACATGAAGCCCGGCAAGTGACATACACGCTTCCCAAGAAGGACGTTTTCTTCCTTTATGCTAGTCGGCCCCCGGGCAATCCGAAAGCCGTCCCGTCCCCGGGTCGCTGATTGCAGATGCGAAAAGGTGCGATCGGCAGCGACGCCCTTTCGTTACGAAAGCCGCAACGCGTGGCGGATGAGAGAAAACGCAGCGGTCAGTTGGGCCCATACCGATTGGCGTAGGGCACCCTTTTCACACAATGAATTGAGCGGCATCTCATAGATCCGTCGATCTTTCTGCGAAAGCTGAAAAATCATTTCAATATCAGCATGTTCCCGATCCAAGTGAATATTTTCGATCGCCTGGCGTCGAAATGCTTTTAAGGGGCTCTCGATACTCGAGAGGTGCTGTCCAGTACAAAAGTTGACGATCCCCGTCAGTAATCGGTCGACCGACTTCTGCCATCGCGACTCCGATTCGGGATGACACATAATGTGTTGAGATCCATAAACAACATCACAGCATCCGGCCAGAATGGGCTTTACGAGCATCACGATATCTTTGTTTTCCAGGTCGACAATGCCGTCGAGGACGACAACCACCTGCCCGAGTACCGCCGATAAACCGGTCTGCAGAGCACTCTTTCCGCCACGATGTTGATCATGTCTGAGCAGCACAATCTCCGGGTGTTTTTCCTGAAGCGTCAGCACCATGGAACGGGTCCGATCGGTGCTACCATCATCAACAATCACAATCTCTTTTTCGGCCTGTAGGCTGAGCAAACGGTCCATCAGTGCGGGGAGCCACCGTTCGGCGTTGTGTGTGGGAATCAGCACGGAAAGCATCGGTTCGACGCTGATTTTTCGTTCCCACTCAAGCATTGCATGGGCAGAGGCCAATGATGCTTCGATGGTTTGTTGGGTATCGCTGGATTCCAAATTTCCACCATGAACGCGGTAATAAGGCTTGATCCTGGTTTCGGTTTCTGAGCCCTGCGTGCGGTGGGCGTCCTGAGATCCGGTTTGGGCGTCGCGCTTTTCCATGGATGTTTCTCTGTCGCGTGGTGGGAAAACAAGGTACTGGTATTGTTTTCGGCCACTGAGCAGGCTGACATCGCTTTTGATGAACAGGACTCGTCTTTTGCGAAGAAGACAATTTTACTATCCCTACTAGGTGTGAAGCTTGTGCCTATTGTGCGTTCTCAGAGACCCCCTGGGTCGGCGTATTGATGACGACCTTTCGGGGTCGTACAGGTTGTAGGGGTGGAGTGGTATTTCCCGACGTACAAAGGAAGAGGAGCACAAATCGGTTTCGCGGCCATGCGGCCACAACTGCTTGATTTGCAGGGCGAAATTCCTGCCTAGCAGATCGTAACTTGGAGGGGTAGGATGATCCGGGTCGGTATTCCCGGACTTGGTTTCATCCCTCCTGATGACAAATTGGAGACCCCATGACCGGGCCGCTGATCGCGATGATTGCCAAACTACTTACCGGGGCCAGTGCCCGTTGGGTCGATTGTCAGCCGGATACCTGCCAGCGGGTTTACTTTGCGAACCACACAAGCCACCTTGATTCTCTTGTGATCTGGTCCTCCTTACCGGGAGTCATTCGTAACCTGACCCGTCCCGTTGCGGCAAAGGATTACTGGGGTAAAACGATGCTCCGCCGCTATGTAGCGGGCCACTTCAATGCATTGCTGATCGATCGTAAGGACATCAAGGTCCATCAGTCGCCGGTGGATCTTTTACTTCGGGAGATCGGCAGCGTGAATTCACTGATTGTTTTTCCGGAAGGCCACCGCTCGGCAGGTACACAAATTGGCGCTTTTAAGAGCGGTCTTTATTACTTGTGCAAAAAGCGGCCAGACTTAGAGGCGGTGCCAGTTCACTTGGATAATATGAATCGTATTCTGCCTCGAGGAGAGTTTTTACCTGTACCACTACTGAGCTGCATTACTTTTGGGCCACCGATGTGGCTTGAAACGGGTGAGCAGAAAGCCGATTTTCTTGATCGTGCCCGCGAGAACCTTCTTCGTTTAAAGGATGCCTGAAAAAGATGATCAGCGATCCGATAACCTGGATTTTTGTCGCGGGGGTTTTGCTTTTGCTCGGGGCGGCGACGACAGTGGGCCACTTTCTCAAAGGGCAACCAGAGTCGGGCCTCAACCCGGCGATGGTTCAGACATTCAATCGCAGGATTCGCGCTTGGTGGCTCCTCTGCTCTCTGGTAGCCGCTGCGCTCTTTCTACCGCAAAGCGCGACCGTGGTACTTTTTGGCCTTCTGGCGTTCTGGGCGCTTCGCGAATTTATTACGCTCACACCCACTCGCTTAAGTGATCACCGGACTCTGTTCTGGGTATTTATACTTTTCACCCCCCTCCAATTTGTGCTCGTCGGTTTGGGGAAATACGACCTCTATAGCACGCTCATTCCGGTTTACGGCCTGCTGTTTGTCACCGCGCGCGTCGCCTTCTCGGGGGATCCGAAGCGATTTTTGGAGCGGACGGCTAAAATCCAGGCGGGCCTAGTTCTTTGTATCTATTGCCTGAGTCTCGCCCCCGCTTTGTTGTACCTCAATATTTACTCGACGGCGGACATCCGGCTGCTTCGGGAATTGCCCCCGGGCACCGATCTCGTTCCACAACCTTATGGTAAAAATCCGCTGCTACTCTTTTATTTTGTTTTTGTTGTTCAAATGGGCGACGCGTTGCAATACTTGTGGGGAAAAATACTCGGGCGTCGCGTGATTGCCCCCGCGGTCAGTACCACGCGGACCTGGGAAGGCATGCTCGCCGGTTCGGGCAGTACCGCACTTTTAGGCGCTGCGCTCTATTGGGCGACACCCTTCAATGAGTGGCAGGCGGGTTGTATATCCCTAGTCATCGCACTCGCCGGTTTCGCCGGGGGCATGGCGATGTCGGCCATTAAGCGAGACCGTGGGGTACAAGACTATGGAACGCTGGTCGTCGGGCACGGGGGCGTGCTCGATCGAATCGACTCGCTCTGTTTCGCGGCACCTGTCTTCTTTTTGCTGACCAAGACTTTTTTTACGCTCCCGTGATTGAAGCGTAATAGGTGATCCATCCGAGTTGCGAAATCAACGCAAGATCGTTTGCCGCGGAGGCTGTACAGGCTGCTGTCGCGTTGCTTGGTGCGGCTGTTGTTGAGCGGACGCAATGCTTCCCTGGGCAAAGGCGAACCCGCCGCGCGAGCGTGTGCCCGCAGCAACCCAGCCATCACCTTGATTTTTTGTGCCAGTCGTTGCTGCAGGCCGAATGATTCCGGTCGCTGGGGGTCGCACCCCGGGGAGTGGACCGGCATTCTGGGGGCGATGGATGAGATTTGGTTTTGGCCGAGTACGCCGGGGATCGTTTGAAGCCAAAAGCATAAGCGCATCCGCTCGCGGTTCACTTTGTGCCAAAGCGAGAGGTTCGCGGGGTGGACTACCCTGTTTGACCCACGCCAACCATTCGTTCTGGAGGCGACCTAAATCGGTGACTCCGTAGGAGGCTTTTAAGGCACGCATCCAGTTGTCGTCTCGCAACCCATCACCGACGAACTCGACAAATTGTCGATGCCCACGCTCCTCAATTAAATAGCGCGCGAGTGAATAGCCTTCGGCATAGAGAGGCAGTACATCTGCAGGATATTCCTTCATCGCCAGCATTTGGCTAAAGGCAATCCCGCGTTGTGTTTGTAGAAAAGAAATTAACATGGTCTCATGCCGTTTTTTTTCTGAGGTGTGTTCCACCGTTGTACACGCTCCCTCGTCCGCCCATCGTGGTAGTGGCTGGCGGAAATGGGTTGCAAAAATGGTATGAGTGACTTCGTGAGGGAGGACCGAGTCGAGAATACGGACTTCGGATCCCTGGATATTCATGCGCCATCCCCCCACTTGATTGTCCTGGAAAACAAAACTTGTCGCCCCCCCGGCACCTAAATGGGGACCCACCTGTGCAGTGATCGGACAGGGACTACTCCAGGGTGGTAGAGCTTGCCCCAGCCAAAGTTGTGCCAGATCGCGACGATAGGTTTCCGCTGCATCACCAATCTTTTTGGCAAGTTGAGGGGTCGGTGCAGAGACAATAAAGTTGTTTGTCCGATAGGAGGCCGCAACGCTCGAGAGGCTGAGGGCCAAAATGGTTGCTTTAAGGAAACGCGCGTCCATGCTGTGTATTCCTTGAATGGGGCTTGCTGGGCGGAGGGGCAGGTGTGTGGGGGCGGGGAGGGTAACGAATGACGGGTTTCCCGGCCAGGGCAATTCCTCGTGGCCCGAGTGATGTAGAGGCGACGCTGTAAACCCTCTTTTTGGGAGCCACCTTTCTCTGTCAGACGCGTGATTGAAACACCAAAAGTCGTTGTTTCAGAGCGACTTAGCAAGCATCAAGTAAATCTTGACATGCGACCCGAACGCCCGTAGTATCGGATGCAATAACTCGCTATCGCTTAATGACTTGCAGAATTTTCAGGCTGCTTGCATGGATTTAGAAACAACCCTTTTAATCCTGGCTGTACTCGGCACCATTCTCTTCCTCGTCGCACTTGTGATGAGTTACAAGTCGTGGCGTTGGCACACCATGCTACTGGTGGGGCTCGTCTTTGTTGCCGGTGCAGTTGCTACTTGGATGAGTGTCGAGACGCTGAAGGTGCATCAAAGCTGGCGAGGAATCCTGTTTCTCGATGATTTAGGAGACCCCGACGATCCGAAATTGAGCATTCAATTTGGCGGTCCCATGGGCCTAATAGAAAAAACAGAAAAACTTCGTAAGGAAAATTACGAAATTGAATTCGGAAAAGAAGAAGATGATGGGAAGCGCGAAGGCGGAATCGTTCAGTTGCAGTCACAATTGGCGGAGGTCCTTCTAGATCGAGGTCGACTTTGGAATGATGCCCAACCTCTGAGTTTATCTGAGGACGATGTTCTCATTCTTGAGGTTACTCAGCCGAAGACGTATCGAATTGAAAAAAATGTTCCTCTCTACATCTTTGAAGAGAAAACATTCTTGGAGGGTGGAAGGTACCTGGGCATGTTCTTTGTCGAAGAAGTTATCGGTAATGCGACGGATGAGGAGAGCGACCCCACACCTGGTGGTAAGGTGCAAGTGACATTACGTCCGGGGTGGCCCATATCGGAGGGGGAGAGAAATCGACTCAGTGCGAGTGTGAATAACAGAGACCTGTGGCGTTTGTATGACAAAACGCCCGTCGATCGGCATCAAGCATTTGCCGGCTTGGAGGCAGATGACATGAAAATAGACGAAGAAGAATTCAGTACACTCAATCGAGAAGACCGTCTTCGCAAGATTCTTCCCCCGGACTCCGCGGATGAATTTATTGAAGATTATCAACCATTTATAAAGCCCGTAGAATTTGAGTCGATCAGAGAATTTATAAAAGAATATGATAAAAAAAATGGAAAATATCCTCGCGATCGCATTGAGGTGGGAGTTAAATTTCTTGAAGCTCTACCCGCGAGACAAAACGATGATGAAGAAGAAGATCTAAATTTTGCTAAAGGACAAGAGGTGTGGTTGGGTATCGACGACGTGGTGGCACGCAGAAGTGTATTAGAATTGCTTGATGTTTCGGATGATGCTGCTGCGAAAATTGAACTAATTGACGAAGAAGATTCCCTGAGATATTCCAGAAAGTTGCGTGACTACGCTTACCTATTCCGCGACTTTTATCGCAAGGGGCAGAGTCATGAGTTTGAAATCAGCGAAAAAATGGGTGAGATAGAGGGTGTCAAACAAGTAAAGGCTGAAAAAGCAAAGGTGATAGCTCAATTCAGAGAAGAAAAGGCACGCCTGAAGAATGATAGCGCGCAATTTTCTCACGAACAAAAAATATTGGAATCGCTTACGAATAGCCTAAGTGCCTCGCGCAAAGCGGTAGATACCGCATTAAAGAAAGTTCGCCAGGAAACCATTAGGTTAGGCGAAGAGCTCAATACAAAACAGCTCAAGGCAATCAGAGACATTGACCGCCGCGCGCCCGACCCGGGTACTCCAGCGGGCGCCGGTTAGTTGGACGCCGATCCGGCTATTGTTTTGTTGGGCATCCTCTTGTTCAACAATTCGGGTCGCTGCCACGATTGGGCAGTGATAAAAGATGCAAGAATAATTCGCATTCACCATTATTGAAGTTCCATGGGTCTCGATAGTCGCGATTATTATCAAGAGCCCGCCCCGGAGTATGGCTTCGGTGGTACTTCATCGTTTGGTGCTCCAAAAACCCGTTTGATGGTAACCCAATTGGTGATTGCCAATGTGATTGCGTATGCAATCTATTGGATTGGTAATCATCGATTTATAGAAAATGTGTTCGCCCTGCAGCCGAACGTTTTTTTTACGAACTGGTATGTGTGGCAAGTTCTTACCTATGGTTTTTTGCATAGTTTAGACAACGTTGCCCATATTCTCGGTAACATGTTCGTATTGTGGTTCTTTGGACGCGAGGTTGAATCTGTCTACGGTCGGAGGAAATTTCTTGCTTTTTATCTTTCCTCCATCGTACTTTCGGGAGTGATTGGCAGCTATTTACAGGAAGCGATCACCGCAGCACGCACCGGAGGAGAGTCAGGCCCCGCACCGTACATCATCGGTGCATCTGGCGGCGTCTTTGCGGTGTTGATTCTCTATGTGTGTCTGTTTCCGCGACGCACGATTTATCTTTATTTTGTTCTTCCTGTCCGCGCATGGGTTCTTGCCGTGGGCTATTTGATTCTGGATTTTATCGGCACCTTCAGCGAGAGCCACATTGCCCACGGCGTGCACCTGGCGGGAGCCGCGTGCGGGTGGATTTATTTCAAGACTAACTGGGACTTGAGTCGCTTGCTTCCAAACGCCGAAAGGGTCCGTCGTTATGGTCCGCGCCGTAAAGTGCGAATCCATCGGCCCGAGACAGACTCTCTGGCCGAGGAGGTGGATCGCATTCTGGCCAAAATTAACCGGGAAGGAGAAGCAAGCCTAACCATAAAAGAGCGGCGCACATTGGAGCGGGCGAGTCAGCAATACAAGGATCGACAGCAGCACTAGTTGCCGCATCCGCTGATCAAAGTGGGCGTCGCGGAAGTTGCCGCGGAAAAGGGGCTCGCGCGCGGGGCGGCGGCGGATATCCGTGTTCCACTTCCCACTCATCACGCTCTGAATCCGAGGCATAGTAGCTGAGATAGATCGTGGGGTTTTGTCCTGCATCCGCACAATCCCAATGTAGATAACTCTCCGTCCCCTCAAGCTTTTTTTCCTGGCTCGGAAGAATATCGCGATAAATTAACTGATACATCTCCCGATCAGAAAGGTGGTCGGTAAAGTCAAGTACGATCCGTTTTTCAAAAAGCTTATAGACGGTGTCCCAGAGTACCTCGTGCAGTGCATCTTCACCCTCGAGGTCCGAACTGAATTCCTCCGGTCGTGGGAGGTTGAGGGGAGGCTCGAACCATTCGGCGATCGCGAGCACCGGTGCTCGTTCCCAAGCCAACATCGAAGCCAAAAACTCATTTTCTTTTGCAGTTGAAAACGCCCGTACATTCACGCGACAGATCGACTCGTCGACATAGGGTTCAATTTGATCGCGCAGTTCGGCGTTGCGAAGCAGATGATCCACTTCGTCGTAATCAAAGGCACTCGGTTCGGAACGTTCCATAATGATAAGTCGCTATAAATTCGGTGCGAAATAAGTGTTTGCCAATCGATGACTTCCCAAGGTGATTGGCGACTCTTCCATCGACTCTAACAACGATTGCCGAGCGATCAACAGGTGAAGCACTACGTTTAATGAAAAGCCGGCTGACCTCCAGTCGGTCGACCGGCACAACTAAGAAAGTTGGACCGCAAACTCACTCTAATCGATACAGTGTGAATTGCGCTGCGGACTGTGCCTTAAAATGGCGCTATTTAAGTCACAACTTATTGGTCACTCTCCAGGGGTGCCGTCGACTCCACGGCCCCGAGTTGCTGGTCGAGATCACTGATTTTTCCGACGCGGCGTTCATGTCGGCCGCCATCAAACTCAGTGGAGAGCCAGATTTCAACCATATGGTCAATCAGTTTCACACCGAGAAGGTCTGCCGAGAGACAAAGAATGTTTAAATCATTGTGGCGGCGGCTCATTTCGGCCGTAAGATCATCGTGGCAAGGGGCGGCACGTACACCAGGAAATTTATTGGCCGCAATCGCCATTCCGATTCCGGTGCCACAGATCAGGATGCCCCGATCGGATTCACTCTGGCTAACGCGACGGCCCACCTCGGCGGCGATGTCGGGATAGTCGACGCTCTCTTCACTTTGGGTTCCCACATCATTCACATCGTGACCCAACAGGCGTAACAAATCGATGATTTGTCTTTTGACATCCACCCCACGATGATCACTTCCGATTGAAATTTTCATACTCTTGTTTGCTCCCGCGAAGCACAGCTTTGCAAAAAGTTTGCTTAGTTATTCAGGTTCAGATCCTTGACGCGTTGTCGAAGTTCCGTTTGAATTTTTTCCGCGCACCGACGATATTCATCGACCGATTCTCCGATGGGATCGGCCACATCCTTGCCATCAAGTCGTAACACTTCGGTACGGGAGGCCGCCTCGGGCCATTGTGCCAGCAACGCCTCCCGATGTCCGCGTGTCATTGTCAGAATAAGATCCGCATGACGCACCATCTGTTCGGACACCGGTTGAGCGCTGTGCGCATTCAGATCAAGCCCGATGGTTTCCATCACCTCGACACCCTGCGGAGAGGCACGGCCCCCCGACATGGCGGCGATGCCCGCGGAGGCAATCATTGCACCATGTTCCTCAATCTCACTCTCCGCACAGCCAATTTTTTCAGCCAACAGACGACGTCCGATCACTTCAGCCATCGGACTGCGACACGTGTTTCCGGTGCAGATAATCAGGATCATCAAGCTCGAAAGTCGCTTTAAATGTTGCTCCGTTACGACGCCCTCTCGAAGGATTTCGTAACTTCGCTCATGGACCTTTACAACCGACGACGCTTGTCCCAAGCGGCTTTTGCCGCCATCGAGGACCAAATCGATCCGCTCACCGAATGCCTCAATCACTTCCTCTGCCGTAATCGCATCGGGTTTTCCCGTTAAATTGGCGCTGGTTAGCGCCACCGGTCCGGTGAGCATTCTCAGTACGTCAAGCACCAATGGATGCGCCGGTACGCGTAAGCCGACCGTACCGTTTGGGATCACTGCCTCTCTTACTTTGGATGGGAGTTGAGTGAGCAAGCTTTCCGGATGATGATTTTCCGCGACTAACGTTAATGGTCCCGGCCAGCAGCGGCGCGAAAGACGCCGGCCCATGGGGCTTAAGTCCGGGGCGTAATCGAGTGCCTCTTCGGCACTGCGTACCGCGAGGGTGAACGGGTGAGTCTTCTCGCGACCCTTGGCCGTCATCAGTCGATCGACCGCGTCTTCATCGAGTGCACTGACCGCGAGACCGTAGACGGTCTCGGTGGGCAGCGCTACCAACTTGCCACCGGTGAGGGCTTCCACCGCTCGGTGGACTACATCGCGGGGATCCGGGGCCGCCCGCGTATCGATTACCACTGGGGTCATAGGCTCTATGTACTTCTTCCGTAGTTTTGAAGTGGAAAATCGAAAAAAGCTTCGCGCTGGTGAAAAGAGGGTGTGGCCAACCGGCGGACGCGACAACTTCGTGTGGAAAACTCTGTTCAGATTCGTCGACTCGAAGCGACTAATTTACCGAGAAATAGTCCTTCTCGTCAAGTGTGTGCATCCCCCATAGGTGGCATTTTTGATCGATTTCCCGGTGGGGTGTGAGGAATCAACTCCGGAGAAGTTTGCCTTGACCCGCCAGAGGCTTAAAGAGTCGAATCGGTCATGCACATCGCTTTGCTTTGCTTGCCAATGACGCTCAGTGTGATCGATCCTCTCGATCCAGAACAACCACTGCAGGGATCACTCAGGGACCCGTGGGGGGTTCTTTCCAGGGCGTCTGCCGGCCATTCCAGAACTCCCGATCGCAAAGCATCAGCGTCCGACGTGAGGCCGCCATCGGAGCAGTTTGGACTCTCCTTCTCTGACGTCCGGGTCGGGTATCAGCCCTCATTTGATGTCTCCCGTCTGGGTGATACCCCGGCTGACCGCTTCGATCGCGCAGTGACGGAGTGGGAACAATTGAAGTCAGAGCCGAGTAGCTGGCCGTTTGGAGAGGGCATGATTGTATACGGCGACCCTGCGAAGTTTGTCCTTCCCGAAACCTTCAAACCCACCATCCACAGAAATGGAGGGTGGTGGATCTCCATTGGTTTGACTCTCGTACTGTTTTTGTTGTTTTTGCGGGCATACCGGTTGCGGCCGACCGCCACGGACTGACCAATTCAATTCCTATAAGCGGAAATAGAAGCACTTTTGGCAGCGGTCCTATGGGTCGTGCGGGGATTGCGGAGGCCGCGGCAAATCATCGATTTTTATCTCTCCCTCGTCGATGTTTATAGGCGTGCGACGGTTTGCCACGATGGCATCCCTCGCTCCTGATGCATGATTTCTTCCGCGATGGACCGCGCCCCGAATCAAGGTCGCTGAATCTTGTTCCATCGCAAAACATTTGTCGTACTCTTGGGGTACGTCTACTTTTTAGTTCCCCTGTCGGTAATGGCACAGGTTTGTATCCCTGGTGGTTTGTGAAAGCCACCCGCAGTTCGGGGTCCCCGAACATTGCCCACGCTCACCGTCCCGGCAAAGCAGCCGGTATCTCCCGCGTCACGGCCTCAAACTCCACATCCGGCCGTTGTGCGGATTGTTGCGGATGAGGGCAATGTGACCTCGTTGGGATCGGGCACACTTGTCCTCGTCACTCAAGATTTCGGCTTGATCATCACCAATTGGCATGTTGTGCGTGGGGCCAAAAAATCAGTGGAGGTTATTTTTCCCGATGGTTTCCGTTCCGCCGGCACAGTGATGAAATTAGATAACGATTGGGATCTTGCGGCCATTGGAATTTGGCGTCCCCAGGTTGCTCCCGTGTTACTGGCCGATACCGCACCGGTCCAGGGCGACTGGCTATCGATTGCCGGATATGGCGGCGGGCGCTACCGTGCTGCAGTAGGCCGTTGTACGCAATATGTTGCTCCGGGAAAAAACCAACCGTTTGAAATGGTGGAACTTTCCACCGAGGCGCGGCAGGGCGATTCGGGCGGCCCTATTTTCAATGCCAAAGGAGAACTTGCGGGCGTCTTGCTGGGTGCCAAACGTGGACACACGGTGGGTAGTTTTTGCGGCCGTGTCGGCCATTTTTTGAACGATGCGGCTGAGACGCTTCAGCAGCAGCAACTCCAAAGACAAGAATCTCAGCGACTGGCGTCGGGCACATCTTCGCCAGCCGAACACAATGTAAACAACTGGGTGGCAGCCCAACCGGTGACTGCAGCAGTAGCGAGCCCAACGCCCAGGGGCCTGGTACCCGAGCGCAATGCGGCAAGTCCGGAAACCAGCCAAAGCACCGACGCCCTTTTGGGGAGCACTTGGCGCGAAAACACAAATCGATTTCTAGGTCCGACACCCTACGATCAGATAAAATCCTTTTTCGCGACCGTGGGGGCTTTCTCGCTGCTTCTCTCTTGCATCAGACTCTTCAAGATACGCAGCGACTGACCGAATTCCAATCATGGTGCGGCGTTTGAAACTGCCCCTCGACGCGCACTGGGATGCGTTAATCAAGCCAGTCGCCGTCCTTGAGCCGGTCTGGAACATATTGCTCGGTAACATAGCTGATATCTTTGCTGATCAGCGCTTCAACTTCGAGTTTGAAGTCATTTTTGAGCATCATGTTGATCTCTTTTTGCCATGCCTTTTTGTGTTCGAACCAAGGGTATCCCGCAATTTGTCGTGCTCGCTTACGATCGTTGTCATTCAAATCAATGCGCACGCTAGGGGAAAGTTTACAGCGGTCGTAATCCTTGCTCCGCAATCCAATAAAGCGTGCTTTGGGGATCGCCATCCGCTGCGACTCATACGCCAAGTTAATAGAACCTTGTTTGATCACGCTGTAGATGTAGTATCCCCAAGGGTCGTTATCGAGGAGGCAAAAAATGGGAAGGTTCAGTTCATTGTGCATGCGATTGAGCAAACGTCGTACGCCCCGTGGCGGCTGCCCCGCCCCGTGCGTCAAAATACAGTTGTGTTTTTTCCAGAATTTATCCTCGTTAAACCTCTGCCATACGGTTCCTTTTTCCACGTGTAAAACAAATTTCGCCGTACATTTTTTGAAGTTGATCACATTCGGTTCCACGATAGAGGGAATCCCATATCCCCCGGATCCCATGCGGGCACAGTCGATCAAGTCACCATTGTCTTCGAGTTGGAGATTTCCGACCATTTCCCCTCGTTTGTCTGCGTATAAATGCAATTCTTCACGTAGCGTTCCCAAAAGAACTTCGACATCTTCGATCACGGGATCGCAATCGGATTGTTCTTCAAACGTATTTTCTTTGGTGCCCTCAATCGTATGCTTGAGCATGTAGTAAAGCCCCCGAATACTCGTGTTTTTTCCCTGCTCAATCAATTGCTTACAGCCGCTGCCTACGAGCATCGTTTGCATGTAGCTCTTTGCCTGAGAAAGGTTGAACAGCATGCGGCGATTTGTATTCTTGCCCATCTCAATAAATCGCTTGCGACGATTGAATTTTACATTCGAGAGGCTTCGGGTGGGAATATCGAGGTGAGGATCGCGTCGACGGCCGGCCGCGTGGACGACCTGATCAGCCATGGTGATCAGTTCGGCGAGTGTTTTTCGCTCCTTCGTTGAGACCTTGACACTTGCCCGCGGGGATTTGGTCTTCGTCTTTTTGGCGC
Source organism: Pirellulales bacterium (assembly GCA_029245145.1). Classification (GTDB taxonomy): domain Bacteria; phylum Planctomycetota; class Planctomycetia; order Pirellulales; family UBA7805; genus UBA7805. The sequence continues at coordinate 549 of JAQWPY010000107.1, read as the reverse complement.
CGCCACGATTGGACTGTTTCACCACCTTTTTCTTTCGGGAAGCCACACGTTTTTTTGCCATGCTCATTTTCTTTCTGATGTTGTACGTAGCGGCAACGGATGATTACTTGACCGAAAGATTGTCGGCTGCTTCGTTGGGATCGACGATCAAGACATTGCTGCCCAGATCAAGGTCTTCTTCGATGGGACGCCCGCGACTGTCAAGTTTGACATCCGCTTCCGCCGTCTTCTTGGTCGCAATTTTCAGTAATTTTTCATAAAGGTCTTTGCGGTCGGCCCGATTGATCTCGCTGACGGCATTGGCCACCTCGCCGAGATAGCGCAGAAAGATATTACGACGTTCCCCCTCTTGGCGTACTCGAATCCGCCGGCGCAAGTACATTCCCAATTTGCGGCCGACCGCCTGAAGTCCGAGGCGCAACTCTTTCTGAATTTCCGGATACGACGCAACTGCTTCTTTAGATTCACTTGTGAAAGGCACCCACACACTGGCCATATGGACCATCACCGTTACGGGCCCGCTCGGCAGCGAGCCCCTCGACTGGCTGA
>JAQWPY010000052.1 GCA_029245145.1 Pirellulales bacterium | reverse complement strand
GGTTTTCTTTTTCTTGATTGTCCCCCGCAAAGATGGTGAGTTGTTCCGCTTGATCTTTGCCGTGATACGGACTGCCCTCCCCTGCCCTCCGTAGATCGATGGCAATCTGCTCAAGGGCCTCTTCAACCTCGGCGATCTGCGCTTTATCGATTCGCTTGGCGTAATAGTCTTCATCGAGTGCCAGGAGCGTCAATACGGCTGAGCCGATCAACACCAGGGCGATAAAGGCGATATTCACGCGGTGGCCGGTCCGCGAGCGACCGACAAACGGCATCAAAAACATGAAGCCGACCAACAGCCCGGGTAGCACCACTGCCCCGACCAGCTTCCCGTATTCCCCCGGAAAATATTTGAGAAACTGGAAGAGAAATAAAAAGTACCATTCGGGGCGGGCCGCAGCGTAGTTTTCTGCTGCATCGGCAGGTGCGCCGAGTTCAGCGCGTGCTTGCCACGCGAGAAGCACGATGACCAGGAGCACTGCCAGACAGGCGACCGCATCCTTGAGGACCTGATCGGGCCAGAAATCTTCCTGGTATCCCTTGCGGCGTCCGCTCAACTTGGCGGTGATGCCGTGACGGCGGAACAGCGAGATGTGAACCACCAGCAGGCCAACGAGCAGAGTCGGCAGCACGCCCGCATGGATAGCAAAGAACCGCGTGAGCGTTTGCGTTCCGTAGTCGGCCCCCCCGACGGCAATCTCCGGGACCTCGCGGCCCACGCTTCCCGCAATTTCGGTCGCGACCTTCGTCGCCCAATATCCCTTCTGGTCCCACGGCAGCAGATAGCCGGTGAGCCCCAGACCGAACACGATTAACATGAGCAGTAAGCCAAACCAGAAATTGACCTCACGCGGCGCCTTGTAGGCACCATCGATCACGACCTGCAGTACATGGAGCAGCATCAGGATCATCATGATCTGCGCGGCGTAATGATGAATGCCGCGGAGTAGCCATCCGCCGTAGAGGTGCTCCTGCAGGTAATAGACGCTTTCCCAGGCAGTCTGCGTGCTCGGACTGTATGCCATCCACAGAAAGATGCCAGTCACAACCTGGACGAAAAAGACAAAGACTAGCGTGCTGCCCCAGACGTACCGCCAGCGGGAACCACCTGGAATATTTTCATAAAGCGTTTCCTTAACGACACCGCGGTAGCCGGTTCGGTGATCGATCCAGTCGAGAATCTGTTTCATCGCGATACTCTTACGGAATGCTCAGGACGGGATCTCAATTTGTCGGCTCTTGCCTACTTCAAATCGCTTGTAGTCGATCCACACTTCATCGCCTCGGATTTCCACCGCCAATTCGTCGAGCCCCCGGGGACTCGGTCCGTAGAGCGTTTTGCCATCTGCGGCAAAGGCACTCGTGTGGCAGGGACACTGATATTCTTCGGTCTCCCGATTGAAATCGACCGCACAGCCCAAATGGGGGCATGTGACAGCAAAGGCTCTCGGTGGATTGCCGTCGCCCTGCGGCGTCAGATACACTCCGGCGATCGGTTCGGGAGGGTAGAGGTTCCAAGCGTCGCGGCGAGAGGCAATCACCTGGAAGCGTTGGGGCTGGGTGCTCCCGGCCAATGCGCCGAGCGTGGTGATGCGGATCATCCGGCCGCCCACGTTCCCTTTTCTTCGTAGCGGGCTGAAGAGCACGGCCAGACCCGGGATCAACGGAACGATGGCCACGAACAAACCGATCACGGCAGCCAGAACTCCCTTGAGGATGCCGCGACGCTTTGTCCCGCAGCAGGAAGTGGGGACGTCGGATGAGGGAGGTTGGGCTTCCATGGAAATTGCGTCGGGGAAGGAGTTGTATGGATCGCAGGAAGGAGAGTTCATTATAGCGAACGACCCCGGCTGATGTCCCTAGCGAAAAATGACGCATCTCCGGCAACTGGCCACGTGTAGGCACCCGCAGCGGGCTGTCAGACCGCCGCCTGCATCGCCTCGCACACCGCACGGAGGACTTTGGGCTGAGCGTCTTCAAGCGGACCGTCGATCCCCGCTCCTGCAGCGGCCTTGTGGCCGCCGCCACCAAACTGCTGAGCCAGTTGCGCACAGTCCACACCGCACCGGCTACGGAAACTCAGCTTGAAATTCCCGGCCGCCTGTTCGACCAGGATCACCGCAAATTCAACGCCTTTGATGCCGAGCGTAAGGTTGATCAAATCTTCGGTGTCGCTCGGCACCGCGCCCGATTGTTCAAAGTCGGAGAGGCGAATATGCGTGTACGCCATCCGTCCATCGAGATCCGTCTCGGTGCGGCCCAACACAATCCCTCGCAGCCGTAACCGCCCCAACGTGTCCTGCTCATAAATGTCGGAGTAAATTTCCTGAGGCACCGCGCCTGCATCCACAAGCGACGCCGCAATGCGGAGGGCATCGCCGGTGGTCGATTTGAATCGGTACCAACCCGTATCGGTCGCCTGGGCCGCAAACAGCGGCGTGGCTATCTCGGCCGTCAGCGGCACGCCCAACTGCTCAGCTGCTTCGGCTACCAACCGTCCGGTCGCTTCGGCCGTGGTGTTTTTAAAATATTCGGCGCCCAGATCGTCTTCGCTCACATGGTGATCGAGGACCATCTTCACCATCCGGTCCGCTCGCAGCACGTCGCCCATCGGGCCCAACTGTGCCCACGCGCTCGTGTCGAGGACCATCATGACTTCCAGATCAGCGAGGTCCTCGATCGAGACTCCTTCGCCCAGTGCTTCGATCCGCTCGTCGGGATCAATAAAAGCCAAATTCGGTGGTACCGGGTCGCCGGTCACGATCCGTACCTCCTTGCCGAGCGATTCGAGGACCATCGCCATCCCAAGCGCGCTGCCGAGGGCGTCACAGTCGGGGCGGATGTGACTGGTCACTAAAAAAGTGTTGTAAGAAGCGATGATGTCAGAGAAGTGTTTCCAGTCGATCGTCATGGTGTCCCTCAAGTGTTCTGGTCTGCCCACCAGCGGCGTACCTCGCCGATGTCGTGGGCCACTTGGTCTTGGAGCGATTCGGCGCTCTCGAACGTTCCAGTATCACGTAGGCGTAGTCCAAAGTCCACCTCGAGCGCCATCCCGTAGAGCGAATCGGCGCGGTCGAGCAGGTGAATCTCGACTTTTTTTCGGTTTTCGCCGAAGGTGGGATTCGGTCCGATGTGGATCGCCGCCGGACCGGCAATCTCCCCAAACCGCGCCGTTCCCGCGTAAACCCCATCGGCCGGAATGATCGTATCGATCGCTTCGAGGTTCGCTGTGGGAAAACCGAGTTCGGCCCCCCGCCCCGCGCCGTGAGTTACCATGCCCCGCAGGCGATACGGGCGGGTGAGCATGCTCGCCGCCCCGGTCACGTTCCCCTCGGCAAGCAGACTGCGAATCCGCGAACTGCTGACTGGTTTCTCGTCGATGAGTACCGGAGTCACGATCTGAAGATCCATCCCCTGCCGGTCACACAGATTTCGCAGCGAGGGAATGTCACCCTGCCGATCGCGACCAAAGTAAAAATTCTCACCCTCCACCATCCCGCGGGCTGCAAGTGCACCGCAAACGATTTGAGCAAAGAAAGCATCTGCCGAGAGTTTCAGCAGTGCCTGATCGGTCGGATAGGCGATCAACGCGTCGACGCCCTGCTCGGCCAACAATTCCGCCTTGCGATCGGTCCAGGTTAGCGGCGGTGGCGCCTGATCGGGGCGAAGCAGCCGAATCGGATGAGGGTCAAAGGTAAAGATGGTAGCTGCCCCACCGTATTGGGCTGCCTGTTTTTTGAGCGACTGCACAATGGCCGCATGGCCGAGATGCACCCCGTCAAAATTTCCGATAGCCAGAGAACCGCCGCGAACGTGCGAGGGGAGCGAGTCGAGTTGACGAAAAATATCCAAGGCAGTGGCCGTAAAAACAGCAGGGAAGTGGAAGGGGCTATTATCGAATGCAGTTCGCGAGAGGGCAAGCGTCCCAATTCTTTTAGCGACGTTCGATGGTATAGACGTCACCAAATCGCCAGGTCAAACCGGCACCGATCCAGTAGCTCTCAAGATTGACGATCGTGCTGGGGCCAAAGTTATGGGATACCCGGGGCATGCCGCCGGCAAAAAGGTCAAAATCGAGTCCCGGCAAAACATCGACTGCTCCTACGCCAAAAGTAAATCGATTTTCGTTGATCACACCGAACTGGGCCTGGGTGTATTTAGCCAAGGCATTTTCTTGAGTGTTTCCGGTGGTGCCTACATTGTCATCAATCGGGTTTTCGGCAAAGTCGTAGCCTGCGCGAATTTTAAAATGATCGTTGACTTCATACTGCATGCCCAGTTGCAGGATCCACTGGTTGCGGTACTGGTTTTTCCAGAAGTCTGCCGTGTCCCACATGAGGTAGAGCACATCAGCAGCGAGCAAGAGCCGGCCATCGGCCAGGCTGCTGTTGGCAATGCCGATACCGAATTGCTCGGGAAGACCGAGATGAATGTCATTTCCGGGCGTTCCGGGAACGAGCACTTCTTGGTTGTGGAAAGTAAAATTCTGCCGCGTCTTCCAATAGAAGCCAAGGTTGGTTTCATCCGACACGTCGTAATCGAGTCCCACGTTCGCGCGGAGCGCGTAATCGTTGGTCATCGCCGAGCGGGCGATATAGGGCCCTTCCAAAAAAGCGGTCCCGAGAAAGACGCCCGCCCCGACGGCCAGATCGTCGGTCAACTGAAAGCCGACGCTCGGAGCAACCTCCAGGACGAGTAAATAGCTAGACGCACTTCCGGACTGAGTCATGTGCAGAAAATTGGTCCCGAGTCCCGAGGCGGATATCAGCGCGAGCCCCACATGCATGTCGCGGCCGTTCACCTCGGTTTGTTGGAAAACGCCAATATTCGGTGCAAGGATGCCAGGCGTACTCGATTTGGCGTTGAACTGTGAGACGCCGATCGATCCAATTGCCGCACTCTGATCGATATTGAAAGTCGGCTCGGCCCAGGTGCCGGCCAACGTGAACTGGGTTCCCTCGTACTGCGTGAGTGCCGCAGGGTTAAAGTTGACGGCGGAGAGAAAGTCCTGCGGGCGGGCAACGCTCGTGCCACCCATGCCCCCGGATGCGGGCATGAGATTATTTCCGCCCGATACGCCGTAGGGTTGGCCCCATGCGTCGCGCGGGCCAACGCAAATCAAGCAGCCCGCAAGTAGAAGAAGTAGCGTGAGCAACCGCATGGGCAATCCTTTGCCGAGTCGACAGCCTGGGGTCATCCGTGACGGGTGTTTTAAAGAGATAGCTATCTGGACTATCGGATGGTTGTCTTACTGATCGGAGAGAATTTGTTTCCTCATACATCTCTCCGCTAGACTCTTTGGATTACGCTCTTTTCCTCGGCACCGATGGCACCGCGCTGCTAGCTTTGCGGCAGGGTGACATTCTTGGTGTAACCAAGTTTTCGCAGCACCTCAAGAATTTCGCTGCAGGTCGGAAACATACGCTTGGCCTGACGCTTGTACTCATCGAGGGCCTGCATAAACTCGACCTCGTCGTACGAATAATCTCGCTCGCAAGTCGTCGGATCGATGTTCCGGCGACGTCCCTCTTTGTTGCTGGCGGTGCTGTCTGTGTCCTCGGCATCGAGGGGTGTATTTTCAATCGTTTCGTCGGTCGTTGCGTTGATAAGCGTTGCGGTACACATCAGCGAGGTCTCCTGGGGAAGTTGATAACGCGCCACGATCGGGTGGCAATCAATCTTTCCCGATAAAGCGATGGTAAGCAGGGGGAAATCGGGAATATTTACCGGTCAGCGAAGCTGGTCGGGCGCTACAGGAGCGACAGCCCGTACAACCCGACCTTTGGTGCCCTGCTGTAACGAATATGCGGGGGTGCGGCCGGTCAGCGGGAGCCTCAGGCGAGCCTCTGGGCTAATTCCGCCTCGCAATCCGCCAGCCCGCACCGCCACTGCTCAAGCGTATCGCGGTCGCGGATCGTCACCGTGCCGTCGTCGAGCGTTTGGCCGTCGATCGTAATACAAAACGGTGTGCCCGCTTCGTCCTGGCGGCGGTAACGGCGACCCACGGCCCCCTTCTCATCGTAAAAGACGTTCCACCGCTGCTTGAGCTCTCGATAAAGCTGCCGTGCTTTTTCTGGCATCCCATCCTTTTTCACCAGCGGAAAGACGGCCGCCTTGATCGGTGCGATCCGCGGATGCAGCTTTAGCACGGTTCGCGTCTGCATCTTCCCTTTATCATCCGGGGCTTCATCTTCGCTGAATGCCTCACAGAGAAATGCGAGTGCGGCCCGATCGGCGCCAGCCGAAGGCTCGATCACATGGGGAATGAAGCGATCGCCTGCCACTTCGTCGCGATACGTAAGATCCTTGCCACTCCCGCGATGGACCGGTTTGCCATCTTCGCCGAGTTGTACCTCCAGCGGACGGCTCTTTTCGTCGAGTTTGCCTTCCATATGGCTCCGCAGGTCAAAATCTCCGCGGTGGGCGATGCCCTCCAGTTCACCAAATTCGCCAGGAGGCAAAAAGGGAAACGCATATTCGATATCCGCCGTGCCGTTCGAATAGTGGCTCAGTTCGCTCTCCTCGTGTTCGCGAAGAATGAGTCGCTCATCGGCAAGGCCCAATTCTCGGTACCAACGCAGTCGCCGATCTCGCCAATAGCGATACCAGTCGGCCGACGAGTCGGGATGGCAGAAGAATTCGATTTCCATCTGTTCGAATTCACGGGAGCGGAAAGTGAAATTCCGCGGTGTGATTTCATTACGAAAGCTTTTTCCGATCTGGGCAATACCGAAGGGGATTTTGACCCGCGTGCTGTCAACGACATTTTTGAAGTTCACAAAGATGCCCTGGGCGGTCTCGGGACGCAGGAAGGCGGCATCTTCTTCGCCACCGAGTGCGCCGACGATGGTTTTGAACATCAGGTTGAATTCACGCGGTGCAGTCAGCGTGCCTACGACCTTGGCATCTGGCCCGAGTACCTGAGAGAAGTCATCGATTTGGGTGAGCGAAATCAAGTCGCCATCCCATTCGATCCGTTCGGCCTGTTTGTTCCGTAGGCTGAACAGCTTCAGTGCGCGGGCGAGGGTCTGTTCGAGGCCCTCCTCCCCTCCCCCTTCACAGGCGATAAACGCCCGGCGGCCATCGTACGCAGCCCAGCGGCCGCGAAGTTGGTCGTGGCGATATCGTTTCTTCGACTCTCGGCAATCGACCATAAAGTCGTGGAACAGATCGTAGTGTCCCGAGCATTTCCAAACCTGCGGATGCATGATGATCGTGCAATCGAGCCCGGTCATTTCATAGGCCGAGGGAGCGCCCGGCTGGGGCTCGAGTTCGTCGTGGCTGGTGACCATGTCGCGCCACCACGCATCTTTGATATTTCGTTTCAATTCGACGCCGAGCGGACCGTAATCCCAAAAGCCTTGAAGCCCACCATAAATATCGCTCGACTGAAAGAGAAAGCCTCTTCGCTTGCAGAGCGAGACGAGTTTGTCCATGTCCATTAAAAAACTCCGCCCGGTTCAAAACGCGCAGTCTACTCAGCGGCCCATCGCTGTGGCACCCTCCTCGCAGGTGCACGTCAATCTTCGATGAGATGTTTTGGGAAATCTGCGACGTGGGCACAGGCCAGTTGCTCCATCACTTGCTGCAGTTGCCGCTTGAGCATGAAAATGGTGTGGAGTCCGCCTTTTTTCCCCAATGCGGCAACGCCATACATAAACGATCGCCCCAGAAACGTGAATTTGGCTCCGCTGGCCAAAGCACAGGCGACGTCCGGTCCGTTGCGAATGCCCGAATCGAGCATCACGGTGATTTGCTCGCCAAATTTTTTAGCCAACTCCGTCATCGGCCGAATCGTCGACTGTCCCGCATCGAGTTGGCGACCTCCATGGTTGGAGGAAATCAGTCCATCGGCACCCAACGCAATGACCTTTTCCGCATCCTCTTCGGTGACGATTCCCTTGACTACTAATTTGCCCTTCCACATGTCTCGGAGTGCTTTGATGCGGTCTTCATTGAGGCGGCCAGAAAAGGTTTTGTTCATAAACAGTCCAAGGTGCCTCATGTTGAGCCCCTCGGGAATGTACGGCTTCATGGTGGCAAACTCGGGTTTTCCCGCCGCGAGTTGACCGGCACACCAGGC
>JAQWPY010000043.1 GCA_029245145.1 Pirellulales bacterium | reverse complement strand
CGAGCGTTGCCGGGTCGCCGAGCGTGCCGAGGGCACCGAGGGCAGCCAAACGCACGGGCTCCCGCGGATGATTGAGATAAGAGGTGAGAAATTCTCTCACCTCCCGCCGATCATCCAGATCCTTTCCCAAATACGCAACCGCATCGAGGGCACCGGCAAACGTCTTTGAGGGGAATTCCGCATCGCGGCGGATTGATGCTTGCATCAGCGGAAGAAACGAGGGGTTTTCCTGCGCGCGTGCCGCGTCCATCGCCGCTACGGCCACTGCATTGTCGTAGCTCGACTGCTGCAGCAGTCGCGTGATTTGTTCGCCCACCTCACCGCCCGGATACTTGCCTAAAGGTCGAATAGCCTCGGCAATGATATCGGGATTCTGCTCCTCCGCCACAAATTGCAAAAGTGCAGTTTTGGCCATCGGGTGGAAAAAGGAACCAAGCGCTCGAACCACATGTCGCCGGACGCGGGCATCGGATTGCTGGCGTGAGTCGATGAGTGCCTCGAGCGCGGCGAGAGAACCGATGTCCGCCAGTGCCTTGGCGGCCTGAAGTCGCACACCGAAGAAGGGGTCATTCTGTAACGCGGTTTGCAATCGCTCGATCGTTTCCCGATCGTCCTTCTCGCTCAGCGCATCGGCGGCCAAAAGTCGGCCGACAACATCGTCCTCTCGGGCGAGTTGTGCGTAGAGCATCTCTTTCGGTTTGTCGAACTCGATGCTGCCGAGTACTTGCGTCTTGGCATCGAAACGCACCACATCCGGCTTGCCGGGCAGCGGGACGTAGAAATCTTGCATCTCTTTGTCGACGAGTACCTCCCGGTCGATGGCAAATTCAGGGCCCACAAAGCGGAGTGTCAACGGTAAGTCAAACAGAGGGGATGCCTCTTTTTTATCTTTCTCGCTCTGTGTCGCTGCCTGCCGTTGCTGCACCGAAACTTTGGCAAGCTTTTCGCCAGGTAGCCAATCGTACGTGACCTTCAATTCGGGATGCCCGCCGTGATGGACCCACTGATCGAAAAAGGGGAGTAGCGAAAGTCCCGAAACCTCTTCGAAGGCTTGCTGCAGATCGTGCGTATCGACGCTCCGCAATGCGTTCTTGTTCAAATAATGTGTGACGGCACGACGGAAGAGGTCTTCTCCTAAGTGTGTGCGGAGCATGTGGAGAATCCAGCCACCCTTTGCGTAGGCCCGCTGGTCGAATTGATCCCAGGCATGATTGTATTGTCGAAAAGTAATCGGCCGCTTTTCGTCCTTGTTGTAAAGAATGCCCTTGCGGTCATTGTAAACGTCGTGCAACAGAGCATCGTTCCCGTTTTTGTAGCCGTCATAGAGATAGGAGTAGTAAACGGCAAAGCCTTCGTTGAGGTACAGTTCGCTCCAGTCCTTGCACGTGACCAGATCACCGAACCACTGATGCACGAGTTCGTGCGCAATCAATCCATATAAATCGCGAAGATTTTCGCTCTCGTTTGGAAAGACGGCAATCGGATTGAGTACCGTGAGTGACGTGTTTTCCATGCCACCGATGTGGTAGTCCTCGACCACCACCTGATCGTATTTAGGCCAGGGGTACGGAACGCCCAGTTCCTCTTCGAGGAACTGGAGGACGTCAGCCGTATCGCGGAACCCGTTGGCCGCGTAGGGCGCTCGACTTTGGGGAGTAAAGAACCGGAGCGGAATATCGTTGTAGCGACCTTCGAGTTTGGAGAATTTGCCTGCCACCAGAGCGATCAGATAGGCGACGTGGGGCTTCTCTTGCAAGTAATGGGCTCGCTTCATGCCATTTTCCTCACGCACCTCTTCAAGCAAACGTCCGTTGGAGAGTATGGTGAATTCCTCGGGGAGATGGCAGATGATCTCACTGGTAAACCGCTCGTTCGGGTAATCGATACTCGGAAACCAATGCCGGGATTCGTGCGGTTCGCCCTGGGTCCAGATGTGCGTGTCCTCATTGCGAAAGCCCAATTCGGGCGTGCGGAAGTAGAGGCCACGTCGCGGCTCGGCAGAGTAGGCGATGCGTAGTTCGACCCGTTTGCCGGGTTCGACCGGCGGATCGAAGGCGATTTCCAGTCCGTCGGTTGTCATTTCGTGATCGGCGAGAGGAACATTGGCCTCGACCGATTGAATGTTTAAGTCCACCGCACCGAGCGTCAACTCACTCAGCGGCCGGGCGATCGGTTCAAACTGCAGGACACAGGTGCCGGCCACGGTCCGCGCTTCCAAGTCGGGGGTGACATCGAGTCGCAGGTGCAAAAGATCGACCTTGCGGTCCGGTGCGTACTGCCTGCCGCTCGCACTCGGTTGGAGCTGATTGACGAAATCAAACGGAGGCCGGCAGTAGCGGCAGGCCCGCATTTGCTCAAGCTGAGTTTCCTCTCCGTAGGTTTCTTGGAGAGATAGGCAGCAGAGACAGAAGGGCGCAATCAGCAAAGCGAGCCAAAATCGGGACAGCATAAGAGCCTCGGGGGCAGGGAACGGGAGGAATCAACCAGTTCTTAGTATCGCTGCTCGCCCGATCAGGGGCAAGTTGGCCGGAGCGCGTGCGGAAGGTCGTCTTTCGGATACAAAAACACAAAAAAATCCCGCCAGGTGTGCTGGCGGGTCTTCGGTTCAAAGATGAAATCAACTGTGAAAAAACAGGGGCCTACTTTCTTTGGCGTTGCGTCAACAGTGTCCCGAGTACGGAAGAGTACCAAGATCGCTGTGCCCGGTTCCGTCGAGATGCTTGCCCCCTCTGCTGGCGTTGCACTCGCTCATGCTGACCGGATCGGCAGGCGCATCGGCAGGCGCATCGCAACTCAAGACGATGCAAGCAGCCCACCACCACGCACCTCATACAACCGCGTTGTACCGCTTACTTCGAAGGCAACAAACAATAGTGGTTTGCCGGTAGGCGAGTGACAGGCGGGAATAAACGCCATCGTCTCTGGACCGAGATCCTGCTTATTTGCTGCATCCGCTTTACTTGAGGAAGCTTCTCTGCCAGAGACCATATTGAGAAGTGCTGGTCGTGTTGGATCGGTGACATCGTAAACAGCAATCACGCTGGCCCGCTCAAGCGCAATGAATGCGAGGGTGCGGTCACCCACCTTGCCCACAGTGATTCCTTCCGGCTCCGGACCGCGTTTTCGACTCCGATCATCCATCTCGACAAGACGGTCATGGTTGGAGTTGAAATGTGCTGGCCAGCGGCGTGCAAGTTCCCGCTCCAGTCGGTCGCCACTATCGAAAATCAGCGTGCCATCGGTCGAACGAATAGAAAATGATCGGCCACCGAAACTGAGCAACCGATCTGGATATTGCGAGCGGTCGACCTTTGAAACCGAAACCTCTAGTCTGGAAAGGCGCTCCTGGTCTTGCTCGGAGATCGCATTGGGTATCTTGGTCGTGCCAGCGTTTTTGACCTCACTGTGCCCCCGATAATCACGAGGGTCACCCTCATCGGCGGTCAATAGATAGATTTGGCCATCAGCCTCCATCGTCGCAATCGCATCGGGTTGATAGAGGCCCCAAATGGGAGCCGGTTCAATTTTGATTTTCTCATCGCGATCGCTACCATCCCGATCACTCACATCCAATCCATTTCCACGTTGCCCGTGATTTTTGAGGCCGCAGGTAAAAATCCGGGTGATTTTTCGACTGCCGATATCGAGCATTGCAATGGCATTGTTTTCCTGCAGTGTGATCCATGCTTGCTTGCCGTCCGGTGCCACCGCGATGTATTCGGATTCTAAATCTTCAGCAACCGTGGCCCACCGGTCATCATGTTTTTTGCTCGGCCCGCAGATGCGAACGCCTTGGGCGATCAATTGCTTCCGGTGTAGATTAAATGACTCAAAGTCGACCGCCCTCAGCTCAGGCTTCTGGCCAACGCCGCGCCAACGCACCAAGCTGATCGTTCCAGACGGATCGATATCGTAGTTTTCGCTGGGCTCTCCTTCATTGGCGACGAGAACAGTTTTCTGATCGGGCGCAATGCAAACCATATCAGGAGTTGCACCCACCTCGAGTTGCTCAAGCACATCGCCACTTACAGAATCAAGAAAGAGCAGCTTGCCGTTATTTGTTTTTTGCGCCGCCCCGATGGCAACGGCAATAAATTCATCGCATACGGCAAGGCCCTTGGGGCGGCCTATTCCGGATAAATCCCAGCGAGCGATCAACTCACCGGTTCTTAGGTTAAGCACATCGATACAATTTTTATCTGCGTTGGTTACATACACCCGCCCCTGTTGCGGCAAACAGGTAACCACCTCTGCCGCACTCTTATCGAATCTGCCATGAGCGTGCGACCACAGCGAGTGTAGCGTCAATAACGAATCGCCAAAGAGATTCGTCGGCAATGCCAGCCAGAGGAGGGCTAACAGCATCCAGTGCACAGCAAATCGGGCAAAATGATTACGTCCTTGATACATGGCATCCCTTCATTTGGAGTTGCACACTCAGTAAGCCGACTGCGACTAACCTTTCGGAAAACTCATCCCCCAGCCCTATTGCGTCCCTACTTTGAGTTCGGGTGAAATGACGGCGATACTCTAGGAAGGTCGCGTGAAGAATAGATGAAGATTGAGTGAACGATTCGTAAAATCTTTTTTTGTGTTGTTAAAGATGCGTAATTTGCATCAAAGTAAGCGGGGGGACTCACCGCGGATTAGTGGTTCCCTTTGCCGTCATTTTCACAAACGGCTTAGAACAAATCGTAGCGAGGGTCGAATCCAGGAAAGATTGAACGTCGATGGCAAATTCCCAGCAGGTAAATTGCCTCGAAGCGCATCTGAAAGGCTGCCGCCGGTCCGGGAATGGCTTCGCCATCACGCAGGGCAGAGAAACCCTGCGTCAGTGTGCTGCTTACTGAGATTTTAGGTCCGGCCAGTGCGGCGATTCAACGTGCGCCGCATCCATCATTTTCTCAGCTTTCGTCAGCAGTTTCGGTTCCGAATTGGCCAGATTGCGTCGTTCGCTCGGATCGGCCTTCAGGTCATAGAGTTCCCATTCAGTTTTCTCAGGCACTTTGCCACCCAGGGGGCGGCGAATCGCTTTGTAATCACCGAACCGCACGGCCTGTCGGGGATATCCGCCGTGCAGCTCCCAGTAGATGTAATCGTGCTGCTGCTGCTCCGTTTTGCCCAGCAGCGTCGGCACTAGACTTACACTCTGTCGTTGCTTCTCATCGGCCGGTAGCGGGACTCCGTCCAACTGACACAGCGTCGCAAAAAAATCACCGAAGTAGGCAACGTGATCCGTCACCCGGCCAGCAGGGATGGTGCCGCTCCAGCGGGCGATGAGTGGTACGCGGAGCCCTCCTTCGTAGAGACCGAACTTGCGGCCGCGCAAACCGCCTGCCGCATCGAAGAAATCGGGATCGTGCCCCGCTTCGTTGTGAGGGCCGTTGTCAGAGGTAAAAAAGATGACCGTATCCTCATCGAGTTTGAGCTGATTCAGTTGATCGAGAATCTGCCCCACACCCGCATCGAGGTGGCTGATCATCGCCGCCTGCCCCTTATTTTGCTCCGTCCACTCCCGGTTCGCATAGTTGCCCAGATCCGGTACCTCGGTCCCATTGCCGGTGAGCTTGCGAGCCTCCGGATTGGCGTGGGGAATGGTCGGTGTGAGCAGAAGGAAAAAAGGTTCCTGCCGATGCGATTCAATCCACAAGAGCGATTCTTCGATAAACCGGTCCTGACTGTAGCTCACTTTTTTTGTCGCCATTCCACCGACGAACCCGGCATATCCGGGTGGAACGTCTTGGACCACATTGCCGAGCGAGACTTTTTCCCGATTTTTCCAGAGGTAACTCGGATAGTGATTGTGCGCGTGTACGGTGTTCAAGTAGCCGTAAAAAAAATCGAACCCCTGATCCTCAGGCCGCCCACCCGTTTCAGGTAAATCACCGCCGATCGCCCACTTGCCGATCACTGCGGTGGCATAGCCGCTATCGCGGAGCACCTCGGCGATTGTGAGATCGTCGGGCCGGAGGGTTTGAACGTTCGGCGGACCATTGTCCCGAATGCGACAGCGACCGGTGTGTTCCCCCGTCAGCAGCACATTCCGCGACGACGCACACAAACTGGCTCCGGCATAGAACTGCGTAAACCGCAGGCCCTCTCTCGCCAATTGATCGATAGCCGGTGTTTTTATTTTCTGCTGTCCGTAACAGCCCAACTCTCCGTAGCCCAGGTCATCGACAACGATCAGAATGATGTTGGGCCGCTTTCCACTTACAGATTGTTCGGCAACAACCGGTGTGGCGATGATCGACACCGCGAAGTAGCAAAACCAATACAGACACGGGCCACGCATCTTCAGGGCTCCTCTCGGGACGCTGCTAGTGATCACCAGCCTCACCAATCGAGAGTTCTTCACCTCGATCGGTCACCACTTCGCGGAGCCACTGTTCGGGGTAGCCGGCCTCTTTCGGTGGTCCTTCCGCCGTTTTCTGGTAACCGTCGATGTTCTTGGTCAACATTTCGTTGTAAAGCTGTAGCCAACGCTCAAAGAGTGCGTTGCCGGTGTTGACTCCATAATCGGTAAGAAACTGGTGCATTTTTTCTTTGTCCGATTCATACAAGCGGAGCGCCATCTGGTCAATTTGTGGCATCATCTCCAGATAAAATTGTTCCTGCTCCTGCTGCACATCGACGATATCGTCGATCACCCGCGAGTAGCGATCGTACGCATAGTTGGAGACCAGATTAAAAACCCACCACGCGCTATCGAGCGAAACCTGATCATAGTTACCCGTGTTGTAGGGTTTGGGCACATCGGTAATTCCGACGTAAAAGGGAGCAAAACAGGAAGTGAACGCGTCATCCGGCGTGTACCAATAGACGCCTCCAATGGGGTCAGGGAGCCAGTTGCGGCTCTGGGCAATCCATACGCATGCCGCTTGTTGGCTTGAGATCGGTCGCTCCCACGCGTAGTTCTCACCATCGATTTCAAACGTCAGTCCCCGGAATCGATACGGCGAACCAAAGGGTCCGGCATCGATGCCTTTGGTCATATCCCAGGGGGTCCCTTCGTAGTGATCGCGCATCAATTGCATCACATCGTGGACCGTCACCTTTTTGTCCGGTTTGACGAAAAGCGGGTACGGATCCGCTCCCTCAACGACGCGAAAGTAATCGCTCGAAAAGTTCTGGCTCGGTGCGGCACGGCGAAAAATGCTCCAGATTCTTCCGGCGCACGCCCGCTGAATCAACTTGCTGATATTCGGATGGTAGGCGTCGCGGAAACTGAAGGGCTTGCCGGAGTCGGGGTCGTAAAATTCTTGATCCACGGCAAAACTGACCACGTCGTCGGAGTAAACCCAATTTTCGGGGTCATCGAGCGGGAACGTCGTGATCCGGCTCATATTGGCGTGCGCGGAGATGGCTCCCTCCGGCACACGGGCAGCAACCCACACGGCTCCCTTTTTCTCTCCCTTGCCCATGATTTCCATCAACCACACTTCGTTCTTATCGCCGATTGAAAGCGTTTCTCCTGTGCTTCCGTATCCGTAGGTTTGCATGAGGCGATCAATTTCCACGATCGCCTCGCGGGCCGTTTTGCAGCGTCGCAGCGCGAGTACCATCAGACGATCATACGTGAGGGCCGTCTCGTTTTTGTTGGCCAATTCCACGCGCCCGTTGGTGGTCGTTTCACCGACGGAAACCTGATATTCGTTGATGTGATTGAGCACCTTGTAAACCGGACCCTTGTAGTCAGCGACCGACGGATGCTCATTTTCGCCGGCCGGCTTTCTACCGCCCGGAGAGACGGAAAGCATTCCGGCTCCCGTGCCATCGACGGAAAAACTGACGAGCACCGATCCATCGGCCGAGGCGCCGCGCGAGACGAGAATGTTGGTGCACGCATCGCTTTCACCGAGTGGTCCCGCTCCGGAAAAGATCAGGATCGCGATGAGCGAAAGGAGTCGGCGCGTGGTTGCAGTTTTACTGAGGTGGATCATCGTCTCGGTGCCCTCGGTGGGATTACAGGATTGGAGGGAAAGGCTGCAGAGCAGTTTTTCCCTCTTTCAGGAAGAACACGGATTTTAAGCCTCTACGACAAGGCATGCAAGTTCGGCCTACCTCGTGCGGAATTATGCTTCGTATGCACAGCCCACTCCATTTTGTAGCCGGCGGCATCCTTTCGGCCGGTTGTCAGAGTTTCGCCACTAACCGACAATAAAGGGAGAGGAATTAGTCCTCCGTCGATTCTCGCTGTCGCAGGAGTGTTATTATGTCGAAGGTTGATCGCAGGGATTTTCTTAAAACCACAACGGCAGCTGCCGCGGCTGCATCGCTTCCTCTCACAGAGCAGGCCAAGGCCGCACCGCCACTTGTCGATATCGATCAACCGATTCCTCCCCAGCGCGTTGAGCTACTGTATGGCCTGCATGCCTATACCGATCAGTTGAGCGTGGAACCGGGAGATGAAATCCAGTTTCACGCGACCAGCACTGTCCCCTATCAGCTTTCGGTCTGCCGGTTGGGGGAAGAGGTCGACGATCCGAACGGCGATCAAGTCTTCGTGGAATATCCCGAAGCGCCACCGCGACTCCAGCCGATTCGGCCCGGTTCCTACGTGCATGTCGAGCGGGGACTTGCCCCCGAGGAATCGTTCGACTCGATCACTCTGGAGTGTTGGATCCGGCCTTTTCTTTGTGACCAACCATCGGGCGTTATCACTCAATTCGACCTGCCCGAAGCCGCATCCTTTGCCCTCTTTCTCAACCCCGACTGGAGACTCAGTTTTTATCTCGGTGACGGCAAAGGATACGAGAGTCGGCAACTGCATCACTCTTCCGCAAATGCTGTAAAAAAAGGTGTATGGAATCATGTGGTCGCCCGTTGGGATGGTGCGGAGAAATCGATCTGGGTCAACGGCGAACGGGTCGCTGCCTGGCCGTTTCGAGGCGAGGTCCGAGGAAACGACGTGCCGCTGCGTTTGGGTGCCCGCGGCGACTGGGGAGAGGCCTACCGAATGCTCGATGCCGATCTGGCGATGCCAACAATCTATGGTCGGTCCCTTGGTGATGATGAAATCAAAGAGCGTTTCTCTCAGCAGGCGCTCGTTCAACCGCAAGGTGGCGATGAGGTCATTGCCTGTTGGCCCTTGAGTGAAGAGCGAGGTGAGGTGGTCGCCGATGTCAGTGGTCATGGGCATCATGGGCAAATCATCAATTTTGGAACCTGGATGATCGGTGGTCCCTCCTTCGACCCGGGGAGTGTGCCACGTTGGGGCGACTACGATCCGTGCACCGATGCCACCCGAGGGCATGGACTGCGTTTGGCATCGGACGACATTTTTGACTGCCGCTGGGAACCGACGCACACCTTTAAAATACCGGAAGATGCTCGCAGCGGATTTTACGTTGGTCGCTACCGCTACAAGCTCAATGGTACCGACCGGATGTATCACACTCTGTTTTTTGTCCGGCCCAAAGCGGATCAAAAAGAAAAAGCGCCGGTCTGTCTTCTGGCAGCGACCAACAGCTACCGTGCTTATACCTATAAACCTTTCGCCGAGGTTCCACCGAGACTGAAATGGAACGATTATTCGATCTCGAACAGCCCGGGCGATCCACCAAATTATAGTTTTTATGAAGGCAACAACGCTGGGAATGTTGCTTATCGGTTGGGGCTCAAGATGCCCTCACCCAACAGCGGTCCGTATGTCAATTCCATGATGCATGGATTGGAACACAACTATAGCCACCTCGCCCGAGCCGACCGACTCACCGAGGTGTGGCTCGAAAAAGCGGGCTACGACTACGATGTGATCACCGATCTCGATCTACATCAAAACCCGGACATTCTCAAAGGCTACAAGGTTTTCATCATCAACGGTCACAGCGAGTACTGGTCGATTCCGGCCTGCAAAGCGGTTGAACGGTATTTGGAGGAAGATGATGGGAATGTGATCGTGATGAGTGGCAACACGATGTTCTGGAGAGTGACCTACGACGACGATTACCGAACGATCGAGTGCCGAAAGATTGATGCGCCCGGGAATCCGATTCCACCGTCGAAGCGCGGAGAGTCTTATCACAGTGACGATTTTGCCCGCGGCGGCTTGCTTCGGGACTGCGGCCAACCGGCCTGGAAAATTCTAGGACTCGAATGCCTCGGTTGGGATGGCGAGGTCAACAGCATGGGGGCCTTTGTGGCGGCGAATACGGATCACTTTCTCTACCATCAGCCCGAGGAGACCGGCTTGAAGGATGGTGAGCACTTTGGGATCGCCGAGGGAGGTTTTCCTTGTGCCGGAGGGCACGAGTTTGATGTCCGGGTCTCCACGCTCAAGAAATTGCAGCAGGGTCCTGCGCCCGAGGGCGCCCCGATTCCGGAAGAGCCCGCAGGGATTGACTATCTTGGGCACAGTATCCACCAATGGAAGCCGGCCGGATACATTTGCGACTACTACACCCGGCGGATCACCAGCGACGGTGATCTGGGGGGCGAGATGGTCTACTGGACCCGGCCGACGGGAGGCAGGGTATTTCACGCCGGCGTGATTGCCGGAGGCTGGGTACTCTCGTTCGATCCCAAATTCCAGACACTGATGCGCAACGTGATGACCAACTTCGGTGTGGAGCGTAACGTTTAGCGTTGCTTAGGCGATCAGGTCGGTGATCACCCGTGGCTCCTCAGCCGGTCCGATGAGCCGCTGATTCAGCCCCTGATAGGGCACACTGAACTTGTGGGGATCGAATCCGAGCAGATGCAGAATCGTGGCCTGCAGGTCGTGGATGTGCATCTTCTTGTCGGTCACGTGGTAACCGAGTTCGTCGGTCGATCCGTAGGAAAAGCCAGGTTTGATGCCACCACCCGCCATCCAGAGACTCATGCTGTGAGGATGGTGGTCGCGCCCGAGGTATTTCGAGTTATCGCGTTTTTCATTCATCGGGGTCCGACCGAATTCACCGCTCCAAACCACCAGCGTTTCATCGAGCAGACCGCGGCGTTTGAGATCCGTGAGCAGTGCATAAATCGGTGTGTCGATTTCTTTGCACTTTTTCGGTAAGTGCTCGACAATATCGTTGCTCGCTCCCGTACCGTGGATGTCCCATCCCCAATCGAAGAGTTGCACAAACCGGACTCCACTTTCGACGAGGCGACGGGCAAGCAGACAGTTGTTCGCGAATGAGGTTTCTCCGGGTTTTGACCCATAAAACTCGTGGGTGTCTGCCGATTCTTTACCGATATCCATCACCTCCGGCACGCTGATTTGCATCCTGTAAGCCATCTCGTATTGGGCGATGCGGGTAGCAATTTCCGGATCACCTTGCTCCGCCATCTGCGATTCGTTGAGTTCTCGCAGCGTATCGAGCGAAAGGCGACGAACCCGGCGGTTCATTCCCGCCGGATTGTTGACGAATAATACCGGCTCCCCTTTGGTGCGACATTGCACACCCTGAAAGACACCCGGTAAAAATCCTGAACCCCAGGCACTTTTTCCGGCGCTCGGCACTTTGTTTCCGGATACGAGTACCACAAAACCGGGAAGGTCCTGATTTTCGCTTCCCAATCCGTAGGTGATCCAGGAACCCATCGACGGTTTGCCGAATTGGGGACTTCCGGTGTAAAGCAGCATTTGTGCCGGCGCATGATTGAATTGATCGCTGTGCATCGAACGCACAATGCACAAATCATCTGCGAGTGAGGAGAGCAGGGGGAGCAGTTCTGAAATTTGCTGGCCACTCTCGCCGTGCCGAGAAAACTTGTA
The DNA here is from genome assembly GCA_029245145.1 of Pirellulales bacterium. Taxonomy (GTDB): domain Bacteria; phylum Planctomycetota; class Planctomycetia; order Pirellulales; family UBA7805; genus UBA7805. Next base: position 1,813 of record JAQWPY010000043.1, on the reverse strand, counting down.
AGGCGTTCCCAGCAGTTGTGGGTGTCCCTTGATAAAAGCGAAACGTTCCCCTTTCAAATATTCATCGGGACAGTCTTTGTCATTGTATTCTTGCAATTTCGGTTTGTAGTCAAACAACTCTTGCTGCGGAGGAGAGCCGGCCATATGTAGATAGATGACACTTTTGGCCGTTGATGGAAGAGGCGGAAGTTTTGAAGCCAACGGCTGAGCGATTTGATTTTTCTGCTGCGTTCCTGCAGCCCATCCATCGGTCGTCAAAAGCTGCCCCAGCGCGGCAGCACCGAGTCCTGCGGTGGATCCACCCAAAAAATGCCGTCGTGTGAGGTTCCAAAGTTGCCTTGCATTTTGCATTTTCAAACTCCAGATTGCTGAGGCTTTAGCCTTTGGTGAGTGTTTCATCCAGGTTCAAGAGCATGTTGCCAATCACGGTCCAGGAAGCGAGCGCCACCGCATCGGTATGCGTGCCGTCGCTGAGCCCCGCCATCTCGATGGCAGCCTCCGGATGGTTGCGATAGTGATCCATTGCCGCTTGATAAAGCTTTTGAATGCTCGCCATTTCATCGTCGCGCGGCGGACGTACCAGACAGCGACGGAACAGGTACGCGATCCGATCCTGAAGGTCTTCTGCGTTACTGTTCACCGTATCGCGGGCGAGAGCCTGAGCGGCCTCGACGAAGGCGGGATCGTTGAGGGTCACCAGCGCGGCGAGTGGTGTATTGGTGCGAATGCGACGGACCGTGCAGACTTCGCGGCTCGTTGCGTCGAACGCCATCATCGCCGGATACGGGCTGGTGCGTCGCCAGAAGGTATAAAGTCCTCGACGGTAACGATCTTCGCCTTCACTCGTTTCCCACTTGTCGGCGCTGTAGACCACCTGCCACACACCTTCCGGTTGTGGTGGCATCACGCTTTTGCCATACATTTTTCCACTCAGTAGCCCGCTCGTGGCAAGGGCGGCGTCGCGAACCATTTCGGCTTCGAGGCGGAAACGGGGACCGCGGCAAAACAGAATGTTGTCCGGATCGCGGGCAAGTCGCTCCTCGTCGGTCTGCGAGCTTTGGCGGTAGGTAGCGGATGTGACGATCTCGCGCAGCAGTTCTTTCATCGACCAACCATTTTCGGTGAACCGCAGGGCCAAATAATCGAGTAGTTCGGGATGCGTGGGAGGTTGCCCCTGTGTGCCGAAGTCCTCACTCGTCTCCACGAGCCCCCGACCAAAAATCTTTTCCCAGAAGCGATTGACTGTCACTCGGGCGGTGAGTGGATTGCTGGTGTCCATGATCCAATGCGCCAGGCCCATACGGTTAACCGGCGTATCTTCGGGTAGCGGATGGAGCGACGCGGGCACGCCTGCTTCGACCACTGGGCCCTTGTCCAGAAAACTTCCCCGAATCATCACATTTGTAGTACGTCGCTGATACGGCGGGAGTTCGCGCATGATCGGAACGGTGGGAGCGCGAGCCAGGTCCCTTATTTTGCGAATCTCCGTCTCGACGCGAAAAATCTCATCGTGCAGCGGTTTGAGCAACGGCGTGATCGTGCGGAAGTAGGAGGTGATTTGCTCTTGCTGTTCTTGCGTCCGCTCTGCGGCAGGGGCACGGGCCGCCGCCAGCAGGCTCTCGGGCAACTCTCCCAGACGGGCGCGAAAATAGAAACCACTCTTGCCGCCCCCGTTGGCGATTTTCATGAGCAGATGGTTGGTGCCGGTGCGAAGTGTTGCCCGCACGCGATCTTGATCTGGTAGTGCCGATCGCCCGATTTTGTTTTCGTGGATTGATTGCCCATTGAGCCAGACTTTGATGCCATCGTCGCT
>JAQWPY010000036.1 GCA_029245145.1 Pirellulales bacterium | reverse complement strand
CCATCTCCCGCGTGAGCGACCCGGCCACCACAGCTCTCATACCGCTCTGGTGGACCGAGCCGATCCACCGAGCGATCTCGTCTCGCGTCATCAACTGCTGTAGGCTTCCCCTCGTTTTGTCGAACGTGTCGAGCAAGACTGCGGGACAATTGGCCGCTGCCGCGTGGGCCACCACGTCACCCGCCGAGGGTGCCGCCGCCGCCTCCCAATCGGCGTAGACAACAGCCACCGCGGATCTGCCATAGCGTGCCATCCGTCTCTGCCATAGCGCCCGCCAATTGGCCCGGAGTCCACAACCGGAAAGACCGCATTTCACAAACGTCGGCCGCAGATCGGCGGGAAGCGCTACGGGCGGCGTGTCCAATAACTCGCCGAGGGCCACACTCCACAGGAACTTCGAATCGCAGATGTCGGCAACCTGGCGAACCGACGCCGCGGCTGCCGCACCCAAGGAGCCACGACGTGGTTCCTTCACGTCAATCAGATGGACCCCCTCATCGACTGCCAATTGTGCCTCTTCCGCATTCCGCACACTTACGAGCAAGCGCGGTAGCTGAATGGAATCGGTCGAGGCATCTACGTGGTTCATTAGCATGCTCTTTCCTCGTTCACTATTGAATCGCTTGCGCGTTTTGCCTCGATGAGCTGTTTGTTGAGTTTGTTGACGAGGGCAGGGGAGATCGGTTCACACCAACTGCCACGAATCGTAATGTAACCATCGCTCCACGTACCGAGCCTGGGGGATACGGTGCGATTATGATATTCCACTTCTCGCTCCGCCAGACGGATCACGATCGAAACAGCCCGCGATTGCAGTCCCCACTTGCCCGATATTCGCGTGGGCAAGCTTCCCAAGAAAAAGCATTCGACCGCTCCGATCGGTACGGGAATCGGCGGGCGGGGCCCCAAGTCAATCAGTAACTTGTCATCCTGGCGAGCCACCCGATACCGAAACAGACGCACGATCACTACCAGGCCCGCGATTGCGGCGACCGCCAGGAGCAGCGCACCGCTCCAGCGGGGTACCACACCGGAGAAGCTGAGTATCCATAGCGCAACGCCCGCCAGGATGATTGATCCTGCGAGGGAGACCGCCAAAATGCGCCGATTGGGGCTGAGCCATGTTTCAGTCATTGTTGCAATTTAGGCTATCAGATTCGCTGCACGGGGGGCAGCGGACCGGTCGGAATTGCCTTGAAAATGACTCCACGTTAAGTTTGTGGATTCACTCCGGCCTCCCTCGACCTCGACGAACGCTCCATGCACCAAGAAACCACTCAGCCGCGCGATGTCTCCTCCCAGGTACTTATGGGAATCATGCTTCTGATTCTGGGGTATGGCATCGCCCTGTTTTACGGTTGGCCGCAAAAGGCAACCGCACTGATTGTCGCGCAGGAAGAAGGCCATGTGGCAGACCACGGATTTGCCCCTCTGCACCCTGAAGAGGCGGAAGGTGAAGCCCCCCATCAGCCCCACGCCCATCAGCCCCACGCCCATCAGCAACAGTCCGTCGAACCGCCGGCAATCGTCTGGGTGACTCCCTTTGCGCTGCTCCTTTTAGCCATCGCCATCTTGCCCCTCGTTCCTGCCACCGCACACTGGTGGGAATCGAATCTCCATCGCTTCTACGTTGCCTCAATTCTGGGGCTCGTTACGCTGGGCTACTATCTTCTGGGATTTCAGCAACCGGTCGAAGCGCACTGGCCGGCACACGCCGTTGTCTCACCCACAGCCGATGCCGCCGTGCAGTGGGAGCTGGGATGGACCGTATTTGCCAATGCGATGCTCCACGAATACATTCCCTTCATCGTGCTTTTGCTGAGCCTCTACACCATCAGCGGTGGCATCCGGATTGAGGGCAATCTGGCCGCCCACCCGCTCACGAACACCACTTTCTTGGTCACCGGTGGATTGCTGGCGAGCTTCATCGGGACCACCGGTGCCGCCATGCTGCTCATCCGGCCACTGCTTGAAACGAACCGCGAACGAACGCATGTCGTGCATACGGTCGTCTTTTTTATCTTTGTGGTCTGCAACTGCGGCGGCTGCCTGCTTCCGATCGGCGATCCGCCACTTTTTCTCGGCTATCTGCGTGGCGTCGACTTTTTCTGGACGCTGGCACTCTGGCCTCAATGGCTCGTCGTCAACGCGGCACTGCTCGTCGTCTACTGGGTGTGGGATCAGTTTTTCTGCTATCCGAAAGAAGCCAGTCACGATCTGGTGCGAGACGAATACGAAAAGCGTCGTATTAAAATTCGCGGCTGGATACTCGGGGTTCCGCTTTTGATCGGTGTCGTCCTATGTGTTGCCCTGTTGGATCCGAGCAAACCGCTTCCCGGTAGCGATTGGCACGCCCCACTTTATCTTCGCGAGGTGATGCAACTATTCCTTGTCGGCCTTTCGCTGCTGCTGGGCCGTCGGGCAATCCGGCAAGATAACAAATTTTCCTATCATGCGATTTTGGAGGTTGCAGCACTCTTTTTCGGAATCTTCATTTGCATGCAACCTGCGTTGCAGATTCTCGACGCGCGGGGCAGCGAGATGGGTGTTGAGAGTCCGATGCAATTTTTCTGGGCGACGGGGGGCCTTTCCTCGGTACTCGACAATGCGCCAACCTACGTTGTCTTTTTTGAGACCGCCCGCACCCTGACCCCCGAGGGTGTCTTCCATCCCGAGACGGTGATCGAGCCATCGCTGCTGATCGCAATCAGCCTCGGTGCCGTGTTCCTGGGTGCCATGACCTATATCGGCAACGGCCCCAACTTCATGGTGAAGGCAATTGCAGAATCGGCAGGCATCCGGATGCCGAGTTTCTTCGGCTACCTCAAGTACAGCCTGCTCGTCTTGCTTCCCATCTTCGTTTTGGTGAGTTTCTTGTTTCTCTAGCAGAAGAGGAGCTGAACATACCGATGGAAGTCCTCGGCGATTTCGTTAAGATGGAGCGAAACCTTACAACCGGAAAGAGACCGCTTGAACTATCAGCTCATTACTACTGATGACCAACTGCGTGCGCTGTGCGAAACGATTTCTTCTGCCGAGACGATCGCCTTCGATACGGAGTTCATCTCCGAAAATACCTATCGACCCCAGCTTTGCCTTTTGCAGGTTGCAGCGGGGCCCACGCAGGCCATCATCGATACGCTCAGTGTGGGCGACCTGACGCCGTTCTGGCAACTTCTCTGCGAAGGCAACCATAAGACCATCGTGCATGCCGGCCGGGAAGAGATGGGGTTCTGCCTTCGGGCGATCGGAAAAATCCCGACAGATCTTTACGACGTTCAAATCGCCTCCAGCTTGATCGGTCTGGAATATCCGGCAGGCTACCGCACACTGGTGAAAAAAATATTGCAGGAATCACCTGCCAAAGACCAGACTCGCACCGATTGGCAGCGTCGACCTCTTTCCAAAAAACAACTCCAGTACGCCCTCGGCGATGTGCTTTACCTGGAGGAAATGGAACGCAAAATCACTGCACAACTGGAGAAACTCGGGCGTCGTTCGTGGCTTCAAGAGGAAATGCAAAGTTGGATCGAGCAGGTGCAGGAATCGCACGAGCGGAAACAGTGGCGACGAGTCTCCGGCATCTCGGGGCTCTCGCGGCGCAATAAGGCAATCGTGCGAGAATTGTGGTTCTGGAGGGAGAAAACGGCTGAAAAGAGAAATCTACCGGTCCGCCGCGTACTCCGCGACGATTTGATCATCGAATTGGCGAAACACCCGACCACCGATAGCGACCAGATCACGAGCATCCGCGGCATGGACCGAGGCGATCTCCGGAAGGTGATCCCGGAAATTGCCGCATGCGTGAAGCGGGGACTAGAATTGCCGGAGAATGAACTACCCAAATCGCAAAAGAGGAGAGAACTACCTCCTCAGTTGAATATGCTGGGGCAACTGCTCTCCTCAGCGCTCCAGAGCATCTGCCACAAATCGCAACTCGCGACCAGCATCGTGGGCAATCCAAGCGACGTTCGCGAACTGATCGCTTACAGACTCGGGGTCCAGGACTCGCTACCTGCGCCTGCTCTAACCCGGAGTTGGCGGGCCGAACTGGTAGGCCAGCTCCTCGACGATCTTCTTGCGGGAAAAGTCGCAGTTCACATCGAGGACCCGCGTCGTGCGTTACCACTCGCCTTCGAACCCCGACAAACCGGGGAAACGAAGGATTAGGATTTCTTACGACGATACGCCGGAGCATCCGGTTGATCGTCAGCAGAAGGAGTGGCACGTTGCGAATCCTCGTCCGTGTCGGCACGTTGCGAATCCTCGTCCGTGTCGGCACGT
>JAQWPY010000011.1 GCA_029245145.1 Pirellulales bacterium | reverse complement strand
CGCACGAGGCTGGGCATGCAATTCAAGACGCAAAGAATTACGCACCACTGGTGGTCCGCAACGCGGTGGTTCCGGTCGCCAATTTCGGTAGCAGCGCGGGAATCTGGATGTGTATTCTCGGCCTTATTTTTCAATGGCCGCCACTGCTCTACTTTGGGATCATCGTCTTCAGTGTTGTGGTATTTTTCCAACTCGTGAATCTGCCGGTGGAATTCGACGCCAGTGCCCGCGCAAAGCACGAATTGGTTACGTTGGGCATTGTGCCGGCGGCCGAGATGTCGTACGTCAACAAGGTACTCAACGCAGCAGCACTCACGTATGTCGCGGCCACGCTGCAGGCGGTGATGACACTTCTTTATTTCATCATGCGATCCCGCGATTGATCGCGTGGGTCTCAGTTACTGAGACGCGGTTCGGTGATTCCGATCAATTGCCCGTCTGCGCCGTAACCGACGCACTGGGTAGCACCGGCATAATCGAGCGGCGCAAGGCGGTGGCCTCGAAGCCGAAGATCTTCGAGTACCGCTTGCGGCAATCCTCGTTCGGTAAAGAGATCGCGAGGTCGCCACTGGTGATGAAATCGGGGTGCCGCGACCGCTTCGCGTAGCGACATTTTCCGGTCGATGACGCGAGTGATCGTTAACACGACCTGGGTGATGATTCTCGGCCCCCCGGCGGCGCCGAGGGTGAGTACGGGACGCTTGTTCTCAAGAACGATTGTCGGACTCATACTCGAGAGAGGTCGTTTGCCGGGCTCCAAGCGATTTGCTTCAGCGCCGAGGAGTCCGAAAGCATTGGGGGTGCCCGAAGCGATCGAAAAATCATCCATCTGATTATTCAGCAGAACACCGGTCCCCGGCACGATGACGCCCGATCCAAAAGATGTGTTGATGGTTGTGGTGAGGGCCACCCAGTTGCCGTCGGTATCTGCCGCTGCAATGTGCGTCGTATGTTTGCCGAAAATATCTTCCTCGGCACGAGGCGGCATACCATGTGTTTCGACGTTGCCCGCCCGCTCGGTCAAAATATTTTCTTCTGCCAGTCGCTTCGCGTAGGCCGGATCGACCAGGCCGCGGGGAACGCGAGTGAACGCCGGATCGCCCAACCAGTAGGCCCGGTCAGCGAATGCCAGTTTCATCGCCTCGGCCGTCAGGTGAGTGTATTCGCTCTCGCTTGCCTGTTCGAGATTATAATTCTCAAGAATATTGAGAATTTCGGCCACATGGACCCCGCCGCTACTTGGAGGGGGAAAACCGACAATCGTCCGGTTGCGATATCGCGAAATGAGCGGGGTTCGCTCGACGATGCGATACTGGTCGAAGTCCTTTTTGGCGAGCACACCCCCGTTCTTTATCATCCAGGCGTCGACCTGTTCCGCAAAAGGGCCTCGATAGAACCAATCGATGCCGTGTTCGGCAATGGCGCGGTAGGTGACGGCCAAGTCCGGAAGTCGGAGGATCTCCCCCTGACGGTAAGTCGAACCATCCTTGTGCAACAGAGTATCGCGGGTCTCCTGAAACCGGGACAGTTTTTTTTTCTCTGTGGCCAGTCGTGCGGCAAACGCCCTGTCTACCACAAAGCCATTCTCGGCGAGTTCAATCGCCGGGAGGATCAGTTGTTTGAGCGGCAGCCTCCCATACTTTTCTGCCACCGAGGCATAGGCGGCCAAGGCGCCCGGGGTGCCCACCGCCAGAGCGCCGGTTCGACTCCGTTCCGGTACCACGCGACCATCGCGCATGTAAAGTTCCGGATGCGACTCGCGAGGTGCGGTTTCGCGACCATCGAGGGCAATAAGTTTTCCATTGCTCAGTCGGATAACAAAAAAGCATCCGCCTCCGATTCCCGAGTTGTGGCAATCGACGACGCCGAGGGCGAATGCCGCCGCGACGGTTGCATCGACCGCATTGCCACCCTCGGCCATGATGCGCAATCCGACCCGGGTTGCTTGCTCGTTGACGGTGGCCAGAGCCCCTTGTGCGTTGGACTCCGCGGCGGCAGAGTCCCTCCAGCCCCAAAATGGAAGCCAAAGCAGAATAAAGAGAATGGTGCCGCGTGATCTCCAGATATTCATGCCTCAGATTCTAGACGGTTCTTGATAGGAGGACGAGGTATCGCGGGTGCGAAAGCGTCTCAAGCATCCCAGCGGTGGCATCACTTTTTTCATTTTGGCACGCTGAATGAGTTCCTCGCATGGTTTATAAAGAGAGTCAACGTGCCGAAAGTCTCTCCGGGAGCCCGAGTTTCAATGACACTACTGCGCCTGGCCATCTTGAGTCTGAAACAACGTTGGCGGATGAAAGCAGCGCTCGTTCTGGCCGTGGCGACCACCACCACGGTGTTGACGGGCGCACTTCTGGTTGGGGACTCGGTCAGTGGAAGTCTCCGCGATCTCATTCTCAATCGACTGGGAAGAATTGATCAGGTTGCCATTTCGGAAAACTTTTTCCCCGAGGATCTAAAAGATCGCCTTGAATCGCAGTCCGGACTTGCCTCATCCGGCGTGGTCGCCGAAACGGCAATCATGGTGCCTGCTTCGCTGAGCAATCCACTACGCGACAAGTTGGTGTCAGGTGTAACAGTTTTTGGTTGCCGTGAATCGTTTTGGGATCTCGGTGACGGTAGTTCGGCAAGCGAACCGCAAAGCGGAGAAATTGTGCTGAACCGACGTTTAGCCTCGAGGGCCTATCTCGATGCAAACTGGAGCGACCGGGTGATTCTGCAGTTGGAGCTACCGGCAAAGATTCCGGCAGAGAGTCCTTTGGGTCGAAAAACCGAAACGATCAGCCGGCGTTCGTTCGTCGTTTCCGAAATTACAGCGAATCAAATCGCCGATTTTTCATTATTCCCGAGCCAGCAAGGACCACTCAATGCCTTTGTGCCTTTGGAAGCAATAGCGGAAATGCTCGATCGACCGGGTAAAGCAAATCTGCTCCTTCTGGCAAGTGACAAGCGCACGCTAGAGGACTCCGCGGAAATCGCTTCATTCATCCCGCAGTTGGAGGACTACGGACTTCGGTTAAGTTTTCACTCGGCTGGTCCCGAGGGTTCGAAATACTTCGATTTAACATCCGAGCGGATGATGATCCAGGAAGATGTTCGAGAAGCCGCTCTCGATGTCTGGGATACGGAATACCGCCCACAGCCGGTCCTCACCTATTTGGCAAACTGGATCACTGCCGGATCTCGCCGCATTCCCTACTCGACGGTGACGGCGATCGATTCGGTCGAGGGTGGGGGGCCTCTTCTCTCGCCGGATGGAAAGGCAATTGAACTGGACGATGATGAAATTGTACTCAATCGGTGGGCTGCGGATCGGCTCCAGGCGAGTCCGGGAGATACGATCGATATCACCTACTTCGATCCGGAAACGACCCACGGGCAGGTCACCGAGCATACGGCTTCGTTTCGCCTGCATTCGGTAGTGCCTCTTTTTGATGAGCAGCAGCGAACGACTCGGGTAAACGACCCGCATTTTACGCCGGAACTGGCGGGAGTCACCGATCAGGATTCAATCGATGACTGGAATCCTCCCTTTCCGTTCGATGCCTCTCGGGTCGGGGATGAGGATGAGGCATACTGGGATGCGTATCGTGCGACTCCGAAGGCATTTATTTCACTGAAACGTGGCGAGCAGCTTTGGGGAAGTCGTTTCGGCCGCACCACCTCCCTGCGGGTTGCAATGCACGATGCAAATACGCACCATGCACAAACAAGATTACGAGGTCTGCTCGAAAATCGGCTGGCAGCCGATGGGAAATTTGCATTTCGAGACATCCGGAGCGAGGCGCTTCGTGCTGCAGGTGGCACGACCCCGTTTGGTATTTTGTTTCTCTGCTTCAGTCTTTTTCTCATTACTGCATCACTTTTGCTTCTTATTCTTTTATTTCGCCTCGATCTGGACCAGGCGGCAGGCGAGTGGGGATTACTCTCCGGTTTGGGGTTCACTTCTCGTCGAATCGTACGACTCGTTGGTGTGCAATCGCTCGTGATCGTGGCGAGCGGCGCATCGATCGGCCTGCTGGGCGGCATTTTTTACGCAAACTTGATAGTGTTCTTCGGGTTAAGGGGTTGGTGGCTCAAGGCAGTGGGCGAACGCTTTGTCGAACTCCACATATCGATCGAAAGCCTTTCCATCGGCTTTTTTTCGAGCTTCGCTGCATGCCTTATTGCAATCCTCTGGTCTTTTCAGAGCCAGCGCAAGGCATCGCTTCGATGGAGGTTACTCTCTCAGGGCGACTTCTTACCCGAATCGCGAGGCAGTGCCATTTCTACCCGGTGGTTTGGAGGGAGTGCGCTGATCACGGCAATCGTGGTGATCATCGCAGTCTTCGGCACGCCCCTTATTCGGCCCCCCCTCTTTTTTCTTGCGGGTGCTTTGTCGCTTTTCACAGGCATGTGCCTTCTCCGCCAACGACTGGGGCAAGGTGATCGTGGCCATCCGGGAGTAGAGAGTATCTACCGACTGACGGTTCTGAATCTCAAGAGAAATCCTCAGCGCAGTGTGTTAACGATTAGTCTGATTGCCGCCGCTACCTTTCTCATTACCTCCGTCAGCGCATTTCGACTCAGCGATCACGATCAAAACGATTTTGATCTGATTGCCGAGAGCTCCATCCCGATTTATTTCGACCTCGGTACGCCCGAAGGCCGGGAGGAGTTGGGCTTGACCGATGCGAAGAGTGCATCATTACTCAAAAACTTGAAGGCGACTTCCTTGCGCGTGCACCGTGGGGATGATGCGAGTTGTTTGAATCTTTATCGCGCCCAGCATCCGAACCTGTTGGGTGTGCCGCGTGATATGCCACGATCCTACCACGCGTCCGACCTGGGCGATGCGTCCTGGCAAGTGCTCACGAGCGATGCGAGTCCCGGTCGATCGGGCAGTCCCATCGTTCCGGTGGTCATCGATCAAAATACGGCCCGTTACGGCTTAGGGCTTTACGGGGGTTTAGGTGAGCAATTCACGATCGATTATGAAGGTCAAAAGATCACCTTCGCAGTGGCCGGCCTTTTGAGAAACAGCGTCTTTCAGGGCAGCTTGTTGGTGGACGAATCGCAATTACTGCGTCTCTTCCCAGAGACGGAAGGCTACCGCACTTTCCTGATCGGTGGGATTGCACCCGGCGATCGGCCCGCTGTGAGTTCTTTATTGGAGCGGCGTTTAAGTGATTTTGGCCTCGATGCGGTGGGGGTATCCGATCACCTGCGGGCGCTGTTTGCCGTGCAAAACACGTATCTTGCCGCATTTCAAAGTCTCGGAGGACTCGGTTTACTTTTGGGCACCATCGGTTTGCTCGCCGTACAGCTACGAAACGTTTTCAGCCGCCGTCGCGAATTGGCGCTGTTAACTGTGTGTGGCTTCAATCATCGTCGGTTGTCGCTGTTGCTCGTACTCGAGAATGCTCTGCTTTTGATGTCAGGACTTTTTCTAGGGATCATCTCATCCGGGTTGGCTTTGCTGCCGCAGTTGCTTTTCGAAGGGGCAGAAATTCCCTGGCTTGCCTTGGGCCAACTTTTTCTCGTGGTCCTCATCGTCGGACTTCTCGTCAGTCTATGGGCCGGACGTGCAATGCGGCACATCTCTCCGATGGCCTCACTCCGTGCAGAATGAGTAGGCCCCCTCACCGAAGATGCGTGGTCTGATACACTGATTTTTAACAACAAACAAACGAACCGGAGTGGTCTGCCGTGCGATTTTTATTGGTCATTGGTGCGATTGCATTAACCGTTCTCAGTTGGGGACTCTACGGTCCGGTGCTGCATCACGGCATCAAGGGGATGGGTGGGGGCCGATTACTCCCCTTTTTTTTCGTTGGTGTCGCCTACTTTTTTATTGCAGTGGCGGTACCGGCCGCTTGGCTGCGCACCCGAGGTGAAGCAGGAAGTTGGACCGTCGGGGGGAGTTTTTGGAGTTTGATGGCGGGTGCGACAGGTGCTCTGGGGGCCCTCGGCATCATCCTGGCGTTCAAGAGTGGTGGCAATCCTGTGGTTGTGATGCCGATTGTCTTTGGCGGTGCCCCGATCATTAACTCGCTGATTTCCGCCAAGATGAATAATTTGACGCGAGAAATCGGTTCGGTCTTCATTGCCGGATTGATGATGGTCATTTTAGGTGCCGTGACCGTGTTGATCACTAAGCCGGCACCCCCAAGTCAGGAGGCGGCGAATAACTCGCTTTTCATACTCGGACTGATCGCCTCCATCGCCGGGACAGTCGTTTGCTGGGGCGCTTACGGGCCTTTTCTCCATAAGGGCCAGATGAAAATGCAGGGAAGTCGGTTACGGCCGTTGCTTTGCGTCGGACTGGCTTATTTTGCAATTGCAGTTCTGATTCCTGCCGTCATGCTGACCGGAGGCGTCGATGGGGGTTGGGCAACCTTTAGCGGAAGTGGTGTCTCAGCCTTCAGCGGAACGGTGTGGAGTTTGGCAGCCGGTGCGGCTGGTGTTTTTGGTTCCTTGGGAATCATTATGGCCTTTAATTGGGGTGGTAAACCGATCTATGTGATGCCGCTGGTTTTCGGTAGCGCGCCGGTGGTCAACACGCTCTGGGCGCTCACGACCAGGGGAGAGGGCGACCCCCTCAGCCCATTTTTCTTTGCGGGATTAATTCTCGTGATTGGCGGCTCTGCGATTGTTCTCGTCTTTTCACCGAAAGGAACTGCCGGAAAGAAGAAGGCGAGTGAGGGCGAAAAGAAAGTATCGAAGCAGGATAAAATAAAATCGCCGGAGACCACCGATGCGCATCATCATGGAGTCGAAGAAATCGAGTCTCCTCAAACGGAGAGAAATGGACTGCGTGAAGGCGCTTCGCCCGATGAGGTCGCGACGGAGAGGGACTCGGAGTTTGATGATGGAAGCGATGAGATATCTTCATAGATGTTCGCAGCGTCATACATGGACTTGGAGAAAAGGGAATGAGTGCATCGGAAAAGATGGAGCAGGTCGATGACTTGTTGACCCACGTCTGGATGGTGCGGACCTTTCTCAAGCATTCCGAGGAGGCCGAGGAAGATGAGGATTTACAGAAGGTTCATCGCATGCTCTACGATTACACTCACGCGCTGGGGGTGTTTTGGGATAAACGGGATGCCGAGGGATATTTAGGTCAGGCCACGCGCAAGTGGCACCGTTTGAAGAATGCAAATGAACAATTCGCGGAATTGCAACCTGATATTTCCACGCACATGAATTTTCAGATGGCGCGACGATCTTTACAGACGGCAGTCCGTCGTATCGGTGAGACGCTTGGTACGGCGTAGTGAGATGGCCGGGCGACCACAGGAGCGAAAGGTTTGGCTGTTTTATTCTCGGCAGACTGACGATCTCTGTCGGTGCATTTGCGGCCCTCTTTTGCCTGCGACTTTATCATGCCACAATGACGTGAAGTGAACGTGAAGTGAACGTCCACGATTCGTTCGAAGCGTTGTTTTCAAAGGAATTATTTTTTCGATGCCTGATCCCAGCAGCAAAGTCCTCGAGACATTTGAGAATCCATTTCCACATCGTGACTACTCGATTCAGATCGAGTGTCCGGAATTCACTTCAGTCTGTCCCAAGACAGGCCAACCCGACTTTGGTACGCTGACCTTTACATATTGCCCCGATCAGCTTTGTGTGGAATTGAAGAGTCTAAAAATGTATTTGCAACAATTCCGCAATCAGGGCATTTTTTACGAGGCGGTGACCAATCGCATCGTAGAAGATCTTGTTTCGGTGATTCAGCCTCGACACCTCCAATGCGAGGCAGCCTTCAGTGCGCGTGGTGGAATCACGTCGAAAGTTACAGTGCGGCACCCGAGTCCTTCCCCGGCAGAGAGTTGATCAATGGCTGAAAAAGCGGAAGTTATTCTCAGTGGATTTGCCGACGAAGCGGCCAATCATAAAACGGCAGTTGAGCAGTTTGCTGCGTTTGCGGCACTGGGTCTCGAATACTATACGGTTCGGTTTATCGATGTCGGCAATGGCATTAAAAATGTAATGAAGCTGACGAAAACCGAGGTCACTGCGATCCGGCACCTGGAAGACGAGTACGGCATGAATGTTTCGTCAATCGGTTCGCCGATTGGAAAGGTGAAATTAAAGGATGTCGATGACGGAACGAATAATCCTTATGTGCCATTCAAGAAGTATTTGGAGCGAGATGTTACCAAGGCGTGTGATTTGGCCCACGCGTTCGAGACAAAACTGATTCGAGGTTTTTCCTTTTATCATCCGATGGGTACGCCGCCTGAAGACCATCTCTCCCAGTGTGTCGATCAGTTGGGTCAGATTGCCGAGGCATGTCACCGAAGCGATTTGACATTCGGGCTTGAAGTGGAAGCCAATCTGGTTGGTCAAAATGGCGATTTGCTTCGTGAAATTCATCAACGCGTCAACCATCCTGCGCTCATGCTCATCTTCGACGGCGGAAACCTGGTAACCCAAGGATTTGATGCCGCTGGCGTCTTTTCGCAATACGAAGCGATGAAGGAGGCCATCGGATGGCTGCATCTGAAGGATTACCGGCATCCCGGAACGGTGCAAAGGATCGAGCACGTTGACGAGGAATCGCTTCGTCATTTTGTTCCGGCCGAAGAGGGACAAAGCGGGCACGAGATGATTCTCAAGGATTTTGCAGAGGTTTTGCCTGGGCTGACCAAGAAGTTGCGCCGCCGGGGTATCCCGGGCGTCTTTATTGATCTGGAACCGCATCTCAAGGGAGGCGGGCAATTCGGAGGCTTCAGCGGCCCGGATGGGCTCGGGGTCGCCTTGCGATCACTCTGTCGCATTCTCGATTTTGTCGGGATCGATTATCGATTACGCGACTTTGCCGATGTCAAAGCATCCCAGGGCGTCTGATCACTATCCCGTGTTTTTCAGGCCGGGTGCCCGGGCTAGCAGGGCCATCATTCGTTTACCGTTTTCTCTGCGGCACCCATTTTGTCGGTCTTCACCCGGTTGCAGCCACGAAATGGCCTTCTTCTGAAAAACGAGTGTATGTCTGGGCTCAATGTGTCGATTATTCGAAGGCGAAGCCCGCGCTTCAAATCGGGGCCGATGTACGTCCTGCGTGTGTCCGGTGATGGTCAGGGCTTTGACGGGGGCCGCTGAGCGGGCCCTGGTCAAGTAACTTAACACGTTTTCATACAACGATTTGTGACTTATCAGTTCCTGCCGGGGGCTGATCCGCTGGGCAGAGCGAATAACCTCGGAAGGGGCTGTTGCGTACTATAGGAAGGCGTTCGCGAAGTCCTTTTCGCGGGCGAAGCAGTCTTTGCAGCTGGAAGGAAAAGCACACCATGGCGCGAAAAGACGAAATTCTTCGGATGCGAGATGTTCTGGTCGTTCGTCGAGATGCACTCCGTCGAGCTCTGGCAGGTGACTTGAGCCTGCTGTCCGATCTCCAGCAGCAGCAGGGGAGCGGAGATGTGATTGATGCTGCCCTCGACTCTGCGCAGGGTGAGATCAACTCCCAACTGGCAGAGGTGGAAAGTCGTGAATTAGGTAGCATTGAAAAAGCGCTCGAGCAAATGCGCGACGGCACCTATGGACTTTGTGAGCACTGCAACAAAAAGATTCCACTTGCGAGACTCAAGGCGTTGCCTTACGCGACCACTTGTATTGAGTGTCAGCGGCTAGCAGAAGAAGGCCGACTCGAGGGTGCGGGTGATGCTGATTGGAGTCGCGTACTCGACTCCGGTTCAGATAAGGATGTGACGATCGGTGACATTGAGATGGATGTTTCCTGATCGCTCGCTGCCGATTCGATTTGCAGTGGCCGCGTGTGGTAGAGACTGTCAGTAAGCAGCGCAATCCGTGTGGTCCCGTCTGAAGCGTTGAAAAAGCCGTCAAGGATAGTTCCCATGGTGCAGCAGGAAGCACGCCGTCAGTTAACCTCTTCTCCTGTCTTGCCAACCGCCCTTGCGCTTTTATGCTTCTTCTCTTTGATTTTCGTCAAAGCGGCGTTTTCTCAGGTGCGGCCTCCCGCGATGACCGATTCGAAGCGAAATCAGATCTATCGCGAAATTTCCGAGGAGACACAAGTTCTGGCCAAGCAGATCAGCCTGCTAAAAAAGATCGTTAAAGTGGTGCGACCCACCGTCGTCCATATTGAGATCAACGCAGGAGGCTCGCGGAGAAATCGCCAACCCGATGAGACCGGTTCGGGCGTCATTTTCAAAAGAGGCGGTAAATTTTTTGTTCTCTCTAATCGTCACCTCGTTCGATATGCCGATGCCGACGAATTAACCATTCGTCTTTCGGACGGTCGGGAACTGCGTCCCACGAGTATCCGGGTCGATGCGGGCACCGACATTGCAGTACTCGAATTGGATACAGATCGACTGACCGCAGCAAGGATCGGGGACAGTGCGCAGTTGGAAATTGGAGACTACATTCTCGCCATCGGCAGCCCATTTGGTTTGAATCATTCGGTGACGCACGGGATTGTCAGTGCCAAGGGACGTCGCGATCTTGAATTGGCAACGGATGGAGTCACATACCAGGATTTTTTGCAGATCGACGCTTCGATTAACCCCGGCAATAGCGGGGGGCCGTTGGTAAACCTCAAAGGCGAAGTGGTCGGGGTGAATACCGCAATTGCAAGTACTTCGGGAAGAAATGAAGGGGTCGGGTTCGCTATCCCGATCAATATGGCGATGAACGTCGCTGAACAATTGATCGACAAGGGGAGTGTCGCCCGGGGATTTCTTGGCGTCAGTCTCGATTCGCGATTCAGTCACGATGCGGCAGTCCGTTTGGGACTCGAAACGGCGCGCGGGGCCAAAGTGACGGGAATCACGGCAAATTCGGCAGCAGCGCGTGCCAGAGTACGTGCCGGTGATGTGATCCTGCGATTCAACGGAACTTGGATCGATAGCGATGCACACCTGGTCAATCAGGTGAGCATGACTCCCGTAGGGAATCCGGTGCCGATGCTCGTCTTCCGCGACGGTCAGTTAGCCGAATTAACCGTGACGGTGGGGCCACTCGAGGACAGCGTCCGTTGAGATTTCTGGCGCAGTTGCAGGCTTTCACTAAGTCGCACTTGCCAAGCCCCGAAGAATGTAATCCATGGTTGCAGTGACATCGATGTCGGTAACCACTTCCATGTTCGGTTGGTTGTCCGGGTGGAGGCGGCAATCAAAAATCGTTGAGCCGAATGTCAGGTCTCCTGATGATTCCACGTCTCCATAGAGAGACTTTCTCGTGAAAAGTTCCGGGTGCAAGATGATGGCAATCGCCACAGCGCTCGGTAAGTGAATGCCCTCGAGTCCCCAGACGGCGCGATACGAACGAAAGATAAACGGTAGAAGGGTCGAGAGAAGCTGACCGCAATTTGTCGTTATATCGGAGATTTCATCCAATTGGTCGTACGTCATGACCATCTGCTGAGTCACATCGAGAGGAATCAGCGTTTTTGTGGTTGCTGAGTGAAAAATCTGGCGGGCAGCACGAGGATCACAGTAAATGTTGAATTCGGCCGCGGAAGTCACATCGCCTCCCACGATGCTGCCACCCCGGATATAAATTTCACCGATCGATCCTTCCAGGTCCGGTTCCCGCGTGAGGGCTAACGCCAAGTTGGTCAAAGGCCCCAGAGCGACAATTGCGACTTCATTGGGGGCTTTTCGTATTTCCTCACAGATCACCTTGTCTGCCGGATGGCGGTGATGGAGTTCCGAAACCGCTAACGAGGTTCCGCCTAGTCCATCTTTTCCATAGAGATGGTGGAGATCTCCCAGGTAGCCGCTCTCGACTTCTCCCGCCACACCGATTCTCGGAAGGCGCGGTGGGTCGAGTTGCTCGATGATTGCTTGTACGTTACGCGTCGCCTGGGCTGCATCGACACAGCCTGCCGTCGCGGTGACGGCAACCACCTCGAGTTCGGGATCGAAAAGCGCAAGTGCAAGAGCGAGAGCCGCATCGATATGCGGATCGACATCAAGAATGACCTTCTTGGGCATTGAATCCCCGGTTCCATTCCGCAGATTTGTGGTACGCGGGCAGCAAATCGTCCCGAATGAAGCAGATTCTAGGGAGCAGCCACTTGAATCACAAGAGGAGCCAGTCGCCCCTCAACACCTTACCTATGGTCCGCAGCGCATTACAATCATTCCACAAGAGAGACTTTTTGGCGCGTGCGTTCCGCGCACGCAACGTGATAAAAGGGTGTGACATGATTGATCAACTTGTGGGCCGCGTTGTCTCGGGGGAGTTTCTCGGGCGCGAGGAAATGGATCAGGCGATTAACAGCATGATGCAGGGCGAATGGTCGCATCAACAGGTTGCGGTCTTTCTGACCGCTCTGCATACACGTGGCGAAACGGTGGACGAGGTAGTGGGCGCCGCGTCTGCGATGCGGAGTAACATGACCCCTATTCAGTCGCGACGAGACGGTCTGATCGACACGTGTGGTACCGGCGGTGATGGGTCGGCAACATTCAATATCAGTACTGCTGCAGCATTTGTCGTCGCAGGGGCGGGAAGGCCAGTGGCAAAACACGGCAATCGCAGCATCACAAGCAAGACAGGTTCGGCCGATGTACTGGCAGCGCTCGGCGTTTGTATCGATCCGCCGGTCTCCGTCGTCGAACGATGTCTGGAGCAAGTCGGTATTTGTTTTTGTTTCGCACCGATGTTGCATCCGGCAATGAAGCATGTGGCACCGGTGCGCAAAGAGTTAGAATTCCCCACAATTTTCAATCTCCTTGGACCACTTTGTAATCCGGCAGGTGCGCCTTTCCAACTTCTCGGCGTGGGTAAGCAAGAGCTAAGACCTCTGCTCGCCGACGCCTTGAGTGGATTGGGAACTGAGAGAGCCCTTATTGTGACCGGGGCCGATGGGTTGGATGAAGTGACACTGACCGGACCGACCAACGTACTGATGATTACCGAGGGGCAGATCTCTGAATTTCAGTGGACACCTGAAGAATTCGGCATCGCGCGACACGATCTGGAATTGTTGCGGGTGGAAGATGCGGAGCAGAGCGCAGAGATGGTTCGTCGAGTCCTCTCGGGGGAGCCGGGACCGGCACGCGATATTGTCATTCTCAACGCTGCGGCAGCGCTTTGGGTGGCAGATCCCGATCTCACGCTATCCACGTGTCGTACCCTGGCCGCGGAGGCGATCGACACCGGATCGGCTGCCGAAAAGGTTGCACGTTTAAAAGAATTAACCGCTGTTTGAGGGAGAATTGGCGGGTTTCTCCCGTATCACGCCGCGTGGGATCGTGGTCCTATGCAGAGGTGAAAGCAACAGCATTTCCTGAGCCGAGAGGAGGGACGGGAACAGAAAATGGAATTCCACTTCGTTTTCCCCCGATCTTTTCCTGGGTTCCCGCGACTGTTAAAATCAGGGTTTGAGGCAGGGACGCTAAAATCCAAGACGTCCCGATGGGCAAGACAGCCCACGGTATGTGTTCCCATACTTTTGTTCTGGTCTTATGCGGAGATGATGACAGATGGCAAAACCTGGAAGAGTCGCGAAAAAAGCAAATCATGGCAAGCGGCCTGCAAATAGCAAAGCCCGCAAGTCGAAGCGGAGAAGGGTAAAGACATAACGTGGCAACCAAAGAGCCGCTCATTCCATTTTCGAAGTACGATGTGGACCATGTCATTGCGGACATCGATTTGATCCGTAAGTACAATCCACAGCGGTACGAGATCGAGCAACTCACGGCCGTAGTTTTCGAAGATTTCGATGCGAAATCGATCGTGGGTTATGCGGATACATCAATGGATGATTTTTGGGTGCGAGGCCACATGCCGGGCCTGCCGCTGATGCCGGGCGTATTGATGTGTGAGGCGGCTGCCCAGTTGGCATCCTATTTTGTTCAGAAGTACGACATGATGGGTTGTGAGATGATGGGATTCGGCGGCATGGATGGGGTGCGTTTTCGTGGAGCAGTCCGTCCGGGGGATCGCCTGGTGATTCAATGTCAGCAGAAACGAGCCCGCCGCGGTGCCCTCGTGCTTTGCGACTTCATGGGGTTTGTGAATGAGAATCTTGTGGTCGAGGGCTCCATCCGGGGCATTCCTCTCCCTGCAGACGCCCTTCGCGAGATGAGCCCCAGCTAGCTTGCTGTTTTTCTAGATAACGGATCGAAGGCACAGAGTCGACGATCTATCACTCTGCAATTATCCGAGGCCGTTTGATGGGACGCCGATCCCTGGGTAAGTCGAAATTGGAACTCGATGTATCGGCACACCTGTTATCTTCCCAGTGTCTTCCGCAACCGTGGGACCAAGCACATATTTTCCCTCTGCGCCAATCTTTGGAAGTCGAGATAGGCACGGGCAAAGGATTGTTTTTGCAGCGGCAGGCGAGTGCCATTCCGGGCACAAATTATCTAGGCATCGAAATTTCATTGAAATATGCGCGATTCGCTGCGACGAAACTGGCCCGCGCTGCGTTAACCAATGCCAGAATATTGCATGCGGATGCCCGCCAAATTTTTTCTGATCATTTTCCGGATGCATCTCTGTCCGGAATACATATTTATTTCCCCGATCCCTGGTGGAAGAAGAGGCACTCTAAACGGCGACTTTTGACTCCCGATTTTGTTCGGGAGTTGACGCGCACCCTCATCCCCGAAGGCGTCGTACATTTTTGGACTGATGTTGCCGAGACGTACGAAGCAGGTTTGGCCGCCCTGGGGAGCGATGAGCGTTTGCAGGGGCCTCACCCAGTAAGCCCAAAAGAAGCAGAACACGATCTCGATTATCAAACGCACTTCGAACGCAGAATGCGATTGAGCGGCAAGCCGATTTATCGATCAGAGTTTGTCCGAGTTTAGCCAATGGGCTGGCGGTTTGTTACTGACATTTCAAATGTTCAGCTTGCCTTGCTTGAAGTTAGTAGCTTCGACCACTTCTTTTCTGATAGAAGTTGAGAAACGCGTTGTGGACAACACGATAACCACCCGGTGTGGGGTAGTCTCCGGTGAAATACCAGTCGCCCGTATGGTGGGGCAATGCCTTGTGTAAATTTTCTATATTCTGATATATCACATCGATTTCGACGACATCCCTTAAACACTCGGGGCTGACCAATTCGGTGATCTTTGCAGAAATTTCTGTGGCTTTAAAGTTTTTGTAAATGCTTTTCACGTGATTAGTTAATGATGGTTTGCTGCTGTTCAGCGCCTCTCTACACTGGTCGGCCACTTCGGCAAGCAGGCTCTCTTCACCTCGTTCGTATATCAGTGCGATAGCTGCCTCGAACGCTACAAACTTACCGAGTTCGGACATGTCAATTCCATAACAATCCGGATACCGAATTTGGGGCGCGGTGGAGGCGATGACAAGTTTGCGTGGACGAGATCGCCCGAGGATTTTTAAGATGCTCTGTTTGAGCGTCGTACCTCGCACGATCGAATCATCGATACAGACTAGGGCGTCTTCCTTTTCACGAACGACTCCGTATGTGATGTCATAAACGTGAGATACAAGTTGTGCCCGCCCCGATTCCTGACTGATAAAGGTTCGCAGTTTGATATCCTTATTCGCAATTTTTTCTCCCTTGGGCCAATTGTCCATTACCAAATCGTTAATGAGGTCGTCGTTAAGCTCGCCCTTTTTGTATGCTTCCATTAGGCATTGTTTGACTTCTGCCCGCCTTACCATGCGTAGTTCTTCTAAGAATCCATAATAGGCACTCTCAGCGGTGTTCGGCACGTAGCTAAAAACACTCCTGGAGAAATCTTTCCCCACCGACTCGAGTACCTGTGGGACAAGCATTGCTCCCAGCGCCTTGCGCTCCTTGTATATGTCTGGATCATTGCCCCGCGAAAAATAAATTCGCTCAAAAGAACAGGCTTTTTTGTTGCCAGGATTCTCTGCATAGGGGGTGTTAAGCACATCTCCATTTGCCCTGATCACCAGGGCATGACCAGGATCGATTTCCTTCACGTCTTCAATTTCCTTGTCGAAGACAGTCAGGAGTGGCGCCCGTTCTGAGGCACAGGCCACCAATTCGTCATCGTCAATGTAGTACGCTGGTCGAATTCCGAGAGGGTCTCGTAAAGCAAACGCATCTCCGTTTCCTGCGATCCCGATGAGCGCATAACCTCCATCCCAATGAGCGGCCGCCTGACGAAAAATCTTTGCTAGGTCAATGCGGTCTGCGATCCACTGAGCCTGTTGGTTACCTGCAATACCGTGTGATTGAGCCTCTGAACTCAGCTGGTCATTTTGCACATCGAGATGGTATCCCGTCTCTTCTAAAATAGCCTGTGTGTCGGTATCGAAAACCGGATGTTGCCCGCGCTCGACTAATTTTGTATTTAATTCGTCGACATTCGTAAGGTTGAAGTTGCCGGCAATCATCAGATTTTTACCGGGCCAGTTACTTTTACGGAAATATGGATGGCAGGTAGTTGCGCCATAAGCTCCAAAAGTTCCGTATCGCAAGTGTCCAAGAAGCACTTCTCCCCCGTAGTCAAAGTGCTGCTTGATTGTCTCTGGAGTATCTTGAGACACGGTTCCCGAGTCGAGTAGATCATTGAATTTGGCATGCTGCCCACCAAATATCTCCGTGAGTGCCTTCGAGCTGGTGCTGCGCTCGCGAAACATGAAGGCCTCTCCGGGGGGCATGTTGAGTTTCATAGAGCCAATTCCCGCGCCATCGTGGCCACGGTTGTGTTGTTTCTCCATGAGTAAAAACAGGCGATTGAATCCCCAAAGTGGCGAACCATACTTTTCCGCGTAGTATGAGAGGGGTTTTTTCAGCCGAATGAGAGCGATTCCGCAATAATGTCCGATTTCGTCACTCATCGATAACTTTCAGCGGCAATGCATTTGAGGGTTGTCGTAAGAATCAAAAGTAGGTGGGAGTTCGTGTTGCCTTGTCATTCCACAAGCAATGGCGTGAAATAGATTGAACGAATTGAACATGTGGCGATTTCATCTATCAAGGCGATATTAGGGTTCTCGCAACAAAAATGGGGAGCAATCACGGCAGATTATAAGTATTGCTGTCTCGGTCCTCAAGCATCGCACGGGGCGAGTCAAAGTTATTCGTGAATCATAGAAGATGATTGCTTGCCCCGTGACGAACCAACAGGAATAAATCGAAAAACGGTACGTGATGGTCTGTATTTCAAAGGGGTTTCTGTCCTTGCTGGCGAGAAAACTCTCGGAGACAATGGATAGATCAAAACAGGCCGATGAAGTTTTTTTGGCTTCCGGCAAGCGGTAGCAGCACCGGGCGAAGCAGCTTTGCATAATTTGACGTCTACAAGAATAAAAATGGCACATGATTGATCTTTTACGGCAAGAAATCGCCGCACTCGCTGATGTGATTGTGGTGAAGGTAGGCACCCGAGTGCTGACCGGCGATGACGGCTTACTCAATCAGGACCGGATTGCCTCGCTCGCGGAGCAGATTCATGCTGCGATGTTGAGCGGCAATAAGGTGGTCGTGGTCAGTTCCGGGGCGGTGGGAGCGGGCATGGCCCATTTGGGACTCGATCAGCGGCCCGGTGATTTGGCGCGTCTTCAGGCGGTCGCGGCCGTCGGGCAGCCGCAACTTGTGGAGGCCTATGATCGGGCTTTTGCATCACACGGTCGTCGCGCTGCCCAGGTTTTGCTGACGGCCGATGATCTCGATGATCGCGTGCGCTATCTCAACGTGCGAAATACCCTGTTGACGTTAATGGAATTCGGAACCGTACCCATCATTAATGAAAACGATACGGTCGCGGTCGACGAACTACTGGGTACGTTTGGCGATAATGATCGGCTGGCGGCACTGGTCACACAGTTGCTCCGGGCGCCTTTATTAATTCTACTTTCGGACGTCGATGGCCTTTACGATGGTGATCCACAAAAAAAAGAATCGCAGATTATCGGTACCGTCACTGAGATTAACGAATCGGTGAAGCAGTTGGCCCTTCCGCACAACTCGAGCCTCGGTCGCGGTGGCATGCAGAGTAAATTGGAGGCCGCAAGAATCGTGACAGCGGCCGGTGAAAGCGTGATTTTGGCAAATGGCATGGACGAAGGAAAGCTGAGCGCGATTCTGGCGGGTGAACCGGTGGGAACGCTTTTCGTACCTTCCGGGCAGAGCGTTTCACTGCGCAAGCGCTGGATCGGTTATACCGTCCAGCCCCGAGGCTGGTTGCTGCTCGATGCGGGCGCCGAACGGGCGGTCGTGCAGCAAGGAAAGAGCCTCTTACCGATCGGCGTCGTGGGCATTGCGGGCGGCTTTGCCAAGGGAGATGTTGTGGGATTGCGGGGACCGGGGGGCGAGGAAATCGGCCGCGGACTCAGCAATTACGACTCGGATCACATCGAGAGGATCAAGGGGCTTCGCAGTAGCGAAATCGAGGATGTTCTTTCGTATTGTCCCTACGAAGAGGTCGTGCATCGCGACAACCTGGTGGTAACGGCAAATCAAACGTCAGACAGCTAAAAAACTGACGCCGACTCCCTCAAGTCCGGTTTCACGCTAATGAATGCTAATTTGGCAGGGGAGGATAGTTTGTACCGGGTGGCGGAATACGAGCGATAGGATTTCCACCTCGGCGAGGAGCTGAGTCCACGGTAACGAGATATTTTTCAGTGAAATCTGTGGCGATTGCGAATTGATCGATTCAGTATCGAGCAGTTCTTCAAAAAAGGTTTTACGCCTTGGTAAAGGCAATAAATCAATTTGATCTTCTGCCTTGAGTCCCGCAGATTTTTTTGCTGCCAGTATCGCTTCGTGTAACCCCCCCAATTCGTCGACGAGTCCGAGCGTCTTGGCCTGTCTTCCCGTGTAGACCTTGCCCTCGGCAAGAGGGTCCATTTGTTTTTGGTCCATTCCTCGACTCAGTGCCGCCTTGCTTACGAATTGCTCATAAATATTCTTCATCATTGCCCCGAGCGCCTGCCGCTCACTCTCGCTGAAGGGTTGTAGCAGTGAAAATACACCACTATTCTTGCCGCGACTCACGATGTCGGTTGTGATGCCGAGTTTATGGAATGTGTCTTCAAGGGCTACCTTTCCACCGACGACACCGATCGACCCGGTGAGGGTCCCCTCATCGGCAAAAATCTGTTTTGCACCCATGGCGACATAGTAGCCGCCGCTGGCAGCGACATCGCCCATGCTGGCGATCACCGGCTTCTCGCACTTGCGGATTTCATTCCAGATCAAATCGCTTGCCAGGGCCGAACCCCCCGGACTGTCCACTCGCAAAACAATCGCCTTGACCCGTTCATTTTTTTCGGCCGAGCGAATCGCATTGATGATGGTTTCCGATCCAACAATGCTGTTACCCATCAGGGTGTTGGTGCTTTTTCCGGGGACGATCGCGCCGACAACATACACGACTGCAATTTGCGGTTCGGCGGTCGATTTCGTTTTGTTGGACTGGCCCATCAGAAGGTTCATAAACTTCATCATGCCTGCGAATCCAGAAAAATCGGTGTCGATCTGCTTTTCTCCGTAGCGATCCAGAAGTTCGACCTCCCCATCGGTGGAAGCGGTCTTCTTGAGAAACGTATCCCAATCGGTTTGGTATGCAACGCGATCGATGAGGCCTTTTTGTTTTGCATCGCCAGCCATATAGAGCCCTTTGTCAATCAACTCAATCACGCGTTCGCGTGGAAGATTCCGGTCACGGGCGATGGTCGTAAGAATTTGATCATAAAAATCGGTCGCCAAAGATTCGTACTGCTTTTTCAACTCCGGGCTCATCTCCGAACGGGTATAGGTCTCGCCGGCACCTTTGAAATCGCCAACTTGCATGATGTCAGCTTTCGCGCCGATTTTTTGCAACATTTTTTTATAAAACGTCACTTCGATTCGAACACCGGTAACAATCAGAGAAGCTGCCGGAGGCATTACGATTTCATCGCATGCAGATGCGATCAAATAGTCGGAGGTCGTTGCCATTTGTAGATCGGCATAGACTTTTTTCTTTGCATCTCGCACGCGTTTAATCGCGGTCCGCAACTCATCGATTTTTGCACGACCGATCGAAGGGCTTCGAATTTTTAGGATCAGGCCTACAAGTTCATCATCTGCAGCCGCTTGGTCGATGCGCTTGATCAATTTACCCAAGTTGGTTTGTGAACCACCAAAAGGCACTGCCGCTTCAGCACCTTCGTTGAGTTGTCCTTGCACTGAGAGAACGGCAAACCGTAGCTTTTCGCTCGTCTCGGCCTTTTGGTCGGGGCTCTCAGCGGCGCATGCCTTGTTTGGATGGTAGGCATGCATTGCCAGGACAACGGAGCAGATTCCAATGATGCGGCGGATCGATTGTGGAGAAGATTTCAATGGGACCTCGACAAAAAGTGGTGAGAGGCGGGTGATGCCCGATGCGCCCGAATTATACGCTCTTCGCCCGAGACGCACAGCAAACCGCGAGCGGGCAACGAAAGAGGAAAAACCGTGGAACGGGGGAAATATCCAAATTTCGACATCTCACGTTCATTCCCTTGCCCTGAGAGGACGATATAGTGTATAAATGAATAGTATATGGCTAAGAAGAGGCAATAAATAGCGGTAAAACACCACTTTTTTTGACCAATGAGCCGTGAAGGCAGCGTCAGTATCGTTGGTGCTACGGGTATTTTAACCGGTTTTTGCCGACTCAGGATAACCAATTGCTTTTTGCTCCGAGGCGCCGGATGCGCCAGAAAGTGATCGAGATGACGAATCCGACCGATGTACTGACGAAACGCCAGAAAGCCGTCTACGAGTTCATACGCGATAAAATTCGCAATCGAGGCTACGGACCCACGGTTCGAGAAATTGGTGACCATTTTGAAATTCGCTCCCCGAACGGGGTGATGTGTCATCTCAAAGCGATTGAAAAGAAAGGCCTGATCTCACGAGAGAAGAATATGTCGCGAGCGATTCATCTCTCCCAGGAGCCTATCGAGGAAAAAGGTCTTCCGCTTTATGGGATGATCGCAGCGGGTGTGTTACACGAGGCGGTTGAGCAGGACGAAAGAGTTGATTTTGGCGAAATGTTCGACAAAAAAAATCTTTTTGCGCTCAAAGTGAGCGGTGATTCAATGATTGAAGATGCCATCGCCGATGGGGACCACGTGATTGTTCGCAAGCAACGTAGTGCGAGAAAGGGACAAATTGTGGTTGCAATTACCGACGAAGGTGAGGCCACGCTCAAGCGATGGTATCCGGAGGCCAATCGCGTTCGCCTGGAACCGGCTAATTCCACCATGAAGCCCATTTACGTTCGGGATGCGAAAATCCTGGGAGTGGTCGTCGGTGTTGTGCGGCAGGTGGATTAGAATGTGCACGCACGATTCAATTTAATTGCGACCAACTCGAACGGAAATTTAGGCAGAGTCTTTCAGGATCGATTGGTTGAGTTTGTTATAGAGGGTTTTCAGGCTGATCCCTAGTTCTTCGGCCGTTTTCGGCTTGTTTCCGCCATTTCTTCGCAGCGCTTGCTCAATCGCCCGTATTTCCAAGTCGCGAAGACTCAGGGCACCGAATGCAGCCAACGATGCTTCGCGAGGGCGCCGCGCGTCGAAGTTATTCGGAAGGTGTTCGGGAAGAATGAGGTCGGATTCGCAGAGGATTGTCGCATGTTGTACGGCGTTTGCCAGTTCTCTGATGTTGCCCGGCCACGCATGTGATTTCAAAATTTCGATCGCTTCGGGCGAGATTTTCTTTTTGCAATTGGCGTGAGAAGAAAATCGCTCTAGCAAGTGCTCAACCAGGGCAGGTAGGTCTTCCATCCGTTCGCGGAGCGAGGGAAGCCGGATCTCAAAAGTATTGATGCGAAACATGAGGTCTTCACGAAACGTTCCCTCATCGACCATGTCTCCAAGGTTGCGATGGGTTGCGCAAAGAACACGGACATCCACAATCAACGGCTCATTCTCGCCAACACGGCGTATTTCGCCACTCTCGAGAAATCGAAGTAATTTGGCCTGCATCGCCTTTGGCAATTCGCCGATTTCATCAAGAAAAAGCGTGCCTTCATGGGCGACTTCAAACAGGCCTTTGCGGTGTTCATCCGCGCCAGTGAAGGCACCTTTGCGGTGTCCAAAAAGTTCGCTCTCAATCAGATTTTCCGGCAGCGCGCCACAATTGATGGGTACGAAAGGTTTTGACGAACGTTTGCTTTGTTCGTGTAACTCCCGCGCTGCCAACTCTTTTCCGGTGCCGGTTTCTCCGAGGATGAGCACGGTCGAGTTCGTAGGCGCAACTTTTGAAATTAATTCTTTTACCTGTTGCATGCTGGGGCTCTCGCCGACCAAGCGCGCCGATCCCTGTAATCGCTCTACTTGGCGTTCAAGCGCGGTGCGTTCATTTTGTAGCGATCGCTTTTCAGCAACGCGCTTAAATAAGTTTTCAAGTTCGACCAGCTTGCACGGTTTGGTGAGGTAGTCGTACACATCGTTTCGGATAGATGCCTGCGCACTTTCGATAGTCGCTTTTCCCGTCAAGACAATCGAATCAGTATCGGGAGATAGCTCTCTCGCTTTCTCAATGACTTCAATGCCGTTGAGTCCTGGCATGTTAAGGTCAACGAGCAGGCAATCGAATGTTTGCTTCGAGAGAGCCTCGACTGCAGCGAGGCCGTCTTCGCAGACCGTGACCTCGTGTCCCATACGCGGTAATTCACTCCGCATCAATTCCTGCAAGCTTTTTTCGTCATCGGCGAAAAGAATGCGGAGGCTCATTTGCGTTGTTTTTTTAATGACAGTGCTCCTTCACTCAACAAAAAATTGTCTTTTGGTCGTTTCGTGTACTTTCCATATCAGGCCGCCTGATGACTCATGTTCGCATTGACGTTGTTACCGGCGAGCGGTAGGAGTACGCGGAATTGCGAACCGGAACCGGGACCCTTACTCATGGCCTCCATTTGCCCTCCATGGTGCTGCACGATTCCACAGGCGATCGTGAGTCCTAAACCAGTACCCTGACCATGGCGGCGCTGGGTAAAAAAGGGCTCAAAGAGATGTTGTCTCACTTCTTCGGTCATGCCACACCCATTGTCTGAGACGATAATTTCAGCCATCTCATCGCAAATTCCTAACCTGATACGGACGTGCCCCCCGGCCTCCACGCTCTCCATCGCATTATTGATGAGGTTCAAGATGACCTGTTTTATTTCTTGAGGATTTGCCACGATCATTACCGACTTGCATTCCTCGAAGGAAATCTGCTTCCTCTGAGATTTGGTGAGGGTGACTACCATATCAACGACCACTTGGATCAGTTCGCGAAGATCGGTGTGCTCCTCGACATCATCACCTTTTCGGGAAAAATCGAGTAACTGATCGGTGATGCCTTTGCAGCGAAACGCTTCGTCCTGGATCATTTGAATGTATTTGTGGGTCGCTTCCCGCTGTTCGACATTATCCAATTCGTGATCTTTCATCCTTTGCTCGAGCGCGTCGGCACACAAAGCGATTGACGCCATGGGATTATTTATCTCGTGAGCGACACCTGCTGCTAGAAATCCAACGCTCGCCATTTTATCGTTCCGGACCATTTGGATGGTTCGTTGTTCAACCTGTTGATGAAGATCTTTGCTCACCATTTGGAATTTGTCCGTCATGTTATTCATCGCCTCTGCGAGTTCGGTCATCTCGTCTTCGCCCTCGAGCGCAATACGATAGTTGAAGTTGCCTGCGGCAACGCATCGAGATCCGTCGATAAGGATTGTGAGAGGACGAACGATCCACGCAACGAACAGGCGAATGAACAAAACGATAGTGACCGCAGCGAGAAGTATGCATGCCCATGTTGTGTAGATGAGCGTCCGATATTGTACGCGGACGTTGCCGGAGAGATGCTCTAATCGATCATGAAGGAATCTAGGAAGCTTTGCACTGCTCTGTTGTAGGCGTGTGAGGTCATCATCCAGTTGCTGAATCGATTTTGCGTGGTTGGTCCACTCGCGATTATGCGTAGTTTCACTAATTCTTTGAAGTATTTGATCGATTGTTCGAACCGTTTGCAGTTCGTCTTCGCTCGATCCGATGACAGCACTATTGTGACGGGTGCTTTCCTTCATTTGCGAACGATACGCCTGCAAATTGTTGTGAAAATTTGTCAGAGAAGCGAGGAATTGCCGCCGTAATATTTCAATCTCCAGCCAAGATTGATCGTGATGCTGTCCATAGTCCTCGATCGATTCTATCTCTTTCACCACGACCCGCAGATCGCCTACCCATCTCATAAGCGAACTTGCATACGGCAGCTCTTTTGCGCGCATGCTGACACTTTTGACCATATTTCGGTAGAGGTAGACTCCGGTCAAACTTGCCAAGAAACCTGCGGTGATAAAAACCACCAACAGCAGCAGCATGAAAATGAGCTTATGCCGAATCGGCCTATGGGCGAGCACCGGCGACCTCCTTGTCGCACACAATGGTACTTAAACCAGGACTCAACTCATGGGTATGGAGCGAGTCCCCAGGAAACAGAAGGCCCGAGTCTAACAATCGCAGTGGGCGTGAACAACCGCAAGCTTCCAATCACACTCTTGATGCTAGCACTGAATTCAGTCACACATCAGCACCGCCAATATTTCTCTAATGTCGAATGACCCTGCGAATCAGAAAGATACTCCACAAAAGGAGTGCGATGTTGCCCAGCCATACGCTGTAGGGTGGCAGATCACCATTTTTTGCCTGTTCGATGCTCACCATGAGGATGGGGTAGTACACAATTAAGATCGGTACGAAGCAAAGAAAAAAGGTTGTCCAGAATTCACCATTCCGTCGACGGATTGCGAGTGGAGCACCCACGGCGACAAAAAACAAACAACTAAATCCCGCTGCCCACCGCCGATGGGGTTCGGTATGTAAACGGAACAGTTTGGATTCTTCTCCCGCAATAGCGGTATCCAGCGACTCATTCGCCCTTTTTACCTCTTGGAAATTACCCAAAGCCATTTGAAAAGCGGACGTCGCAGCAAGCTCCTGTTCGAAAGCCTCGATGCGCGTTTCCTGTTTGGTGATTTCGTCTGGAATCTCATGCAGTGCCATCTGGGATGGGCTGCTTGACGACTGACTTTTCCTCGCGGCCCTATTGAGGGGAATGACTCTTTTAATCGTATCGGGAAAGGCTCCCTCAATGCCTCCGCCCACGGCACTTCCGTTGTTCATGAGAATCGTCAGGGAGTCATTTTCAACATCAGATTGTAATTCTGCCCATGCCGCGCGAATAACCACCGTGGGTGATTTACCGGATGACTTGAAGGTGAGCGTCGGCTCAATGAGTCTTTTTCCTTCCACCGATTTTACATTGATCGAAAACTGATTTGTGGTATGCGACCCATGATTTCGCAATCGGCTATAAGCGACTTCCTCAATCGATTCGAGGACGATACGTTGCACGCCCCTGCGGCCCCAGGACACAGCCAGATCATTCAGCCAGACGGTCGTGAAGCTCAATAAGACGACG
Organism: Pirellulales bacterium; assembly: GCA_029245145.1. GTDB lineage: Bacteria > Planctomycetota > Planctomycetia > Pirellulales > UBA7805 > UBA7805. Next base: position 8,236 of record JAQWPY010000011.1, on the reverse strand, counting down.
GCAGCAAAACTGGGCCAGAGAATTCTCCAGGGAGAAATGCCGAGCGACTTCAATGCGATGATTTCGTTTCCAGCGGAGAGACGTCCAAAGATGAGGCACGCTGCAAAGAGCGATGTTGCGGGTATCGCAAAGCGAAGCGCATCGGGCAGAATATAAGGAATCAGTTCGTAAATCTGAGAAAACTGCAAGCCCTGCAGATGAAGCTCGCGGATGATGACAAAAAGCAACATGACGATCGTAATTGCACTGATTGCAATAAGAAAGATCGAGATCAATTGCCAAAGCACATAGCGAGTAAATATGTACATCAATTCCCAAACAACACGTTCACAAGTCGGGTCAGCAGATTGAATTCTCCGAGTCTTTTAAAAGATGGTCAAGATGAATCTGTGCCCCTTTTTAGCTTCTTCCAAAGCGACTCAGATGAGATCTATATGTGAATCGCTTGCCAGTAGAGATTCTTTATTCGATTTGAGTGCGGCGACAAGGAAAGAAATGCCCTGGCAGTGGTGGTAGGTCGAATCGGTAAATTCGCCTTTCTGCGCAGAAAGATTAGCATCCCCGACATACTCATCAAACTTCGGCCAGTCGACTTCCGTGCCTATCTGTTCGACACTTTTACGAAGCTCAGCTGAAATTCCGGAAAAATTGTCTACCGTCTCCTGAGTGGGATTGCAGGCGTAGGTGCGATAAGGACCTCGGCCAAGCGGTTGGGGTGCAGTCGCCGGGACCGTTTCCGTCGCCGATTTTTCGAAGTGTTGTAATAGGGTTACGATTGCGGTGACGACCGCTCCGATTCCGGCGATGGCGGCCAGATATAGATTTTCAAGCAGTTGCATGCGTTCCAAGGCAAAGCAAACCGCTGCGATTAATAAAAAAGCGAGAAGTACAATTATATTCAGTCTCGATTTTGGAGGCGATTCTTCGACGGACCCATTGTCAGTTTGAGCGACCGGAGGATGATCGACTTGAGCAATCACGACCGTGATGTTGTCTGGGCCTCCTCGCAAGTTAGCCAAATCGACTAACAGCTGCGCTGCTTCTGCAGGGGGGAGAGAACTGAGAATGGCACCCATTTCAAGATCACTCACTTGTCCACTCAGTCCATCGCTACAGAGCAGAAAAATGTCGCCAGGAGATATTGGAAATGGACCCTCAATGTCGATTTGCACTTTGGGAGATGGGCCGAGTGATCTCGTAATTATATTTTTCGGAAAGTGTAGGTCGGTATCGCTCCCCGACAATTTACCAGCAGCCTCCATTTCCCAAACGAGGCTGTGGTCGAAGGTGAGTTGCTCAAATTGGCCCTTTCTCAGGCGATAGATGCGGCTGTCTCCGACGTGGGCAATGACGGCCCCTTCCGGAAGCAGCAGTAGCGTGCTGCAGGTGGTGCCCATGCCCGTGAATTCAGATTCCGCCTGCCCACGTTGATAGATGGTTGTGTTTGCCGTGATGACCGCATGGTGTAGGGCCGTGATCGGATCTTTTTCAAGATCTTTGGAATAAACATGCGGTATGCTGTCGGTGGCTAATTTGCTAGCCAATTCTCCTGCCGCGTGCGCTCCCATACCATCAGCGACGACAAACAGGTGGCCTCGTTTCTTCCAAAATTCCTCATCGCTGGAGACAAGGAGATTTTTGGAGTCCTGGTTGTTCTTTCGACGCATGCCCACATCCGAAACGGAGGCATACCGGACCGCTTTTTCAAAAGGAGTCGAAGGTTCTGACATTCCAAATCCGATACATTCGTCTCAGCTACCCGAGTGACAAACAGGCAAAGCCTTTCTTTTCTCCGGCACCGAGCATCTGTCTCTTTTTTGCGGAGGGAAATACCGAGCGGGCGTCTACTGGAGAGGGTGGAGGGTGCTAGCAAGCATCCTGGCCCTCTATTCTAGCGGTAACGCGAATCAGGTACTAGTCATTTACCAACGTTGCGAGAGCGTCAGATCGATATGGCGTACGGCGAGTCAGAAATCTATACTCCGGCCCCTTTTGTTTGTTGTTTGCGAGGAACCATCGGGCGGTCTTGCCCGCTCGCCGGGTAGCGGAGTACTCCCAGCACTTTATTGACGGATTGCATCCCGTGACGATTTCTGTGGATAGACGACCACTTTGCAGGATCGCTTGTTGTCTCACGGTCTGTATGATCCTCAGCGGATGTGTGCAGCGACGGTTGACGATTGCCTCCAATCCACCAGGTGCCGTGGTGAAGGTAGACGATGTTGAAATCGGTAGGACGCCCGTATCCACAGGATTCACCTATTATGGAACGAGAAAAATTCAATTGGCCAAGGCAGGCTACGAAACGCTCACTGTTTTACAGCCTGTGCCAGCTCCGTGGTATCAGTGGCCCGGCATCGATTTTGTGAGCGAGCATTTCGCGCCGGGGAAAATTCACGATAACCGGTTGTTTAACTACGATCTGGAGCCCGCGCAGATAGTGCCCACCGATCAGTTGCTCCAACGAGCAGAGGAACTCCGGAGACAATCCGACATTCCGGCGACAGCCGCTCCGTCGGTGGAACCGCTTCCGTCTCCGGCTACGCCGGAGATACCCACTCCGCAACCGGTACCGGGCAGTCGCTTTCCACTTTGAAAAATCTCTCTGGTACGAATCGGCACAACTTTACGGCCGATAGATCGGGGTAGGCTCCAGGGGCGCTGTGCGCCAGTTTGCTGGGGGCCTTAAATCGTCGCGCCACGTGAGCGGCGGCTCTTCGGAGATTTCAAAATTAGGATACTTTCCTTGGTCCCGGCGATGGTGGATTGCACCTGCCAATCCTAATTGCGCCGGATCGCGGGCAATCTTATCCGAGAATATTCTGATATCACCCATAATCGGTTCGAACTGCGTGGTCAGTCGCTCGATGTTGCCTGCTGCACGATTGAGGTTGTTGTACAGATCAGGATTGTTCATCAGTTGGCCGATAGTTCCATCCTGACTGTTCAGCCGTTCCGTAAAATGATCAAATTCATCCATAATCGAATCAAATTTTGCCAAGCTCGAATCTAGCCTTCCGACAATCGTCGCACCATGTTCGCCGAGTGGGCCAGTGAAACCCTCAAGATTTTGAAGATTGACATCCGCATGCTTAACCGCAATTTGAATTTCGGTAAGCGTGTCTCTCGTTTGTTGTACGACGGCTGGGATGTTGTGTAATCCATCTTTCAGTTGCTCTTGCATTGCCTCATCACCAAGAATGCGATTCAATTTTGTCATAGTGAGGTGTACGCCATCGAGTGTTTGCTCTGCTTTGTTGACAATGCGGTGAAATTGTTTCTCATCGTGATCCGTAACTAACTTGTTAAGTTGCTGTCCTAATTTGCCGAACTGATTACTCGCGGTGCTTACTGAATTAAGGGTGTTGCGAAGATCGTTCTCCAGGCCGCCGAGCATTTCCAGCGGACTTCGGTTTGAGAAGCCCTTGATTTCGGCATTATCGGGAATGAGTTTAGAGGACGTCTTTGGCCCGGGAACAAACTCGACAAAAGAATTCCCAAGAAGAGAGCTATTGTTGATAGAGCATTCTTCATCCTCATAAATCTGGGTACCGGCATTCAGACTTAACGTTACGAGTACATCGGGAGAGTCTTTGATGAACTCGACTTTGCTCACGCGACCGACGAGGATTCCACTTTTGCGGACCGGTGTTCCCTTGCTGACACCGGGAGCATTCGCGAAACGGACGCGAATGGTTTTTCCCGTGTGGAACATAGAAGGGAAATCACCAAAGAGCACAATGAGAATTGCTGTCAAAATGAGGGCTGAAATGACAACAATGCCGACTCGTGCTTGTGCGACGCGTTCATCCATGATAGAGCCTCAAAAAAATGTAGTTAACCCGTATGTGGGCTATGTGGCTTCAATGTTTGGCATGTCATGCTAGTCAGCGATTGCCATTTCTTCCAGGCGAGAACTAGCTTCGCCGTTCACGAATTCTGTTACTCGATGGTCTTTTGCATTGTCGATCGCACGTGGCGGCCCATCAAAGATAATTTGGTTTTCTTTGCCCTTCAGGCGACTGAAGGGATAGAGCATTACCACACGATCAGCAACCTTGCGTGCAGTTCGCATGTCGTGCGTAACAACAATACTCGTTACCGGTTGTTGAGCGCGTGTTCTCAAGATTAATTCATTGATCACGTCGCTCATAATCGGGTCTAATCCGGTTGTTGGTTCATCGTACAAAATCACCTCCGGTTCCATTGCCAGTGCCCTGGCAAGCCCTACTCTTTTGCGCATGCCACCGGATAATTCTGCCGGCTTCTTGTCCAGGACAGACTCTGGAAGTCCAACCTGTGAAATGCGTTTTAAGACAAGGTCTTTAATTTCTGATTTGTCTTGAAGTCGGTGCTGAGTCAGCGGAAATGCGACATTCTGAAAGATTGTCATACTGTCAAAGAGTGCCGCTGCCTGAAAAACGAAACCGAATCGCATCCGCTGCAGTGTTAATTCCTTTTCGTTTGTTTTGGCGAGGTTTTGTCCATCAAAAAAAACTTCACCAGTGGAGGGAAGAATCAGGCGGATGATCGTTTTCATCAGCACTGTCTTTCCACAACCGCTCTCTCCAATGATGGCAATGGTTTCTCCCTTGGCGACCTGAAGATTGATATCGCGAAGTACCGTTTGCGAGCCAAAACTAACGCACAGATTGCGCAATTCGATAAACGAACGGTCATCGGATGTAGCGTCATTATTCATTAAGTCAAATTACAAGCGAGTGGTTTCCTAAAAAATATGGCTGCCTGCGGGCCAAATCAGTTTATGCAGACCAATCAAAAAGATGCCGAGAAAGAGGTCCAGAACGATAATCGCGACGAAAGCATGTACGAATGCGGCCGTTGCGGCACGCCCCACACCCTCGGCTCCCGGATCACAATGGAATCCGCGATAGCATCCGAGAATTGCAATCGCAAATCCAAAGAAAAGGCTTTTGAATATTCCGCTAAATAAATCGTACAAACCAACGATCGATCGCGAATTATGCCAGTAGTAAAATGCATCAATATCAAGAATGAAAATACTATAAAATGCTCCGCCGATGACTCCCATGAAGTTTGCTACCACCGTCAAGGCAGGAATCAAGCAAAGGCAGGCGAGAAGTCGGGGGACAACCAAATAATGGATCGGGTTGGCTCCCATGCTCGTGAGTGCATCAATCTGTTCGGTGACGCGCATGGTTCCCAGTTCCGCTGCCATTGCGCTTCCAACGCGACCCGCGAGCATGGTCCCTGCGAGCACGGGACCCAATTCTGTGACCAAGGACATGTTGATCACCCCTCCGAGTCTGGTTTGCAATCCAATGTGTGCGAATTGTGCATAACTTTGGACGGCGAGTACCATGCCGATAAAGGTGCCCGTGAGTGCAACCACCGGAAGGCTTCGAACTCCCACTTGATAGAAATTCGGCAGCAAGGTTTCCTTGCGAGGCAGGCGGCTAATCAGCCACGAAATGGTCTGTATCGTGAAAAAAGATACGCCGCCAACAGCGGTTACCCAGTCGATCACCACCGCGCCGCTGTCGGCAAACCAGCGCATGACACCGAGTGGATGCGTTCGGCCTTTGGTCTTCTGTTCAGCGCCTGCCTGCATTGAAAACACCTCGGTTCCCGAAGCGACGCCGCCATAGTGGCTGCGCGGAGATACGAGTCTTTCTTCGGCAGCGAAAGTTTCAGGCTTGAGGAATGTTTATCGATTCGGCGATGCAGGAAGGATGGATAATCTAGGCATCTTTGTGGACCGCCCAGTCGTCGTCCTCGCCGATCAGGGATTGGGTTCCTCTTCGTCTTTCAGCTGTTGCTGGAGATGCAAGATATTTTCCAGAGCGGTCGAAAATTGAGCCTCTCCCGGGTGCTCGCGCACAAGTTGTGAGAGCATTGTTTTTGCCCGCTGGAGCTTTTGAAGGGTGTTGTCATCCACGCCGAGTGTTCGTTGAATCTGGGCGCATTGTCCCATGGCGACCGCTTGATGCAGAAGGTACTCGGGGACGGTGGGTTCTTGTTCGTTGATTGCTTCCCAGGTCTTGAATGCCAATTCGCATTTTTTAAAGGCGGCTTGGGTGTGACCAGACGCTCTTAGTACTTCGGCCCAGCGGGTCAACACGGAGGCCTGGATCGCATGAAAATCTTTGGGAGGTTTTGCACGAAAAGATTTTCGGCTCATATCAAATGCTTTCTCATACCATTTGATTGCGGTGCCATAGTCTTTCTGCTGAGCGTAAAGATCACCTAGATCGCGGCACCCGGTAATCAGGGGACGCACTACCTTGGAAGAATGCACACGTTGCGGCTTATCGACGAAGTGCCGCAATTCTCGAACCGATGCCTCAAGATACTCACGGTAAGCTTGTTGATTACCCCGCATTCGTTCCCATTTCCCGCGCAGAAAATAACAATTTGCGAGTCCCGAATAAGCGGAAACATTGTCGGGGTCTTTTTCCAGAAGTGTCTGGTATTCCTTTGTTGCCTTCTCGAGGCATTCTTTTGCTGTGGCCCATCGTCGATGGAGTAGGGCCATGGCACCTAATCTTCCATTACATCGCGCAACAAGTAATCGATAGTCGATCCCATTTTGAGAATTGTCCGCGAGATATTTTATGTTTTTCAAAGACTGTTGGAAATCGAGCATCGCGAGATCCACATTTCCGAGTTGCTCATCGAGAATTCCGAGAAGAAACCAGACGTGTGCCAAAATATCCGCAGTGTGCAGTGAAGTCGCTTCCAATATTTGGCCGTCTTCTTTTTTGATGGTGAGGCCAGCGTCACTTAAACGTCGGATTACCGTTTGCAGTAGATCTTTTGCGTCGCTGAATTGTCCCCGGCTCGCCTGGATTCGCCCCATTTGTAACAAGACATTAGCCTCGAACTGCACATTTGAGCCCACGTCATCAGAGTCGTTCAGTAGCGCCACATAATATTCGTAAAAACTCTGAAGCAATGCTTGCTCCGAGGATGATTTTTGCGATGCGTTGATGGAATAATCATCAATGAGCTCGTTTATCGCCTCGCCCACCACCTGCTCGGCGCGGTTCATCCGATTCGATACCTGCCGATCTGGAGTCGATGCAACAAGCAATCGATATCCGAGAGTGAAGGAACCGACCATCAGCAAAAATACAAAAAGACATATCGGAATAACTGCAGATTTATTGCGTCTTGCGCGATGAACGAATTCGACATATTCCCCCCACCTACCAACTGAAATGCGATCTCCCCTGAGATAACGTCCCAAGTCATCAGCGAGTTCACCAGCGGTCGTGTATCGAGAACCGGGTGCCTTGAGAAGGCATTTCATGCATATCGTTTCTAGGTCCTTGTCGACATCGGGGTTGAGTCGACGAAGCGGGGTAGGGTACTCCTCGACGACCTGTCGTAACGTTTCGGAGGAGCGTGCTGCACAAAAAGGAGGTTTCCCGCCCAAAATGGTATAAAGTGTGGCCCCGAGGCTATAAATATCACTTTGCGCGGTTGCGTGCGAGGCATTAACCGCCTGTTCGGGCGACATAAACGCTGGTGTACCGAGCGTTTCTCCTACTGCAGTGATGCTGCGGTCGCCCTCTGAAATTTTTGCCAAACCAAAGTCGGCGACTAAGGGGCGGTTCGTGTCGCCATCGATAATAATGTTTGCAGGTTTCAGGTCGCGATGCAAAATGCCGCCGCGGTGGGCATAGTGAATTGCGTGCGCTATTTGTTCGAGATATTCGGCCGCTGTGCGATTGTCGACGGGCCGCCCCACTGTCATTTGCGCCAAACTTTGGCCGCGTACATATTGCATGGTGAAAAAGTGATGTCCCCTGCTTTCACCGACATCAAAAACACAGACGATATTCTCGTGTCGCAGTTTCGTAGCGGTTTTGATCTCTTGCTGAAAACGATAAATCGGGGCTGTCGAAGAGGCATCGATCAATTTTGAACGCAAAATTTTCACGGCAACAATGCGAGGGCGGCTAATTTGTTTCGCCCGGTACACGATTCCCATACTGCCGCGACCGATTTCTTCAAGCAGTTCGTAATCGTCAAAGTGCAGGGGAAGTGTAATGGTTTCATCGCCAAGATCGTCGAGCGCAAGCGTTGCTCCCGGGGAACTCGGTTCGTCGGAGATGCTAAGTTTCAAATAGGGGAGCAAATCGGCGGCGGCGAGATCAATTTGTGGAAATCTCGCCCGACACGTTTCTTCGCTCAAAGGCAGGCCCGCCTGATTTCGACTCAGACATTCTTGTTTGAGCAATCGCGAAAC
>JAQWPY010000172.1 GCA_029245145.1 Pirellulales bacterium | reverse complement strand
CGCGGCGGGTAGAGTCTCGGGTCCGGCAAGAAATTTTTCGCGGCAGTGGGCACTGCAGAAAAAGAAAACCTGATCCCCGCGCTCGGCGGAAATCGCATTTTCTTCATCGACCTCCATGCCACAGATCGGGTCTGTTGCCATATGCGATTGCCTTGCGGTTCGTTTTCCGGCCCAGTGCGAGCTACAACCATCTTACCGCATCGATCGTCCCGCTCGAGGGGAGGTTCGACTGGGCCTCTGTTGCCTTGTTCCTGCATTTTCTGCTGAGATTGGCTGTTATGTCGCAGCCACGACACGTTCTAGGAACTCATAGAGTGGTTCGATGCGTGGTCTTTCCCGAAGCAGCGGTTGATCCGCAAAACCCTTGAGTCGACTTTTGTCGTTTAGGCTTTCGGCAATCGCGTCGAATCCGCTAGAAGATCCTTCGTAGAAATTTAGAAACGCAGCCGGGTTAAAGTCGTGAGAAACCATGGGATCTGCCCAGGCCAGCGGAAGACACCCAGCGTAAAAGGCTTCGGGTATTTTTTCTGTGTAATACCCGGGATGAAGCCCGTTTTCCGGGCACAGATTGAAACTGTACTCGCTCAGTATTTCGATTTTTTTAACCCCCGATTTGTTGTGATGTTTGGAGGATCCAAAGGCAGTTCCGAATCCGTCGATTCCGATTTGCTTGTCGAGGGTGTCCATGAGACTTGCCCGGGGCTCGGTGAGGTGTCCACAGATGATGATGGCCCGACCGTTGCGCGATAGAAAACTGTCGCCGAGCGGTTGCTGCAACCTCTCGATCTCGAGCAAATTGCCAAAACGACTGTAGGTGACGCCCCGCTTTTTGAGTTGAGGCCACGCCAAGGTGACTTGCCAATAGGGAAGTCGATAGTGGTTCGGAGAGCTTACTGCCAGATCGGACCCGATGCAAAAATCATTTTTTGACCAATCGGGTCGCGTATTTTCCCCACTCAGATACAGGCGGAGCGGTCGCGTTTTTCGTGCGAGATGTATTTTGAGTTTTGCTTTGGCTCGGCGGTACAATCCTCTCGCCTCGTTGTTGGCGTAGGGACCCACGATCGCAAGATCGCAGTTGCTTTCGCTCACCAATTCGATCGGATGGTTGCAGACTGCCTGAAGTGCGACGGCGACAATATGGTTTGGCCAAAAGAAGTCAAAGCCAACGGAAGGATCAATGTAGAGACGCATAGTTGAGTCACCCAGATTAGGCCAGAGCGAGTTTGGGTATATTGAAGGTATGTTTCAAGTTGTGGAGCAAGTCAATGCCTGGGCTTTTTTGCAGGCACCGCCAGGCCAAGTTCAGGACACAAACGTTGCACCATTCGCGTCCTGACTTTTCAGCCCTGATCTTTGAGCAAACAGGTGATCTTGGCGTAGCCCATTTCTCGTAACCCCGACCTTACCCCGAAGCGGTCTCCAATCTATCCGCCAGCACGATTCTCGCTGAGATTTCACCCCTCCCTCACCTTCCCCGGTTCTTCAGCCTCCAGGAAACCTGACCTGAAAAAAGAATTTCTTAGCAATGAGTTGAAGAGCATTAAGGTCTATCGATAGCGATGTTTTGGTGAAATTGTGTCTCTGATTTTCCAAAGCACGCAATGTAGAATGTTGTAAGCAGCGATGATCAGCATTGTGAATGGAATCATAACCTGCCACGACCGTTTTACAGGATAGTTCATTGATCTGAAATCATCTCTAAACCGAGCATAGACGACACAATCAAACATGAATGTTGCGCCATCAATTTTTTGAGGAGTTTTTTGGATGTGAGGTAATTTGTGTATGCCTAGTTTCGATGCGAGTAAATCGAGCTGAGTAGTGTCGAAAATCTCAATTTTTAATTCATCTGTAGTTTGCTTGTCTAAATCGAAAAAATCCACAAGACGCAAATTTTTTCCCTCATGTTTGGCAGGTTTTACAAGCGAAGCAAATTGCATTTCGAGAAAAGGTCCTTTTAGCCCGGTGATACCCTGCATAGGACCTTTTAGCCCGGTGATACCCTGCATAGGAAAGGCAACCGAAGCATTCCAATATCCCCTGCCCATCATGCTTTTTAATCTTTCGATAGGATGTCTTTTCAGGCCGTACCAAGCAAAGCTATTCGGGTTTTGTCCCCTCCACATAATGATTTCGAAAATTTCCTTTGCACTGCGGTGTTTTTCCCATGGATGATCTGCAAAGAAATTGGGACACAACGCTTCTTCAATAGAACTTCCACCGCAGCGCGGAGGATGCACGAGTACGATTTTTTCTTCCCATTCAATCATGTCATAATAACTTGTTCTTGCTCCTACAATCGATAATCGATGGCTTCCTTACCACCGACGTCGTGCGGGCTGGATTGTAGCAAAGGTTTGCCACGGGCCGAATAACAGAAGTAGGGTGTTTTGGGCGGCTGTCGCAAAAAACGGAGGCAAGCGAAGCATGGGCCGGCTCGAATGGCCAGCTTCCGTTGCGGGCCTCTCCGCCGCTGGGCATCGAAGATGAGAGCGGACGGCGGAAACAAGAGAAGGAAAGAAAGTTGCGGGGACAGGATTCGAACCTGCGACCTCGAGGTTATGAGCCTCGCGAGCTACCGGGCTGCTCCACCCCGCGATGTGTGTCTCCATTCTAATCTATCGGCCACACTTGTTTGTAGGCCCCCTAGGGGAATCTCTTTTCTGGGGTATCCGTTACGTTCCATTGCCGCTGTGCCTCAAAACATGCGACCGCCACGCTATTGGAAAGATTCAGACTCCGCACCTCGTTGCGAATCGGGATTCGCAGTGCCTCGGATCCCGCATCGCGAATCCATTGCCGCGGCAGACCACTCGACTCATTCCCGAAAATAAGGGCATCTCCCTCGCAGAATGTGGCCTCGTCGTAGGAACGCTGGGCATGGGTTGAAAAGAGCCACTTTTTCCCCCCGGGGAGCGCTTCGATGAGGTGTTCCCAGCTGTTGACTACTTCGTGCTCGAGATGCTGCCAGTAATCGAGGCCGGCCCGCCGCAGGTGGTAGTCGTCGAGTTGGAAGCCGAGCGGTCGAACGAGCCACAGTTTCGCCCCGACCGCCACGCAGGTTCTGCCGACGCTTCCCGTATTGTGGGGGATTTCCGGTTCGAAAAGCACGATATGCAGGCGTGGTCGATAGGCCATGGGCAGGGTAGAATTTGCACAGGAAAAAAAGTGGGTCCGCCTTCGTGCGGCAGGTTGTCGTACGCCTGATGGGAACGGGCCCGGAGCGCCCTTTGATTATATGGAAATTCCCCGGAATCCAACCCGGTCGGTTCGCATCGGTTCGCTGACGATTGGCGACGGTGCGCCGATTGCGGTCCAGAGCATGACTGCCACGTCGACCCGCGATGTGGAATCAACCTCGGCGCAGGTCAATGCGCTGCACGCGGCGGGGGCCGATGTGGTGCGGATCGCCGTCGATAGCCGCAAAGATGCAGAGGCGGTCGCTCAGATCCGCAAGCGAACCGAAGCCAACCTGGCGGTGGATCTGCAGGAGAACTATCGACTGGCCGAGCAATTGGCTCCCCACGTCGATAAAATTCGCTATAACCCGGGACATCTTTACCACCACGAGCCTGACAAGCCGTGGCAGGAGAAAGTGCGGCAGATCGCAGACGTGGCAGCGGCGCACGATTGCGCACTGCGGGTCGGTGTCAATTGCGGAAGCGTCGACCCGGAAAAAGTGGCAGCATTTGAGGAGGGAGACTCCGTGGGACCGATGCTGCAGAGCGCACTGGATCACTGCAGCTGGCTCGACGAGATCGGTTTCACGCGATATTGCGTTTCCTTAAAAGATTCCAATCCCCAACTGGTGATCGAGGTCAATCAGAGGTTTGCCGCAGAGCGGCCCGACGTCCCCTTGCATCTGGGGGTGACCGAAGCGGGCCTGCCACCCGATGGCATCATCAAAACGCGGATTGCCTTCGAGCAGTTGATCAGTCGCGGCATTGGAGATACGGTCCGCGTATCGCTCACCGTACCGAATGACCGGAAACCGGAAGAGATCGTCGCGGGCCGCGAAATCCTTGCCGACATTTCAGCAGGCCGCGTGCGGTCGGTCGTGCAATTCAATGCCGACCGGCTCAATATCATCAGTTGCCCGAGTTGTTCGCGGGTCGAGAATGAAGCGTTCATCGAACTTGCCGAGCAGGTCAAGGAGATGACCCGCTATGCCGAGGAGCATGCCCTCACGATCGCCGTGATGGGATGTCGGGTGAATGGTCCCGGAGAGACGGACGAAGCCGATTTGGGCCTTTGGTGCGGACCGAACCACGTGAACCTCAAGCGGGGCGACCATTTGGTGGGCGTGTTTGGATACGACGAAATACTCACGCAACTACAGACCGAGTTGGATCAACTGATCGCGGCTCGCGTCGGCTGAGGGTTCCACTCGATTTGATCTTATCGCCACGGCGGCTCTGTGCTACGTTTCTACTGCGTCCGGGGTATCTTGAGTCGACCATCAGAGGGCGAGGATGAGCATGCGAGCGAGCGATCGGCCCCACCGCTTCGGTTATTGCGTGCTCTTTTTTTTTCTGGTCGGTTGTAGCCGCTTGACGCCTCCCGCTGAATTGCCGGTGGCCAGTAGCATCATCCTCGATGAATTGGTGATCTACAGCGATTTCCAATTTCCGGACAACCATCGGCTTCTGGTGGATCTTCAGGAGATGCGATCCCGGATTACCGAAGGGCTCGACTTGCCACCTTCCGACGAGCCGGTCGAGGTCTATCTGTTTAAAACGCCGCGGCGATATCAAAAGTTCTTGTCGCATCACTACCCACAATTCCCCGAGCGACGCGCTTTTTTTGTACAGACCGACACGCGGCTTTGCGTCTACACGTATTGGGGCGATCGCATTGCGGAAGATCTCCGGCATGAGGTGTGTCACGGTTACCTGCATGCGGCCGTGCCCAACATTCCGCTCTGGCTCGATGAGGGATTGGCAGAGTTTTACGAACGCGATGAGAGTGCCGAAGGCTTTCATCAGGAGCATGTCGATCTGCTCGTCGCGGCCCGCGAGCGCGGCGACTGGCAGCCTCAACTCGCCCGGCTCGAGTCCCTGGAAAAAATGGAGGAAATGAGCGAACTTGAATATGCCGAGGCCTGGCTTTGGACGCACTTCCTTCTGCAGACGACCGAATGGCGAAAAAATCTTCTCTGCGAAACGTTACGGGATGCTCCCCAGCAGCGTGAAGCGTCGCTCTGGCAGCAGTGGCATCTGATCGAACCGGATGTTTCGCAGCAGTTGCTCGACCATCTCGCCCAACTGCAATCAGCCGATCGACTTGCTCCATAGGGTACCGGTGTCGTACCGCTGCATTCCGGTACCCTCCAGGAGCGTTGCGCAATCGTGATCGTCCTCGGCGCACTGTCCCAGGACGTGCTGGATGCCCTGTTGCTGCAGATAGTGGAAACACTCTTCGAGCAGATATTCGGCGGTCCCCGGAGGTGCCGTCGGATCGGAAATTTCAATCCGCGAAAGTCCCATCTTGCGTTCCGCTGCCGGCCCGGTCAGCGTTTGCATGTCCCAAAAAAGCGCTTTTGCGAAAATTTCCTTTGCGCCGAGAGATCGCGTGACCGCTAGAAGTTGAGGCAAGCAGCCTTGCGTGCACGCATCCCACCAGGAACGGGCCGCAGGATCGGAAACGAACTCGATCTGCTGGGACCGTCGCAGACGGATGGTGAGTCGGTTGAGAGACGGCCGAAAAGCGGTGATCTCTTTCCGGTAGCAGACGATCCGATTCTGTGGGCGGTAGCCGTTCCGCTTGAAAAATTCAGTCCGTTCCTGATCCGAATCAAAAACTCCCGGAAGATCGCAACCGCCATAGAGGCCCAGGTAGAATGGGCAAAGTGCGCCCACACCAATGCCCGCGATGCTCTGTGCGCCGCGGGCTGCGAGATAGTTTTCGGCTTGCTTGAGCAAGCCATCCGCGATCTGTGCGTCGTTGCAATCGACCCGGGTGAGCAGCAGCGATACGACTCCACGCGAATTGTCGAGTTGCGATTCGTCCGCGTTGGGCCCGAATCCCGCATGCACGAATCCCACAATGGCGTCTCCTTCGAGTGCCATGATCAGGCCGTGCCGGTCGAAGTAAAGTTTGGAAAGGACGAGACGATCGAATAGATCAGCCGATATTTCTCTCGTGAGCGCCGGATCGTGGCCGCGATTCTTCCAGATGGCGACGATATGGGGGACGTCGCTATTCAAAAAAGGACGATATGAAATCAAAAGATCGGCTCACTTCAGGCAGATGAGGCCCACTCCCCTTCCTGCATTGTAAACTCATTATGCATAGTTTGCGGTTGGCTGCACCTCAGGCTGCCTGTCGGCGGATGCCACGCCGCGATTTTCGCCGCTTCCATCGTCGATGGGCCCACCAGTACTGGTCGGGAGCAGAACGGATGACGTTTTCCAGTTGGTGGGTATACCATTGAGTCAATCCATAGACGTCGTCGCAATGGGGATTGCCGGCGAGGGGGTCGGCAATCTCCGTGCAGCCGATTTCAAATTCGAGCGGTTTGCCCGTTCGTTTACCATAAACCACCATCAGCGGTGCTGAGAAGGTGAGTCCAAAGAGGGCAATCGCTTTGTGGGTGGAGGCGGGGCGGCCAAAAAAATCGACCCAGCAGTCCCGATCTCCCGCCGCCTGGTCGCCAAGTACCACCAGGGGGATGCCTGCGGCGAGCCGCGATTCTGCCTCTTTTGCACTCCCCTGCTTGGGGAGCATTTGCAGACCGTAAGCTGCCCGCTTCGCGTTGAAAAAGGCGTCGAGGTAGGGATTGTCCAGCGGGCGTGCAATGGTGAACATCGGGAAGCCGAAAAGGCCGACGATCATGCCGCAGACCTCAAAATTGCCGAAGTGCGCTGAAACCAGAACTTTTGCTCTCGACTCGAGCAAGGTACTGACCAGTTGCTGCTTGTTTCGGAACGAGACGTGATCCCGCCAATTGGTCAGGTGGATCTTACGTTCTGCATTGGCGATCTCATGCACCATCAAGAGAAGATGACGCCAATGTTGCCGCCGAAGTGCCCGCCGCTCAGTGGGCGATAAGGAGGGAAACGCATGGCGAAGGTTCTCGTCAATCACATCGCGGCGCACTTTGAGGATGTCGGCGACGAGTCGGATCAACGGTTCGGCCAGCAGAAGGCACTCCCGTGCGGGTAACGCCTGCAGGAGACAGAAGACGCACCTGACCGAGAGGTAGACCAGATAATCGAACAGTTTTTTCATCTTGCCATCCGTGGCTTTTCCGACGAATCCGGGCGTATTCTGCCAGGAAACAAAGCCAGGGAAAAGATCGAAAAGCTCGCGTTAGAGTGGCAAAACCAATCGTTTTCCGCCCATCAGCGCCGCTTTTTGCGTCGCGCCGCGAGCACAGGATCGGTCGAGAGAGGCAAGCTGATCGCTTTGCCGCTTTCGGCCGCCTTGTAGATTCCTAGGATGATCTCGACGCTTCGCCGCCCCTCGGCGCCATCGATCGCCGGTTTTTTTCCGCTTCGAATGGCTCGCAGGATATCGCGGAACTGCAAGGCGTGCGCGTGATGACCGATTGCCGAGGGATCACTGGCGCCCCCGCCCGTCGATCGACTGGCCGCCATTCGCTTGAGAATCGCCGCGTCGCTTGCCCGCTTGCGGGCAAAATCCCAGACTTTGAGGTCTTCTTCCTCCAGCACGGCCGATCCGGAGGATCCGTGAATCTCGATACGTTTCAGGTAGCCCGGCCACGCGGCGGTGGTCGCCTCGATGACGCCCAACGCCCCGGACTTGAATCGCAGTGTGGCGACCGCCGTATCCTCCACATCGATGCGGCGATGGGCGAGTGTGGCCGCCTGGGCACGGATTTCCACCACTGGTCCCATCAGCCAGGTGAGAAGATCGACGCTGTGGATTGCCTGATTCATCAACGCGCCGCCCCCATCGAGTTGCCACGTGCCCCGCCATGCGCCACTATCGTAGTACTCCTGCGTGCGAAACCATTTGACGTAGGCATCGCCCATGGTCAGTTTGCCGAACCGCTTTTGCTCGATCGCCTTCTTGAGTTCCATGCTCGACTGGTGGAATCGCGACGGAAAGATCGTGGAGAGCACGACCTTGTTCTTGCGGCAGGCCGCGATGATCCGATCGCAGCGACGGAGGGTGATTTCGAGCGGCTTTTCGACGACCACATGTTTCCCCGCTTCCGCGGCGGCCACGGCCGGTTCCATGTGGGCCCCGCTGGGCGTGCAGATGGTGACCACATCGATCTGCTGATCGTCGAGCATTTCCTTGAGTTTGGTGTACGGACGACATCCCTGTTCCGCGGCGACCCGTTCGGCTGCCGCAGGAACCGCGTCGTAGCATCCGACGAGCTTTGCGCCCCGGACATCTGCCAAGGCCCGGGCATGGAAGCCCGCGATCATGCCACACCCAATAATGCCAAAACCGGTTGCCATCGTTACACCACCCGACGCTGTAAGGAAAAACATTGCGAGTTGCGATTATAATCCGCCGCACCGGACTCGCCAGGGGACCGGTCCTCGATTAAAGACCGGTCAAGAGAATCAACATGCTTGTGCCGTTGAGCGCCATATGGACCACGATCCCCGGGAGGATACGGTGTGTTTTTGCGTAGAGATAGCCAAGAACCATGGCGAGAAAAAAGAGAGGTATCGGATCGGGTCCGTGGCCCGCATGTGGCAAGGCAAAGGTGATCGAACTCAGCACGATCGGTTGCCACATGAAGGTCGTATTGGGCGATTGAGAAGAGAGTTGCTCCTCGGTGACTTCCTCACCTGCCGTCTGCGCCTCGGCGAACCTTTTGGTTCTTACAAAGGCTTTTTCCAACCATCCCTGCAAAATCACGCGGAATAAAAATTCTTCCACCAGGGGGGCTGCGATCACGGCAGTGCAGAACGCCCAAAACAGCACTCCCGTCGAGGGATTACTCAGCATCATTTTTTCGATCGGGTGCGCCGCTTCCTCCTCGACCACAAGCTCATACGCCTGTTTCAAAATAAAATTCAGGATATA
>JAQWPY010000147.1 GCA_029245145.1 Pirellulales bacterium | reverse complement strand
TCCGGCTTCAGATCCCGGTGTACCAAATCGTATCCGTGCGCTTCGTGCATCGCTTGGGCGATTTTACGGACCACGCGGGCAACCTCATCTTGTGGTTGACGGCGGGAACCGACGTAATCGGCCAGCGAGTGCCCTTCGACGTACTGCATGGCGATATAATGCGTTCCCTCATCCTCACCCACATCATAAATCGCACAGATATTCGGGTGTGAAATTGCCGCTGCGGAACGGGCCTCGCGATAGAATCGCTTGATCACTTCCTCTCCGGAGCCCTCGGGAAATTTCGGAACTTTCACCGCCACCGGGCGATCAAGCATCTCATCCCGGGCAAGATAGACCGCCCCCATCGATCCCGTTCCCAGAACCCGTTCAATCTGATAGCGCCCGATTCGCTTCTTTTGCTCCGGCACGCTTCCCTCCCGATCGGGTGCCGTATCCTGATGCGAGTTGATCATCATTGTCTCCTGCAGGTCGCGATCCTTACGCGCAGAACTTGCCGAAGACTGACTTTTTGGCAAACCTTCATCGTACATTCTTGACCGTAGCCCCCCGAAAAAGCCCTTGGCCAGACCAGGGACCCGAGGACGATGCACCGCAACGACGATCCGCACCGACGCGGGCCCTGCGGCCCATTGTACTGGCAAACAAGCAAGCGGCAAAGAGAGACGAAATACATCGTGCTATGGAGCATCAGCTACGCGAAAATATTCGCGTCACGCGACGGATACTGCCGCGGGGAACCATTTGCCAACCGCGTTCGTGGAAATAATAAAGCGCCAACTTCAGTACAAAATCAAAGGCGGCGACAACCATTGCGAACTTGCCTGCCTGCTCCCGATGCTCATCCGACGCGCCGAAAAGGACAACGAAATAGGTCACGGTAAAGGTCGTTCCTGTCGCAATAATTCGCCAAGAAAACGCCTTGAGGATGCTACGCAGCCTGGACTCTTTATCGCTTTCTTTATTTTCTTCCGAGATCTCAACCGTACTCTCGTTCATGACCCTTTTCCTTGCTAAATGCCTTTGCCTTCATTCCGCAAGCAATGTCTCTCGGCCGCCACGCAGGCCAACAAGACAGAGTGCATTAGAAGACTTAAACGCTCACGGTTGGCTCCACGAGTCCTACCGCTTTGTAACTGGTGCGACTGCGCCTGAATCCTAGACGCTCGTAGAGACGGATGGCAATCTCGTTGTTTGCAGTGACTTCGAGAAAAACCCGTGACAGACCTGCTTCCTGAAAACCGAGCAGGGCCCTTCGCAGCAGTAATTCTCCGAGACCGATACCGCGAAACTCGGGAACGATCCCAAGATTTTGAACTGCACCCCATCCATGGTGATCGCAAATCCCCTGAATCGTCCCGCACGCCTCAAACCCTTCATCGGTGGTGCGGCCGAGAAGCCAGGTTGCAGAGGGCAGAAATCCTTCTTTTCGTGAAATTTCGCGCATCAGGCGAATACAGCCGTCGGCATGACCGAGGCAGGAAAAGACCTCTGCGTCGATCTCCCGGCAAAAGCTCCGGTACTTGGCCCGTCCATGTGCTTCTACCAACCTGGAATTCCAACCGTAAAACCGATACCCGGTCGGCAAATCGGTAGACCCGAAATCGCGCCCGCGAAGATTCAAATCCATGCGAAAGCGTTTGAAATACCGAACATCCATCCACCCATCCCTCATGGGGTATACACCACCCAGCGGCCCGATCAGCCGCGCCGCGACTCTGCAACCTAACTCTACCGCCAGAATTGAGAACGGTCAACTTTTCGCCCCATAAGTCGACAGAACAGACGAAAAAAAGGCACCTCGCTTGTCAGCGCCTGACCATAGGAAGTGCGGTGAGCACGTTTTGAGTAGTCAAAACTTAGTTTTTTATCCCTTGAATCCTCTCCTTGCCAGTTTTTAGAATAGGACGTGGGTCCCCTGGCCCATCCGGTCCACACCGCCAAAACGAGGCCCCCATGCGTCCCTCATCTGCCTGCATCAGCCCGCTCCTCGCCGTCGTCATGTTGACCGCCCACGCCGGGTGTAACCGCAGCGTTTCCCCCGAGTCGGACATGCGGAAGGACAAAAATCGCATCCGCATCGTTTGCACCACCACGATGATTGAAGATATGACGCGACGGCTTGTCGGGGATGCGGCCGATGTCATCGGAGTGATGCGAGCCGGAGAAGACCCCCACATCTACAACGTGAGGCCACGCGATGCCGAAGAACTTGCCGAGGCAGATCTCGTGCTCACCAACGGCTACCACCTCGAGGCGACGCTCGACAAAGTGATCCGAAACAACGCCACCGGACAAGTCGTTCCGCTTGCAGAATTATCTGTGCCACGGCCTCTCGGCAGTCCGGGCACCGATGAAATATCAGCGCCCGATCCCCACTGCTGGATGAGCGTTGATCATTTCCGTGGCTATGTACAACACGCCCGCGATGCTCTGGCCGCCGTCGACCCGGCAAACGCAGCACTCTACCGGGAGCGGGCAGGGGAGTACGACAGAGAACTGCAGGCACTGGATGCATGGATTCGGACCGAACTATCCTCCATACCCGAAAACCAACGTGTAATCGTCACCAGCCATGACGCATTTCAATATTTGGCCCGCGCCTATGGTCTCGACGTACGCGCCATGATCGGCATCAGCACTGCGGAAGCGCCCCGACCTCAAGAAATTGAAAAAATAGAAGCGCTGATTGAAGATCGGAATGTCAAAGCCTTATTTATTGAGACCTCCACCAGCGCTACGCTCAACACACTCGTGAAAAAAAGTGCTGCTGCAACGGGCGCTCGCATCGGAGGAACACTCTATAGTGATTCCCTCGACGAACCGGGAACCCCGGCAGGCAGCTACATCGGAATGATGCGACATAATGTTTCGACGATCGCCAATTCGCTCAAGCACACACCCACCGCGAATCAAAAGGGGGCAACCTCGCCTTGACCTCTCCCGCCAGCCCATCCGGCCCGCTCCGTACCAGAAACCTCACCGTCTCCTACGCGGGGCGTTCGGTCTTACGGTCAATTTCCTTTCAACTCCGCGCCGGCACCCTAACCGGTATCGTCGGTCCCAATGGTGCCGGAAAGAGCACGCTGCTTCGATCCATTCTGGGATTAATTCCGATCGATGCCGGAGAGATCGACTTTTTCGGCGAGAACATCCATCAGATGCGCTCCCGCATCGGCTATGTACCTCAGAAGCAGTCGGTTGACTGGGACTTCCCGGTAACGGTCCTCGACGTGGTCAGCATGGGGAGGATGGCCCGCTTTGCCGGTTTACGCCGCCTCTTCGGTCGCCCCGATACAGCGGACCGGGAAGTCGCGTGGCATGCGATCGAGAAACTGGGACTCACTGATCTTGCGGACAGGCACATCCGCCAGCTCTCCGGAGGCCAGCAGCAACGGGCATTCCTCGCCCGGGCCCTTTGCCAGCAGGCCGATCTCTATCTGCTGGACGAACCTCTTACCGGCGTCGATGTAGCAACCGAGCAAACCATCTTCGCGTTGATCGAAGAACTGAACGCGAACGGCAAAACGATCCTTCTGGTCAGTCACGACCTTTCCATTCTCGATCGCCTAGACCAGGTCATGCTGCTCGATCGGCGGATCGTTGCAATGGGCCCTCCAAAGCAAACGGTAAACGAAGAAAATTTACGAAAAACGTACGGTGGAAGACTTTCTCTGCTCGACGAAGCAGAGGCAGAACTCATGCGGATGAAATAGAATCAGTGGACTACCTGCTTGCAAATATTGACTTCACCGAGTGGTGGCTACGCCCGTTCAGCGAACGCTGGTGGCAGGAGACCGTATGCAGCATGCTAGTCGGCATCACCTGCGGCGTGCTCGGCTGCTATGTGGTTCTACGTCAGATGGCACTCATCGGTGATGCGCTGAGCCACGCCGTACTTCCAGGAGTGGTGATTGCGTTTTTAGTGACGCATGATACGGGTGTTTTTGGGTTACTCTCGGGCGCTCTGCTCGCTGGCGTGCTCACGGCAGTTTTGATCGCAGTGGTTAGTCGACTCAGTCGGACCAAGGAGGACTCATCGATCGGGATTGTGTTCACAACACTCTTTGCCATCGGCATCATTCTCATCAGCACCATGCCAAAAGGAGTGCACTTCGACTTGAACTGTTTTTTATTCGGCACCCCATTGGGTGTCGATTCTTCAGATTTGCTTTTAATGGCCATCGTCTGCCCCACCGTACTCGGCATGATCGTTCTGCTCTACCATCCGCTGCGGGCATCGAGTTTCGATCCCACCGTAGCAGCGGCGATGGGAATTCCGGTCGTTCTACTCCATTACCTGCTGATGGGCATGCTCTCGGCTACCGTCGTCGCCGGCCTGAAGACGACAGGCGTCATTCTGGTGGTCTCGCTGATGATTACTCCCGCCTCGGCCGCCTATCTACTCACCAATCGTCTCGGGACGATGATGTTGCTGGCCGGCATTTTTGGTGGCTTTTGCGCCGTGGCCGGAATGACGCTCTCCTTCGCGACCAACTGGCCCTCTGGCGCAACGATGGTTGTCTTTGCTGCCGCCATCTTTGGCGTGGTGATGCTGGCGAGTCCCTCGCAGGGCCTGCTCACTCGCTATCTGCAGCGACGGAGAATGCGCCGCCACATCCAGGAAGAGGACATCCTCA
>JAQWPY010000137.1 GCA_029245145.1 Pirellulales bacterium | reverse complement strand
ATTGAAAAATTAAAAACCTTGGGTGAGCAGACGCCAGGCGTCGAATTTCTTAATAGCCAAGTGTTTAGTGGAGATCACGGATTGGCTGTGATCGAGCATGCTCCCTTTGGAGTCATCGGCGCGATTACGCCTGTGACCCATTCGCTTCCGACGATTACCGGAAACGCGGTGAGTATGATTGCCGGAGGCAATACGCTCGTTGTGAATCCGCATCCGAGCGGGCGCAAAGTGGCGGCCGAGGGTGTCAAACGATTCAACCAGGCCATCTATGACGACATGGGTATTGATAATCTCATCTGCGTCATCACGGAGCCGACGCTCGAAACGGCAGATGCGATATTCAATCATCACGGAATCAAGCTGATCTGCGTCACCGGAGGTCCGGCCGTAGCGCGAGCGGCACTCAACAGCGGCAAGCGGGCGATCGTGGCCGGTCCGGGAAACCCACCGGTGGTGGTTGACGAGACGGCCGATCTGTCGCGCGCGGCGCAGGCGATGATTCAAGGCGCGTCGTACGACAATAATCTGCTCTGCATCGCCGAAAAAGAAGTGTTCGCCGTAGATTCCATTTTTGACCTGCTATTGGACGAGATGGAAAAGGCAGGTGCGGTACGCTTGAATGCGGCCGAAATCGATCAACTCACGGCCAGGGCAATCGAATCGGTGGGTGAGGGTGCGGATAAGCACGACGTGCCGGCAAAAGATCTGCTTGGGCAAGACGCTGCCATACTGGCGCGGGCCATCGGGAAAAATATTGCCGCGGACACTCCGCTGCTCTTCGGCGAGGTGCCAGAAAACAATCCTTTTGTTCCAGTCGAGCAGATGATGCCTTTTCTGCCATTTGTTCGCTGTCGTCACGCGGATGAAGCGATCGAGAAAGCGCAATATTACGAACATGGTTTTCGGCACACGGCAATCATCCACTCGAACAACGTGCGGAATATGACGCGGATGGGTCGTGTGATGGACACGACACTTTTTGTGAAGAATGGACCTTGTATGTCGGCGCTCGGACTAGGGGGCGAGGGGTATTTGTCATTTTCAATCGCAACCCCCACCGGTGAAGGCGTGACGTCGCCTTTGACGTTCACCCGCGAACGACGGTGTTCACTGATCGACGATCTTTGCATTTTGGGTAAGTAAACGCTTTAAAGCAGAAAACGTCGCATGCAATTTGGCAAGGTGTTAGGCGCAGCAAGTGCAACCATAAAGCATCCTTCACTCGAGGGGTGGCGGTTGCTGGTGATTCGCCTGTTGATGCACGATGGAGAGACCGCCGATGGTGATCCGGTGCTTGCGATTGATGCCCAAGGTGCGGCACCCGGGTCGCGGGTGCTACTGACGAGTGATGGTAAGGCCGCTCGCGAATTGTTGAGTGACGATCGAACGCCAGTGCGATGGACCGTGATGGGGATTTGTGACGAATGAACCTTTCGGTGTTGGAAATTGAGGAGCTGGTCCGCGAGGTCCTGCTCCGGCTCAACCCGCCAGAGAAGAGTGCACCGTCGAGAGAGACAAAGCCGAAAGAACTGGAGATACAAGATCAAGTGGTGACGACACAGCAATTAACGCAGATTCCAGAGCAGGCGATAGTTCGCATCAGCCCGAGTGCTGTGGTGACTCCAGCCGCTCGAGATCTAGCGGCCGAGAGGAACATCGATCTTACAAAATCCAATGCACCCCACATCGAGGGCCCGGCGGTGATGGTGATTACGGTGGGGGCGGCGGCACAGCGACTCGCCCCGCTATTGGAAAATGAATTGACCGTCGGGCAGTTGGTTGCAAGGGACCGAACTGTGGATGCAGTGGCTACTGCGGTTGCCCGTCTGCAACAGCAGGTGCCAGAGGACGATGCGGCGCGATGCCTGCTCTTGACCGAAGATGTCGATGTTGCTGCGTGTCTGGCAAATCGTGCCTCGCACGTGCGGGCCGTTGCCGTCAGGAGTACCCATCAGTTGGACAACGCACTGGCACGGATGGCGCCCAATCTGCTTGTGGTGGATCCGACCAATGTCCGAGAGGGGGTTCATTGGTGTCGCACCTTTGTGCGTGCCTCGGCCCGCGATTTATGTCTTGAATTGCAACAGGCACTCGGGCGAATCGAATCAACATAGTCAACGAATTTGAAAGGTGATCGATGCGGATCGCTGAAATTATTGGAACAGTTACTTTATGCCGCTGTCACCCGTCACTCGTTGGGGGAACCTTTCGTTTGGCGGTGCCATTGAGCGAAGCAGAATTAAACAGCCCTCGACGTAGCAATGGCGAGGAGTTGGTCCTTTACGATCAGTTAGGTTCGGGAATGGGCAGTCGGATTGCCCTGAGCGAAAGTCGCGAAGCAGCGGCCCCATTTATGCCAGAAAAGAAACCTGTGGATGCGTTTAACGCGGCACTCATCGATCATGTACACCTGGAGGAAGATAAATAATGGAAAACGCATTCAAGCGGAAACAGCAAATCTGTGAGATCGGTCAGCGAGTCTACAACAAAGGGTTTGCAGCTGCCAACGATGGAAATATTACGTACCGATTGAATGAGCATGAGGTGCTCTGTACACCCACGATGCACTCAAAAGGTTTTCTCAAACCAGAAGATATCTGCCTGATTGATATGGAAGGGAATCAGATTGCAGGTCAAAAGAAAAGAAGCAGTGAGGCACTCTTACATCTTCAGATATATAAAGAACGACCCGACATAAATAGCGTCGTGCACTGCCACCCGCCTCATGCCACGGCGTTCGCCATCGCGCGGGAGCCGATTCCACAGTGCGTGCTTCCAGAGGTCGAAGTATTTTTAGGCGATGTTCCGATCAGTCAATATGAGACACCAGGGGGACAGGCTTTTGCTGATACTATTATTCCGCTGGTCAAAAAAACAAACGTGGTTATTTTGGCAAACCACGGTACTGTGAGTTGGGGTGAAGACGTCGAGCGGGCCTATTGGTGGACTGAAATTCTTGATGCCTACTGCCGCATGCTCATGCTGGCAAAGTCAATCGGACGCGTGAATTACTTGTCGGCCGACCATACGCGAGAATTATTGGATCTCAAAGAAAAATGGGGCTTTACCGATCCGCGGAATGAGCAGGAAATGGAAAACTGCGATCTCTGTGGTAACGATGTTTTTCGCGACTCTTGGAATGTTGCTGGTGTCGAGCGAAGCGCATTCGCTGCACCACCGCAGGCCATTGGAAGGAATGGGACGGCCCCTGCGTCGAGTCCGTCTGTGCAGCCCGCAGCGAGAGTTGCATCGCTGGGTACAGGGGTCGACGAGCAGCATCTCGTGGACCTGATCACCGATAAGGTGATGGCGGCCATCAAGGGAAAGTAAGCGGCAAGGAACGATTCCCCCTATGGGCCAGTCGGTTCCGATATTTTGCGATTCGGGCAATTCTTTCTCCCCGCCCCGCCCTGCTCCGGCCCGATATCTGCGGGAATTCAGTGGACGGTGGAGCAGCCGATGGGCCAGGCATAGAGCACCACTAGTCTTGTCGGCCGGGCGAAGACGGGTTAGATTGAGTCCTGGAAACAGTAAGCCCGCCGGGTCGTGCCCCGCATTGAGATTGCAGCCATGAAAAAAAAAATCCATCCAGAATATTTTGAGACGGACGTGAAGTGCGGTTGTGGTAGTTCCTTTCAGACCCGAAGCACACGGAAGGAACTGAAGGTCGATATCTGCAGCTCCTGCCACCCTTTCTACACTGGAAAGCAAAAATTCGTCGATTCGGAAGGTCGTATCGAAAAATTCAAGACGAAGTTTGCGGGGTCCGGATACGCCAGCCTCAAGCGCGGTAGCAAAAAGAAGGCCGGCAAGTAAACAGGCGCGTAACACGACGTGGTGGTCAGACCATTCTCTTTGAGACTGATTGCGGGCAAGCCAGTCGGGTTTTCGTTGGGTGATCTCTGCTCTACGGCTATGTTAATGGGAGACGGCATCGATGCGCGAAATGCTCGATGAAAAACTGAGTCGCTTCGAAGAGTTAGAGCAGCAATTGATCGACCCGGAGGTCTTGGCAAACCCCCCTCGGGTGGCCGCCGTCTCACGCGAGCACGGTTCGCTTGCCCGCCTGGCAGGCAAGTATCGCAGATTTCAAGAATTAAATGGTGAAATTGCCGATGCGGTGGAGTTGGTCGAGGGCGATGATCTGGAAATGCGCCAGCTTGCGGAAGCTGAGATTCCGACGCTCAAGGAGGATCGAGAGCTAATCTGGAGCGAATTGCTCGACATGACGGTGGGCGGCGAGGATGCGAATCGCACGCGCGTCGTCATGGAAATTAGGGCTGGCACCGGCGGCGACGAGGCGGCCCTTTTTGCCCGCGATCTCTATGAAATGTATAAGCATCATGCAGAGGCGAAGCGGTGGAAGATTCAGATTATGGATCACAGCTCCACCGAATTAGGCGGCTTCAAGGAAATCTTTTTGGCGGTCGAAGGC
>JAQWPY010000122.1 GCA_029245145.1 Pirellulales bacterium | reverse complement strand
AATTTCCCCTCTTTCATCGAGGCGGAAAATGTCGGCACGGGCGGAATTGCTACCCTGGTGGCAACAGATAAGAGCGAGCATGCAGGCTGCGACCGAACCGAGGCAAACCCTGTCGCGCCAAAGAATCGATTGATACACGGTAACCTCCTCCTGCTTCGCCGCTCGGGTGCCCGGACCGAATCCGCCAGGGGTTTGCGGGGACGACGTTCCAATTATACTTCTTTTTCGGTTGTCCTGCCGATTTCTTTTTGAAACGCTTCGGCAAATCCGTGGATTTTCCGGTCATTTTACCGTCCGGGAATGATGCCGGCGGGAGTAAATTGAGTTCGTTCGTGCAGTGGGCTCGGACACTCGGGCTGAGAGATTACGAGAAAACAAATCATGAGCCGCTTTGCTTCAGATCATTCGCGCAATGCATCGCTCACCGGGGGTGTGGTCGTGCTGACCCTGAGCGATACACGCACGCGGGAAAACGATGCCGGAGGCGATCTGGTCATCGAACTGGCCACAGCGGCCGGACATCGACTCATCGATCGCCTGATTCTTAAAGAAGAGTCTCTGCTCATCGCCGAAACTGTAGGACGGTATGCGGGCAACGCAGAGGTCGACGCAATTCTCATTACAGGCGGCACCGGCATTGCTCGCCGCGATCGGACCTGTGAAACCATTACGCAGCTGCTGACGCAAGAAATACCGGGATACGGAGAATTATTTCGATATCTCAGTTTCAAAGAGATCGGGCCGGCCGCCATGTTGAGTCGAGCCCAGGCCGGACTTGTCGATGACACGTTTGTGCTAACGATGCCCGGTTCACCTGGTGCGGTACGCCTCGCGATGGAGCAGCTGATCTTGCCCGAATTGAGCCACCTCCTCGAAGAGCGCAGGCGGTGACGTCGATACTGGAATCCCCGGTTGTCCGCTAGCACCGCCAGCGGCAAGAGGGCTGTTTTTCCGACGTGATGAAATTGGCCTGGAATGGTCATACGCACCTCGCTATTCTCCGCAACCTGAGCAGTCTACCGACATCGCAGACGCGGAGCATTGCGGTTTTGCAACGAAGTTTTTCCTGGCTACTGATCATTCTTTTTGCTCTCCTCGGAGGCTACCTGCTTCGCGACCGGTTAGGGCCGCTCGATGAAAATATCGAGTTTAATTTAGACACATATGCTCCCGAACCGCTGGCGATCCAAAATCGTCCGCAGCAGAAACCGAAGGCCCCGGTGCAAAGTGAAACGTTAAGGATTGCATCCTTTCATATCACCGCATTCGATACCTCTAAGGCCGCGAACACAAAAATCATGGATGTGCTCGCCGAGGTAGTCCGCAATTTTGACGTGGTTGCCGTACAGGGAATAAAATCGCGAGATCAGACCTTCATGGTCGAGTTTCTTGCATTAGTGAACCGGGATGGCTCTGAGTATGAATACGAAGTGGGCCCGCGAGTCGGGCGCAATGGCAACAAGGAACAATTTGCCTTTTTGTTCAATCAAAGCACGATCGAAATTGACCGGCAGGCTACCTACACCGTGGCCGATCCGCATGACCGGATTTTACACGAACCTCTCGTATCACTTTTCCGCGTGCGGTCGCCACGAAGCGACACGGCATTCACTTTTAAACTAGTGAATGTACATCTCGATCCTATCAACACCTCGGAAGAACTCGCGACACTGAACGACGTCTACCGCGTTGTTCTAAACGATGTCGATCGCGAAGACGACGTGATTTTGCTGGGCAACTTCTCTGCCAATCAAGACCGTTTGCTCAACTGGGGAAATGCCTTTGGAGTCAGACCCGCGGGACAAACCGGCTCGAGTACGACTCTCGCTGCTGAATCCACCGATCATCTTTGCCTGCACAACAAGGCAACCACCGAGTTCAACGGGAAGACAGGAATGGTCGATATGGTGCGCGTATTCAATCTGACCTCTGAGGAATCAAAGATTGTCTCGGAACATTTCCCCGTGTGGGCTGAATTTACTGTTTGGGAAGGTGGAAGGTCGAGTCGCTTTGCAAAACGCAAAGCATCTCGATGACCGGGAACTCCTCAGCAAGTCGCCCGCTCGCAGGCAATCGACGGCTTCCCTCCACTCGGCTAAGATCAAGTAACGCTACGTAATCCTCTCCGCGTTACTTCCGTATGGCTCGCTACCCAGAAATTGTGACGGTCCACCAACATTTCGAACGCCCTCAGGTTCGAGATATCGCTGCGACGGTGCGCGATGAACTCTCTCGAATTTCGTTTGATGACCAGATCCGCACGGGGGATCGCATCGCGATTACGGCAGGCAGTCGTGGCATCACGAATATTCAAACCATCCTGCGAACAGCAGTCGATTTCTGCAAAGAGTGCGGCGGGGTGCCTTGGATTGTTCCCTCGATGGGAAGTCACGGTGGAGCGACCGCCGAAGGACAAGAAAAAGTTCTTGCCGGACTCGACCTGACAGAAGAAAGCCTCGGTTGCTCTATCGAGTCGGACATGGAAACTGTACTTCTCGATACGACCGCGGATGGCATCCCAATCTATTTTGATAAACGGGCGAGCGAGTCGGACCACGTACTCGTTTGCGGTCGCGTCAAGCTGCACACGGGATTTGCCGGTGCCTATCAAAGCGGATTGATGAAGATGCTACTCAATGGATTGGGCAACCATCGCGGCGCCAAAACCTATCATCGGGCCGCCGTGAGTATTCCGTTCGATCGCATTATTGAGACCGCCTGCCCGATGATTCTCAAGAAGGTACCGATCCGTGCAGGACTCGCTGTCGTCGAAAATGCATACGGTGAAACGGCGGGGATTCATGGTGTGCAGTGCAATGACTTCCAGCGGCGACAACAGGAATTGCTCTGCGAGTCCCGGCGACTGATGGCAAAATTGCCCCTTGAGCAAATCGATATCCTTCTGATCGACAAAATCGGCAAATCAATCAGTGGTACCGGCATGGACACAAACATTGTCGGAAGAAAACTGCAAGATCATGCGCCGGGACCGGAAGAGACTCCCGCCGTACGGACGATCGCCATTCGCGGAGTTCGTGGAGGAAATGGCAATGGAATTGGATTAGCCGAATTTTGCACGTCGCGAGCGGTGGCGCAGACCGACTGGGAAGCGACGCGGATCAATGGACTGACGGCAATGCATGTCGCCGCCACCATGATTCCGGTGGAGTGCCCAAACGACCGGGAAATGCTCGATCGCGCTCTGCAAACGATCGGCCTTCGCAAGGTCGAAGACGCCAAGCTGGTTTGGATCAAAAATACAAAAGAGTTGGATACGATCGTTTGCTCCACCGCATGCCTGGGCGAACTCCAGAATGCCCCTGGAGTCACTCCGCAATCGGACCGTCGACCGCTTCGCTTCGACGCAGAAGGAAACCTGCCTGATGACGAGTGAGAAAAAAACGTCGAACGTGTCCGGGCAGCGCCGAATGCCGGCGACCACGGCCCTGGCCCCTCCTATCTATCCAGCCACCGTCTACGCATGCGATTCTCCTCAGCAGGCAGCCGACCTGCTTGCAGGAAATACGGACGGCTTTATCTATAGTCGGGACGGCCACCCGAACTCCGATATGCTCGCCGAGCAATGCAAAGATTGGCATCGGGCAGAGCATGCGGCGATTGCCGGTTCGGGTATGGCAGCGCTGGCGTTGGCACTGCTCTCACAATTACAGCAGGCTGATCACGTCGTGATCAGCCACCAACTCTATGGAAAAACGCTGCATTTATTCACCACCGAAGCCGCACGACTTGGAATCGAATCTACGGTGGTCGATACCTGCGATCTCTCTGCGGTTCGCCGCGCAATGTGCGAGGAAACAAAATTGGTGATCGCTGAAACGATTGCCAATCCAATGTTGCAGATTGCCGATATTGCCGGGCTCTCGGAGATTGCTCATGCGCACTCAGCTCGGCTGCTGATCGATAACACCTTTGCGTCACCTGTTTTGTGCCGACCACTCGATTGGGGAGCCGATCTGGTGATCGAAAGCATGACGAAAATCATGAACGGTCATAGCGATGTGATCCTGGGCTGCCTCTGCGGAAACGACGCGGTGTGGGAGCGCGTACCTCAAACCGCATCGACTTGGGGCTTATTCGCCAGTCCCCATAGTTGTTGGCTCGCCATGCGGGGCATGGCAACCTTGGATCTCCGTGTCAAAAGAGCGGCTTCCACTGCAAAGCAACTGGCGGAGCGGATGGCCGGACATCCTGCGCTGCTGGAAACACACTATCCCGGGTTAAATGTGGCGAGCGACCGGGCATTGGCAGAAAAACAGATGGCAACCAACGAAGCAGGACTGGGGTTTGGTAACATGCTCACCTTTCGCCTGGCCGGGGGTCAACAGATAGCGGAAAAATTTATTTATGCTCTTTCGCCAAGCATTCCGTTCTGTCCCTCGTTGGGCGATTTGAAAACAACCCTGAGTCACCCGGAATCGACCAGTCATCGGGAACTGACGGATGGGCAGCGAGAGGAATTGGGAATCTTTGCGGGAACGATCCGGCTCTCGGTGGGGATCGAGGAGCCGGATGAGATTTTTGAGCACCTGGAACGCGGACTTCAGGCGATCGAGTGACGCGTGCGGTAATTCACATGCCCCCCTGAGCAATCGCTCTGGACGAATCCGGCGAGTCCGATATGATGGGGCCAAGATTTCCCAAACCCCCGAATTTGAAAACCGATCGACCTATCACCCAAGGAGCCCCATTTTGGCCAAAGAGAAAGAAGAAGCATTAGAAGTTGAAGGTACGGTAACCCAGGCGCTTGCCAACACGCGATTTCGCGTCCAAATCGAAGGCGGCCATGAAGTGATTGCTCATGTGGCCGGTCGCATGCGAAAGTTTTTTATCCGGATCGTTCCCGGAGACAAAGTCAAAGTTGAACTTTCCCCGTACGACTTAACGAAGGGCCGAATCACCTACCGCGAGCGGTGAAACCTGCACAGCGAGTGCAATGATGCGTTACGCGTGCGACAATTTCGCATCGCTTTTGCTCGCCCGGAAAAGCAGCCGTTCCGGGCCCTGCTCTTCGTAGCCTCCCCGTTATCCCGCGGGTGTCCCCTCAGTCGATTCCCGGTTGGGGCAACTTTTCCCGACGAATTGGTTTATTTGTCTTTCGGCACCTGCCCGAACCACCCGTCGGATCGCTACAATGCGGGAAACCCCCGCGCAGCAGACGGTCGGCTTCGCGCTTGCCCGGCGGGTTGAGTGAATCAGAGAAACAACGGAACACAATCATCGAGGGACTTTTATGCGATACGCTGCGCGGTTTCTGGCAACGCTTTTTTGCAGTCTGTTCATTTTCACCACCTGCTTTGCCCCGGTTGCCCGCGGCGAAGAGGATCCATCGGTCGCGGTCGTCTCGATCAGCAGCTACGACCAGTTAATGCAACATGCGAGTGTCGTGGGAGAGATAGTCGGCTTTCCCAACGCACAGCAAATGATGGAGTTGCAATTGGTGCAACTGACCGGTGGCAAGCCACTGGCCGGACTCGATAAAACAAAACCGATCGTGATTGACGTCAAATTGGGAAAGGCACAGCCATATGCCATCGCCTGTCTGCCGGTCACGGATTTGACAGCACTTCTGGATTCACTCCCGCCCCAACTTTCGGACAACGAGGATGTGGGCGATGGTGTCTTACTGATGAAAGCAGCTGAAGGTCCTCTCTATGCGAAGCAAGGCCAAGGCTGGACCTATTTTGCGGATCAAAAAGAGCATTTGGCAAAGGCGCCTCAAGATCCCTCTGCGTTGGCGGGCGATCTTCCGGAGTTATACGTGCTTGCTGGTCGGGTCAACGTGCAGAAGGTTCCCGCCGACAAACGGGCCGAGTTGATTGGATTTCTTGAGTTGATGAATCAACTACAACTCGCCGGAGTCGCAGAAGCGGATGGCGATATTGAGGCTCAACAGGTCTTGATGAAACAGAACATGGCCCAATTGAGTAAGTTTATTAATGAAACGCAGGACTTCGTGATCGGATTGGGCATCGATCGCGACAACAAAAATGTTTACGTCGATTTTTCGACCACTGCACAAGTCGATTCTGAAACGGCAGCCTCTTACAAACGTCTCCAGTCCGGAAAATCATCGCATGCGGGATTTCTCGATGTCGATGCGACGATCTCCATGGCGGGACATCTTACCGGGAAACCGTTCGCCAGTGAAATCAAGATGATGAACGACCAGCAAGAAATATTCCATAAACAGATGATGCGGGAGATCGATAATGACGAGAACCTGCCAGACACAGAAAAAGAGACCGTGAAAGAGGCGGCCGGAAAGTTACTCAACGCAATCTATGACACCGCGCGTTCGGACGGCCTCCAAATGGGCTTTGCCGTAATGCTCAACAAAAAATCGACGGTGGTTTTTGGAGCGAACGTCAGCGATGGTGATACGGTGGAAGGTGCGATCAAGCAACTGACGGGGGTGCTTACTTCCATGGTCGAGATTCCTGGGCCCGATTGGGAAGCGGAAAACCACGGTTTCTATCGCATCCATACATGGAAAAACATTCCGGTTACCGAGGAAGATGAAGTAGCTGTTATTACCAAGATGATAGGCGACCAGCTTGATTTTGCAGTCGCCGTCAATGCGGAAAGCATCTACATGGCGATGGGAGGCAATGCGGTGGAGGACCTGAAAAAGGTCATCGACGCTTCTGCCAAGGCGAGCGAAAAAATCACCAAACCTGTCCAGTTAGTGGTCAATATGGGGCCCATCATGAAATTTGCGGCCGAAGCGGATCCGCAGAGTGGAGCAATGTTACTGCCGGTCGTTGGAATGCTGGAGGAAAAAGACGCGATCGTTTACGACATCGATCAAATTCCAAACGGGATTCGGGGTCGCATCACGGTGCAGCAAAATATACTGCGTTCGCTTCCAATGATGAGCATGATGATGAGTGCGGGAGGAGGGCCCCCGGACTAGCAGTCAGCACCACATTCTCCATTACGCGGTGGTGACCGGCATCCGGCGAAGCTGTCCGCAGGCGGCATCGATCCGTGAGCCCTTACGGCGACGAATTTGAACATTGACCCCTTGGACGGTCAAAACCGCAGAAAACCGCGCAACGGCATCCTCGGTCGGGGTGCGATAGGGCAACCCGGCGACCGGGTTATAGGGAATCAGGTTCAGCAGCGCCGATCGACTCCGGAGTCGCGTGGCGAGTTGCTGGGCATCCTGCTCGCGATCGTTGACGCCGCCGAGCAGCACGTACTCGAACGTCAGCCGTCGCCCGGAGACCTCAAAATATTCGTCGGCAGCGGCAAGTATGGCCTCGAGACCCGACTTTGCATTGACCGGCACCAATTCGTTACGCAATGTGTCGTTGGCCGCATGCAGCGAAACCGCAAGGTTGTATTGCGAACCGGCTTGAGAAAGTCGCCGCATCGCTGCAGGGAGCCCCACCGTGGAAATGGTCATCCGTCGTGGACTAATGCCCAGGCCCTCGGAACTCGCGGCGACCTTCAGCGCTGCCAACAAATTTTCGAGATTTGCCAGCGGCTCACCCATCCCCATCACCACAATGTGGCTGATTCGTTCTTCGTCCGGCATGAGGCGGCGAAGCCGCAACATTTGCTCGATGATCTCTCCCGCGGTCAAATTGCGAACGACGCCATCGAGTCCGCTCGCACAAAAAACACAACCCATCCCGCAACCCACCTGCGTACTGATGCAAATCGTCCGCCGTTCCGCTTCTCTCAGCAAAACGCATTCGATCTTTTGCTGATCCGAAAACTCGAGCAACAATTTTTCCGTTCCATCCTCTGCCTGCTTGTGTGCAGCGACGCGACTTGTCCACCATTGAAACGCACCTTCCAACTCGGTGCGCAGAGGGAGTGGAAGATTTGTCATTTCTGCAAACGATTCGGCACGTGATGCAAAAAGCCAACGCCGAATCTGCGCGGCGCGAAAGGCCGGCAGATTTTGTTCTGCCACCCAGACGTCGAGCTGGCTATCGGGCTGAAGAATGTGCGACATCGGCAGACACGCTCGCGAGTGAAACGGGAAGGGGATTTTCGAGAAAGATACTACTTTTTTGGTCGTCAGGAAATGAGATGCCGTATAAGGAGCGTGATGACAAGAATCAGACCGACGAATCCGAGCAGCCCCAAAACCGAAAGCCAATTGTGTTTACTATAGATCGACAAGCCGGGAGATCGCACATTATGCCTTACCGACCGTGAAGAGAACGAGACCGGTTCACCACCGTCTTGCTCCACAAGTTCCTGCAGAAATCCTTGCACGTACCGCGCATTGAAGGGACGCTGTGCCGGGTGTTTTGCCATCAGTTGCAAGATAAGGTCCTCAAGCGGCTGCGGACAATCGGGCGCCCTTTCGCGAACCTTGGGAGGATCACTGTTGAGGTGCTGATCAAAAATTCTCGCAAAATTCGCCCCATCAAACGGCGGGTACCCTGTCATCATTTCGTACAGCAGGCACCCGAGAGCATAGAGATCGGTTTTATCCGAAACATTTGTATCGGCACAAATCTGCTCGGGCGACATGTAGGCATACGTCCCCACCGTTAACCCGACATCCGTGAGATCGATCTGATACGTGTCGCGGGCAATTCCAAAATCACCCAGTTTCAGGTTGCCCGATTCATTCATAAACAGGTTTGAGGGC
The DNA here is from genome assembly GCA_029245145.1 of Pirellulales bacterium. GTDB lineage: Bacteria > Planctomycetota > Planctomycetia > Pirellulales > UBA7805 > UBA7805. The sequence goes on along the minus strand of JAQWPY010000122.1, from coordinate 4,296 downwards.
TTCAGATCGCGATGGATGATTCCATGATTGTGCGCGTGCTGCAAAGCCGAACAGATTTGAATAGCGTATTGACATGCTTGCTGCCAAGAGAGATGTCCGTGGATCGTTAATTGATCTTTCAGCGACCCGGCATCGACTAATTCCATGACATAATAAGGCCGACCTCCCGCAGCGCCTCTGGTGAGGTAGCGGACGATATGGGGATGATCGAGTTTTTCCAGGATGGACATTTCCCGATGAAATCTGCGCGCCACATGCGAATCGTCCAGAATCTGCGGCAGCAAAATTTTGATCGCCACCTTTTGATCGTGAAGTCGATCAGTGGCGCGGTAAACGGTACCCACCGTACCGACACCGAGTACGTCACCCAGTTTGTATTGTGCGATCTTCCCCATAAAGTTCGCCGCTCCACCTAGCCCCCGCGGATGACGTCTTTCCATTTCAATCGCAAACCGAGAGTTGCTCGCGCGCTTCCGCGTGGAACGTTCGTAAGCCGGCGATAAAACAGGTCCCATTATGACATAAACTCGATAAATTTTTACCGGCATGCCGTCTGATTCTTTTTTAATTTCCGCTCGTCGGATGTACCACTTGAACCTCCCTGCCAATGCTGTTGTAATGGGTCCGTTCTGCTGTCCAGAAGGTGGCGGCTCACCGTGGGCCGGTACCTAGCACGTGTCGAATCGCCCGCAGACCCGTTCTGCTTCGATCACTTGCGGTAGCCTGTACTTTCTCGTTCCCCATGGGGTTTGATCCGATGTTGAAAGGACCATGCCAACCGATTTTACTCTTTGCCTGCAGTGTCATCACCTGCAGCATCGTGGCCGCGGCGGGAGGAATACCGGAAGGCTTCCTACCGCTGTTTAATGGAAAAGATCTTTCCGGTTGGCGAGGTCTGGGGCACGAAAATCCCAAAACGATTGCCGCACTCGATGCGCCGTCGCGCGAAAAAAAACAGCGAGAAGATAATGCAGACCTGTATCAGCATTGGCGAGTTGAAGACGGTATCATTATCAACGATGGACAGGGCGTTTTTCTGACCACGGCAAAGGATTATGGGGATTTTGAATTACTACTTGACTGGCGAATGATCCACCCGGGAAGCGACAGCGGCATTTATCTGCGGGGTTGTCCTCAAATCCAAATCTGGGATCCCGACAACGCCAAAGAGAAAAAGAATGGCGCCCATCATGGGTCGGGCGCCATGTGGAATAACAATCCCGGCAGCCCGGGCCGATTTCCCCTCGTTCGCGCCGACAAGCCGATTGGCGAATGGAACCGGCTCAAAATCCGCATGCTGGACGACCGGGTCACGGTGCACCTCAACGCCCAACTCGTGGTGGATGACGCAGTGATGCATAATTATTTCGATCGCGGTAGCCCCATGTTTGCCAAAGGTCCGGTTCAAATCCAAACCCACGGAGGGGAAATGCAATTTCGAAATATTTATCTACGCGAAATCAGTGAAAACGAGTAACACATCTCGGCAGCGAAGGATCGTGAAATGAACAGGTGGCCACTCGGCGTTTTTGCAAGTATCGATGCCGGACTGGGGGTACGCCTGGAAGTAGCGCACGAGTTGGGTGTCAAAACGATCCATCTACATACGCCGCAGCAGGAGTCGCGGACCGAGGGACAAGCGCGCGAATTTTTAACGCAACTCGATGATTTTGGTATCACGATCACTTGTGTCTTTGGTGGTTTTGAAGGCGAGAGCTATGCCGATATTCCCACGGTGAAGGAAACCGTGGGTCTCGTACCGCGAGCGACTCGCGCCGCCCGGCTTGTGGAGATGAAGGAGATTGCCGATTTTGCCCGTCGACTCGGGGTGAATGTCGTGGGCCTGCACATCGGCTTTGTGCCGCACGACACGACCGATCCGGACTACCGCGAGATTGTTTCTGTGGCTCAGTATTTATGCGACCACGCAGCCGCGCAGGATCAGGCGATTCATCTGGAAACGGGCCAGGAACCGGCCGACGTGCTGCTTGAGTTTCTCGAGGATGTGAATCGTGAGAATTTATTCATCAATTTCGATCCGGCGAACATGATCCTCTATGGAATCGGTGAACCGATCGAGGCGCTCGAAAAACTCGGCGCGCGGGTGCGGAGCGTCCACTGCAAGGACGCGACGTGGTCAGATGAGCCGGGCGTGAGTTGGGGAGCCGAGGTCCCCCTGGGCGAGGGCGCCGTGGGCATGGAGACCTATTTACGGACGCTTAAAAATATTGGTTACTCCGGTCCGCTCACGATCGAACGGGAAATCCCACAGGAGCCTGAGCGACAAAAGGCGGAAATCGCCGGTGCGCTCGATTTACTCGATTCACTGAAAACAAAAATCGGAATCTAACACCACGCGAGGGCAATGAGTCATGATTCAAACGCGACTTTCCGTGATGATGTTTCTGCAGTTTTTCTCCTGGGGGGCCTGGTTTGCAACCTTATCGCTTGCCTTGAACAGTAATGGGCTGGGTGATTTCACAGGTGGCGCTTACGAAAGTGCGCCTATCGCTGCCATATTCGCACCTTTGTTCCTTGGTTTGATTGCGGATCGATTCTTTGCCTCGGAAAAAGTAATGGGATTACTGTTAGTGCTCGGCGGCGCGATCATGTGCGCAATCCCCTATTTTGCCATGGAAAAATCCGGCAGTGTTATGGTTTGGTTGATGACCGCTTACATGTGCTGCTATATGCCCACGCTGGGCCTCAGCAACACGATTGCATTCGCTCACATTCCTGACCAAAATCACTTTCCAAAAATTCGTGTCTGGGGAACGATCGGCTGGATCGTAGCTGGCTTGGCTTTAGGCGTTAGCGGTTGGTCAAGTTCACTGAATATATTTTGGTTGGGTGCCGTTAGCAGCATTTTATTAGGCATCTACAGTTTCACCCTGCCCCATACACCACCACCAGCAAAAGAGAAAACACTCGACTTGAGATCATTGCTTATGCTTGATGCCTTCCGAATGATGAAAAATCGGAGCTTTTTTGTGTTTGCTGTTTGTTCAACGCTGATTTGCATTCCGCTGGGTTACTACTACGGCGAAACATCGCGTTATCTTGGGAATAGTGGATTCACGGAAGCCGGTTCCACAATGACACTCGGGCAGATGTCCGAAATCTTTTTCATGCTCCTGATTCCGTTCTTCTTTCGCAAACTAGGTGTAAAGATGATGCTGATGATCGGCATGGCATCGTGGGTCTTACGCTACGTGTTGTTTGCATTCGGAGCGCCAGATCAAGTCACATGGATGTTATTGCTTGGCGTTTTACTGCATGGAATTTGCTACGATTTCTTCTTTGTTACTGGGTTTATGTATACCGACAACAAGGCTCCGACAGAAATCCGTGGTCAGGCGCAAAGTTTATTGGTTTTTCTAACACAAGGGTTGGGATTGTTCTTCGGTTTTCGCTTCGCCTTCGGTGGCACCTTCCCTTTCACCAATATCGCCTTGCCAAATCGCATAGACACATATGGTGGAACAGTCAGCAACGAATTAACCGAGAAACTCAAATCGTTGCAGAGCGACGCGGACACTCCGACTTTCTTCGAGAGTTTGTTAAATATGTTCAACAAACACTTTCCCGAGAATCTGAATATCGATGAATTCGTCACACCAGCGATGGAGGCATGGAAAAACTACTGGATGTTCCCTGCAGTCATGGCTTTCGCAGTCTTATGTCTGTTTACTCTCGGTTTCTGGGACAAAATGACACCGCAAGAGCAAAATGTCGAAAACGAATTTTCCAAAGAAAACGCTTAGGGACCATTTATGCTTCGCGTAGGAATCGCCGGCCTCGGCTTTATGGGGATGATCCATTACCTCTCCTATCAGAAGGTACGAGGGGCGAAGGTGGCTGCGATTTGCGAACAGCAACGCAAGCGACTCACCGGCGATTGGCGGGACATCAAAGGAAATTTCGGGCCTGCGGGCAGGCAGATGGATCTCTCGGGAGTCGCCACCTACGACGACCTCGATGCGATGCTTGACGACCCCACGATCGATCTGATCGACATCACGTTGCCCCCGGCGCTGCATGCAGATATTGCCTGCAGGGCACTCCGGAAGGGAAAACACGTCTTCTGCGAAAAACCGATGGCCCTCAAACTGGCCGATTGCCGCCGGATGGTCGCTGCCGCACAAAAAGCAAAGCGACAGTTGCTCGTCGGCCATGTGCTCCCCCTCCTGCCGGAATATGCCTGGGCCTGCAAGGTCATTGACGAGGGTCGTTACGGAAAACTCCTCGGCGGAAGTTTCCGTCGCGTGATCTCGGACCCAGCGTGGCTGCGGAACT
>JAQWPY010000023.1 GCA_029245145.1 Pirellulales bacterium | reverse complement strand
TTCGGCATCAACTATCACAGTTGCGGTGGCACCACTAATGTACCAGTCCTCATTAATCATAGTGAGGGTCGACCGCGCTAATCCCGAAACTGGATCTATATCAATAAACATACCGCCGTCGGCGGCAGACGTCACCGCCAGGGCGGCGAAAAGAAACAGGATGATCCTGCGCATGAGCTTCCCCTGTGAATAACTGACCACCACCCAGTCTAACAGAAATCGGGGCGACTTCAAGGAATTTGTGGGGCGGGAACAGGGCGCGCCAGACCTTAGAAATAGAGGGTGGGAGGGGCCAAAAATCCTGTGGTCTCGCGCATCTACGGAACCCACGTTGCCGTCGCTCTTTTTTCCCCACAATTAGGAACTTTTTGTTTCTAATTTACTGGCGTCAAATGACTCTGCGAGTCGCTGCTGTTGCTCTTGGTGCAACTCGTCCACGAACCGCTGGTACTGATCCCCGTCGAACAACTCGTCCCACCGTCGCTGTTGCTCTTGGTGCAACTCCTGCAAATAATTCGCAACTTTCTTTTTTTCCGTCCCATCGGACAGCGTTTGCAGGTAGGCGGCGGCTTTCATCATCTCTAATTCGAGATCAAATCCTGAGTCTCTCATACTATCTCCGGTGATGGGTCACGAAATGGGTCACAAATCGCTGCGTCTCCTGTTAATCAGCGAAAAACACTACCCTTAAAAACGTCGGGGAATATAACTATTCTGTATCTATTAAGTACCTAAGAGGTGGCTCTTTTCGTTTTCAAAATCCAGTGTCCGCAAGGACGTGTGGGTTCGAGTCCCACCTCCGGTACTGCACGGTTTTTGAACGCCCTTATTCTAGGGATCATAAACAATGAACAGACCCGAATTGGTCGTCGTTGTAGGTGGCGGGGTCGCTGGTCTCTGTTGCGCCCATCGCTTGCATCAGGCCGGGGTGCCCTTCGTACTGCTGGAGGCAGATAAGGTGCCAGGCGGTCGTGTGCAAACCGATCGGCATGATGGATTTCTGCTCGATCGAGGTTTTCAGGTCTTGCTGACTGCCTATCCTGAGGCAAGAAGGCATTTAGATTATAAAAAGCTCGACTTGCATACATTCACGCCGGGATCGCTCGTTCGCTCGGGAGGCCAATTTCATAGGCTTGTCGATCCTTGGCGGCAGCCATTTAAAGGCTTGTCCTCCCTGTTTTCCCCTGTAGGTTCTTTCACCGACAAACTGCGGATCGCCAAGCTAAGGTCCAGAGTGTGTCGAGGTTCGCTGGAGCATATTTTTCAAGCGGCAGATCGTTCCACGTTGTCGGAATTGAAGCAACTTGGCTTCAGTCAAAAGATGATCGACCAGTTTTTCATGCCGTTCTTAGGAGGCGTCTTTCTCGACCGGGAACTCGAGACCTCAAGTCGCATGCTGAACTTTGTTTTTCGGATGTTCAGTCAAGGATCTACGGCGGTGCCTGCAGAAGGTATGGGTCAGATCGCAAACCAATTGGCTTCTGGACTTCCGAAGGGATCCATGCGATATGGTTGCCGAGTGCGTGCGGTTACCGCAAATACTGTTTGGCTAGAAGATGGCACGCACATAGAATCTTCAGCCATTGTGTTGGCTACCGGGGGTGAGGCGACGGCCAGTCTTTTGGGGATTCCATTTAACCCCAGTTATCGTCGTAGTGTCACCTGCATCTATTTCAGCGCTCCTGAGCCGCCGACGCAGGAACCCATCTTGGTCCTCAATGGGGAGGGTACCGGTCCAGTCAATAATCTTTGCGTCCCCAGCCTTGTTTCCCGGCACTATGCGCCACCCGGCCAGCATCTTATTTCGACTTCGATTTTAGGCAGGAGTAGCGAAGACGCCCTGGAGGCCGCCGTACGAGAACAGATGCATGAGTGGTACGGTTCACAAGTGTCCGCCTGGAAACATCTTCGAACCTATCGGATCACGGAGGCACTACCAAATCAAATAGCGGGCCAACAGCCTCTTTTTCAACAGGGGAAGAGCAGACCGGGACTCTATCTTTGCGGCGATTTTTGCCTCCAGGGATCCCTCAATGCGGCCATGTATTCGGGCCGGTCCACAGCAGAAGAAATAGCCCGCGATCTTGCCCCAATATTGGTGTGACAGGCATCGTTGCCGGAGCTAGAATAAGAAGTGTTTCCACTCCCTTTTTTCTTTGCCACAGATAATGGAAGAAAAACCTTCAAAGAAAGTTAGGTCGGTTATCGCAAGACTTGCCCAAGCGAGAGGATGGCTCTTTCTGGGGTTATTTCTGCTTTGTATTGGCATTTTTGTATTTGATTGGAGTTCTTTTTATTCCTTGCTAATGCCTGATAGTCAGCCGGTATCAAAGCAACCTCCAACAGAGATTTTTAAAACTGCTTCAAAACACCGTCCCCAAGAAGTTTTAAACGACGGTTATGTGTCTTCTCAGTCGTGTGTGGACTGCCATCCAAATCAGCATGCAAGCTGGCACGCGTCCTATCATCGGACGATGACACAAGTGGCAACCCCCGAGACAGTGATCGGCCGCTTTGACGGCAGTCAGGTAAAAGTCGGCGCGTTGCAGGCAGAATTCGATCGTCGTGGAGATGAATTTTGGGTCAAAATGTTTCCTGTCGCGGGAAAGGAAATTGAGCAACCCGTTGTGATGACCACCGGGTCGCATCATCAGCAAGCCTACTGGATGTCGACGGGCTGGCAGCGGCAATTATCGATGGTCCCGTTTGTTTATATTCGCGATGCCGATCGATGGTTTCCTCGAAGGGCCATCTTTCTCAAGCCGCCGGGGGCGCAAGCGGATGCCCTTCACAAAGGCCGCTGGAATAATACGTGTATCGCATGTCATACCACACATGGAGATCCAGCCATCTCTGCTTCTGGAATCCAGACGAAGGTGGCTGAGTTCGGTATTGCGTGTGAAGCGTGTCATGGGCCGGGTGAAAACCATATGCGGTTTCATCAGGGATCCTCGGCCGGTGAGGGAACGCAAATTACGAAGGACGATATTGTGAATCCCTCGTCGTTATCGCATCAGCGAAACGCGGAGGTTTGTGGTCAGTGCCACAGTACTTTTGCGGATGATCTTGCTTCGTTTTCTGCCGGTGGCGATCAGTACAGGCCGGGGGACGCACTCTGGGAAACGCGCGATCAATCCGCATTACAAAAAGATGATTCTCAGTTTTGGAAAGATGGAATGGTTCGAGTCTCTGGAAGAGAGTTCAACGGGCTGGTCGATACACCCTGTTATCAGCAGGGCACGATGACATGTCTTTCGTGCCATTCCATGCATCAGGAGGAGACCGATACGCGGCCGTTGACCGAGTGGGCCAACGATCAATTGCGGGTGGATGCCTTAGGAAACGATGCCTGTTTGCAATGTCACAAAAAGTTTAGCGAACAGGATGCCCTCACCGCACATACGCATCACGCAGTCGATTCATCAGGAAGTCTCTGCTACAACTGCCACATGCCTCACACTTCCTATGGGCTGCTGAAGGCCATTCGCAGTCACCAAATTTCGAGTCCCGATGTGCAGGTTGATTTGTCCACAGGCCGGATGAATGCTTGTAATCTCTGCCACCTCAATAAAACGCTCGGCTGGACAGCAGAGTACTTGCAATCTTGGTACGGGTTGGAGCCACCGCCATTGGACGAAGAACAAAAAACGATTTCAGCCGCCGTACTCAATCTGCTTACGGGCGATGCCGGTCAGCGCGCACTGGTTGCTTGGCATCTGGGATGGCCTGTTGCACAGGAAGTTTCAGAAATCGACTGGCTGGCGCCACAACTCGCAGTTCTTTTAGAAGACCCTTACGATGCGGTTCGCTACATCGCAAATCGTTCGCTCTCGGCACTGCCCGGATACGAGCAATGGTCTTTTGATTTCCTTGCGCCACAGGAGACGCGTTCTCGAGCAAGAGAGGAGGTGGTTGCTATCTGGAATCGCTTGCGCGAGCATTCTGCAGAAGAACCGGATCCAGCGGTTTTACTCAATGCGGAGGGTGGTTTGGAGAAAGACTTGCAACAGGAATTACTCCTCCGCAGGTCGAATCGAGAGGTTTATTTGAGAGAATAGCAGCGGGCATTGAAGGGACATTTTTGCAGCGTTTTTATGCACCCGGCTCTTTTTGGGATTCGCTGGGATGGGATTTGCGGAATGTACCGGTGCTGAGACGACGATTCGGTCCTCATCATGGGTCTTGGTAGCGAAGAATTCGTTTATTGCGTGATTTCTGACGCTACACTTTTGGTGTAAGATTGGATGCGTGAGCGGGGCGAATGCAAGTCCATAGGGGTTTTGAGGCTGTTCCTCTAGAGTCTCCCAATCTATTTTTGGTTTGAAACATTACTTTTTAGTATCGGGTGGTGTGATATGCGACATGGCCGCAGCGCGTTTGAAATTTTATTGGTGCTTATATCAGTAGTGGCGATCGCTCTCTTCCTCTACGGAACATTCGGCAGCAAAAAACAATCGACGGGGAGTGCGATCCTTGTGGTTGATTCCCACCAGGTTTACAAAGATCTCGGTCGGGATCTCTCAGATTTACAGGCACGGCAGCAGGAAGCTACCCGCCTTGAAGATCAGTTGAAGGGCGTTCAGCAAGAGATTACCGAAGAAATTACCGCCAAAAAAGTTGAGCTTGGCGAAAGTCCTACCGAGGAACAATTAGAAGTACTTGTTGCCATGGAGCGCGACGCAGCAGTGCGGATGAATGCTGAGATTGCCAAAAGTAAGCAATCGCTAGCAAAGCTTGATCGACAGTTGCGTCAACAATTTCGCAATGCGATCAAACCGGTTGCAGATGCTATCGCGGCAGAAAAAGGGGCAAGTCTTGTGCTGATCGCATCACCGGAGGTTATTTTGAGCGTCGATCAATCTGTATTCATTACGGATGCAGTGGTCCGGGCGATGCAAGAACAAACGTCGGATTTGGGCTTTTAAGGGTTTTAGAAATCATTTTTCTGCACGGGGTGCGTTTAAATTAATTTTGCTAACTGTTGAGCGGTTTCGGACTGCGTAAAGCTGATGCTAAATCAAACCAATGCACCCTCCGAAAGCACTTCTGGTGCAAAACTATCAGTCTTTAAAAAAGTTCTTTTTGCAGTTTTTGTTGGTGTTGCTTTCTTCGTGATGCTTGAAGGATTATTTTGGCTACTTGGTGTTGAATCGGTTATTGAAAAAGAAGACCCTTTTCGTGGTTTTTCAAAGTTAGTCAAAGTCTTTCAGGTCGATGGCGGCAAGTATCGGACAAGACAAGATTCCTCGCATCGAACTTTCAATGCGCAGTCTTTCACTGCCGATAAATCTGAAAACGGATTCCGCTTTTTCACTCTCGGTGGATCGAGTTCCTACGGATATCCACGAGGGGCAGAGGTCGCATTTCCCGCGATTCTCACCGAATTGCTGGCGGAGAGCCATCCTGAGATTCTGGTAGAGGGGGTTAATGCGAGTGGGATTTCTTACGGCATGCACCGCCTCAATATTGTGGCGGAGGAGTTAGTCCAATACGACCCTGATTTGCTGATTGTCTACAGTGGACATAACGAATTTATCGAGCCGGAATTTTTTGAGTCCCTCAAGAATCGAGGTGTGGCACGCGAAGGTTTGGAGTACACGCTTGCCCAATCACGACTCTATTCACTCATGCGTTCGGCTATAGACCAGGTTCGCGCTACGGAATCGACTGAAGGACTTGGGGTCGGCAGGCAGGTTCGACGCGATCAAACGCAAGTCTATACGCCGGAGGAAAAGGCAGAAATTGTTGCTTCCTATCGCCGCGGGCTGATGCGTTTGGTTGATTTGGCGCAGGCTGCGGGTGTGCGTGTTCTTTTAGCAACTATTCCAGCAAACCTTCGCGGTTGGCGTCCAGAAGCCTCGACCGGGAGTGGTAAGAATCATCGACGCTGGGTCGAGGCGCAGGCAAGAGGCCGCAATCTATTGAAGCAAGATGAATACAAGCAGGCCCTTATCGCTTTACAGGAGGCGGTCCGCTTGGAGCCGGGTCATGCCGAGAGTCAATTCGATCTCGGACGTTGTTACGAACAATTGGGTGAGTGGGATAAAGCGAAGCAAGCCTACCAGGACGCTTGTAATAACGATGCCTCGCCGGTGCGAAGAATTGAAGCCATCAATCAGGCAATCCGCGATGTAGCACGAGAAAAAGAGACTCTGTTTGTTGACGCCGATAAACTATTTGAACAACAAAGCGAACATGGTCTGGTCGGGTATCGATTGATTGAAGACTACGTGCATCCGACTCTTGAGGGACATGAAGAAATTGCCCGGGAGGTATGGAAAGTGATTGAGCAGGCGGGCCTGCTTGGAAAAAACAACGAAGTCGATCAGACAGTTTTTGAAAGAGTCATAACGGCTAGACGAGAATTAGAAATTGAGAAGGACATGCCTTGGTTTTACAATCAGGGTGTCGTGCTGGAGAATCAAGGTCAGATTGAGGCAGCGCTTGAAAATTTTCGTAAGGTTGTCGAAATGGCGCCTACCAATGAAACGGCACTTTTGAATATCGGCAAAGCACTGACAAAACATGGAAAGGCGCAGGAGGCAGTGCCCATTTTACGCCAAGTGTGCAAGCTGGCTCCTGAAAACCCAGAGACACACGTGAGTCTAGGCACGGCATTGCTTGATATGGGTGATATCCAGGGGGCGGTTTTGGAACTTGAAAAAGGGATTGCCCGCAAGCCGGACTACCCCAATGCGCACAACAGTCTTGGTGCCGCCTTTGCTCGAAGTGGAGACCTCGTGCAGGCTGTAAAAGAGTTTCAACTGGCGGTGGCACAAAATCCTGATCACGCGGCTGCGCACAATAACTTGGGCAGTGCTCTTGCGCAGCAGGGGAAGTGGAAAGAGGCCGCTCTTGCACATCGCAAGGCCCTGCAGATTAATCCTGCGTATGCAAATGCGGCAGAAAATTTGGCCACAGCTTTCCTGGCGATCAATCTGCCGGATCAGGCAATTGAACAGTATGAAATTGCCCTCAAGATCGCGCCTGAATCTCATAAGACACGGCAACGGCAAATTGCGATTTTATGCGACCGGGGTTTAATTGCCGCTGCAATCGGGCACCTTCGTATTCTCTTGGAGCAGACTCCAAAAGATCTCAATGCGTGCACGAAATTAGGAGATCTCTACTTGCAAATAGGTGATTATCAGCAGTCACTTCGATTAAGAAAGCTGGCTTATGAGATGGCCCCGGAAAGGGTTGATAGTCTGAATAACTTAGCCTGGCTCTTGGCGACCACTCCATATCCGAATGACCGTGATGGAAAAAAAGCTCTCCAACTTGCCGAAAGTGCAGCAACAGCTACCGAATACAAAAGTGCGGGCGTTCTCGATACGCTTGCGGCCGCCTGGGCCGCAACAGGGAATTTTACAGAGGCTGTGGAAACTCAAGAGAAAGCCATTGTCTTGGCTCCGGAGCAAGAACAGGTACGATTTAAACATCGTTTAGACCTTTATCGTCAGCAGAAGCCGTATCGACTTGCAGAGGATCCAGATGGAGCCTCTCAGTAGATCCTCTGAAACGGCGGGTTGTGTTTATACCCCTGCTTCCGCTTGGTTACGAGGTGCACGTTCGATCCGAGCAGATTGATTGTTGGTATTCTTTTGATGTACTAAAATAGGAGAGGCGTGTTGGTTCAGTCCTTGGATAGGACTTGCTTGAGAAGCAAAAAATTTGCGGATGCCGATTCAGTTGGAGGTGGTCGTGGTAAACGGATGTAACAAGAAAAAACAGTTTGTCCGGTTGTGCCCTACTTTTTTTTCGGCACACCGCAGGGGTGCAACTCGAATGCCCGTACTCATCCTCGGGTTGCTTGTTTTGAGTGGCCTTGCCATCTGGTTTTTTCGTCCCGTTTCAAAGGCACAGAACGTAGAGCAGGTTGAAGAATCGGCAACGCGGCAGCAACAGACTGCTACAGAGGTTCAGCCTTTAACGACACATTCGGCTGAAGGTGTTTGCCCAAAGAGCGATAATCCAGACGATCCGACGCAGGATGGTTGGGAATCGGAAGCATTTGCCAGCACGGCAAAACATCAACTCGAAGAGATACTCCGTCTTCTTGAGTTACCCGTAAATGAAATTGAAGAGAAATGTAAGAATCTTCTAGCGGGTCATTTTAAAGGCCAGGGTGTGATTCCACCCCATTTGCAAACGGTCTTTGAAGATGAGAGGTTTCTGGTTCAAAGGCAGGAAAAGAATGAGAAAGACGACTCGAAAATATCGAGCGATGGTGTGCAGCAAGGATTTTCTGACTTTGTGCAATCTCTTAAGGAGGCAGCCCCCCTTTTTTCACAGGTAAAAGATTTACGGATTGAGGTGAAGGTTGTCGGTGTCGAACTGGGTGCTGAACGGGCGACGACTAAACAGAAAATAGCCCTCAACGGTCGTACCGGTGCGGGGCGGATCGAGCAGCATGCGACTTGGACCGCGGGTTGGCTACTTGCTTCAGATCAGAACCCGCCTCGCTTGGTATCGCTCAAGGTCAGTCATTTCGAACAGACGCAGGTACGTGACCAGGGCACACCGCTACTTGCCGATTGCACAAAGAGTGTTTTGGGATCGGAAGAATTTATTCCTGCTCAGGTCTTTACTGGATACCCGGAGCATCTCGATCGTATTCAAGATTGGCGATACTGTGTATTGCTTGGTACACCCGGTTTAGCGGTAGCGGACGTCAACGGCGATGGACTTGAAGATCTTTATGTCTGTCAAGAGACGGCCATCCCTAATCTGCTTTTGATTCAACAGCCTGATGGCACGGTGAAAAACGAGGCTGCCTCTTGGGGTGTTGATTGGCTTCATAATTCTCCCTCCGCAAGTTTTGCCGATCTCGATAATGATGGTGATCAAGATATTGCTGTGGTCGTCGCAGGTGGAATTATTTTGAGTTCGAATGAGGGGGGTCACTTTGAGCAGCGCGCGTTTTTACCGACTGCCGATGACACCCGTTCGCTTGCCGTCGCTGACTACGATTCGGATGGCAAGCTCGACTTATTCGTGTGTGTCTATGGACCCGATGGCACGATCACCGATCGCGAATCTGCGATCGCAGGAATCAGCTATCGGGGTTCGCTTTATCATGACGCGCAAGAAGGTGGCCCTAACGCATTATTTCACAATCGTGGAGATTGGCAGTTTATCGATGCAACGGCTGAGATGGGCTTAGGAGAAGCAAATCATCGTCTCACGCTTGCAGCATCGTGGGAAGATTTTGACAACGACGGCGATATGGATCTTTATGTGGCCAACGACTACGCGCCAAATAGCCTTTTTCGAAACGATGTTGTCGAATCCGCTTCAGCAACAAAGCCATCGAAACGTCGTTTTACGGATATTGCACCAGAAGTGGGTGCATCGGATCAAGCCAATGGAATGTCTGTATCTTGGGGAGATCATAATCGAGATGGCTGGATGGATCTTTACGTTGGCAACATGTTTTCCTCGGCGGGAAATCGCGTAACGACCCAGAAAAACTTTAAGGAGGGTGCGGACGAGGATGTGCGAACAGCGCTCAAGCGGTTTGCCCGCGGCAATACCTTGCTCGAAAATCAGGGTGACGGCACTTTTAAGGATACGAGTGAAGCAGCGGGCGTGACAATGGGGCGTTGGGCGTGGAGTAGTCCGTTTGTTGATCTCAATAACGACGGCTGGGAAGACATGCTGGTAGTGAATGGATTTATTACCGGAGAAGACAAAAGAGACTTGTGAAGTTTCTATTGGCGACAGGTCGTGTCGCGATCCAAAGTGAGTGAGCAGCAGGGCGATGACGAAGGTTTCGATCAAGCGCTCAATGCACATCGAGATATGCTGCTTCGAGGAAGATCTTTCAGTGGTCGTGAGCGGAACGTTGCGTATTTGAATCTCGCCGCACAGGAACCGAATGCGAACGCGGGTGGTAAAAAAAATCTGGGCGGTGACAGAACAGAGCCTCAATTTGCCAACGTCTCAGGTGCGATTGGAATCGATTATCCGGACGATGGACGTGGTCTGGTAAAAGTAGATTGGGATGGAGATGGAGATCTTGATTTTTGGGTATCGAATCGCAGCGCGCCGCGACTTCGTTTTTTACGTAACGACATCCCTGAAAAGCAAAAAAGTATCTCACTACGGCTGTTTGGCAACGGAACAAGTAGCAATCGAGATGCGGTGGGTGCGAGGGTTGAGTTAATTCCCGAAAATAATCCTCCCAGTCGCCAAGTCCAAAAGACAGACTTTCCAAAATTGGTTCAGACTGTCCGAGGAGGCGAAGGGTTTTTAAGCCAATCGACGCGATGGCTGGTCTTTGGCCTCGGCGAGAGCGCAGAGCCACAGCGTGCACTTGTTCGCTGGCCCGATGGGATGCAGGAGACGTTCAAGAAGTTGGTTCCCGGAACCCGTTACACGCTAGTTCAAGGCAGCGGTCAGCCGAAGAAAATCGAAGTGCGCCAACCACCCGCAGGTTTGCGGCCTGCACCGCTTGAGGTTCCAGCTCCATCAGGGACGGTGCGGATTCCGCTGCTCACGCTACTCCCTCTACCTAAGGTAGAGTTTGAAGCAGAGGATGGATCGCTCCGGTCGCTACCGAAAGGCGAACCGCTTCTGGTGAATCTTTGGGCGACTTGGTGTGCGCCTTGTCGAGGTGAACTGTTGGAAATGGCAGAGCGGAAAAAAGATTTTGATCAGCAGGGACTCAAGGTACTTGCGTTGTGCATGGACTCGATCAGTAGCGAACCAACAGAAGAAGGCGCAGCCGAGCAATTCTTAAATCAAATTCAATTTCCGTTTGCTCGCGGGCAGGCCACTGAGGAGTTGGCTGGACTTTTCCAATCACTGCATGATCTTTTGGTTGTGAATGATCGTCCTCTTCCTGCGCCGACAAGCTTTTTGATCGATCGGCAGGGACGCCTGGCAGCGATTTATAAGGGCCGGGTGAACCTCGATCAGGTATTTGCAGATTCTCAGCATTCCTCTTTGTCCCAGGCGGAGCGGTTTGCCAACAGTGCAACAACGCCCGGTAAAATTCTCGAAAACGAAAAGCTTGACGCCGACCTGGAAGCACTCCAACTGACAAACCTGCTTAAAGCCGCAGACAGTTTTAAGCAATCTGGCAAGCGTAAAGATGCCAAAGCGCAACTCTACGCAGGAATTGCTGTCGAGGACAAAGTGGAATTTCGGAATAATCTCGCCTCGTTGTTGATGGACGAGGGACGCTTCAGTGAGGCGGAATTGCATCTGAATAAAGCCATGGAATTAGATCCGAACGTACCGGACGTCTTAAGTAATTTGGGTAACCTTCGTACCTATCAGCGACGGGATGACGAGGCGCTGATACATTACCGAAGTGCCCTGGCGATCGATCCGGATTTTGCCCTGGCGCGCCACAACATGGCCTCCTCGCTCGCTTCAAAGGGTCAGAATGCACGGGCGATTGAGGAATGTGAGCGGGTGTTAGCTACGGATAAGAAGCTATTTCAGTCGCACCATTTACTCGCGAATTTATTGCGCGATTCAGGTGAATTGGAAAGGGCGCTCAAACATTACGCATGGGCCGACCAATTCGGCCCACCCCAACCGCGCGTCCACAACGACTGGGGCATCGCCCTGATGCGATTCAACCAGCCAACCGAAGCGATCGCTCAGTTTGAAAAGGCTGTTCAGATCGCCCCCGAATTTCCGGAAGCTCAAACAAACCTTCGTCGTGCGACATACTCAGCCAGCCGCAACAAAGAAAATTAGTCAAACGATGGCAACTCGTTTTAAATTGATTCTTTTAAGTGGTGTGATTTGTTTACTGCCTGGATGGGGGTGCCAGCGCGAGGAAGCCCATCAGAAGCACCTGCCAAAATCAGCAACCGAATCGTATCTCTATGGTTTTGGCGAGCACGGCATTCGACTCCCCTATGCGTCACGAGTTGTTGGATCGAGCCAATGTAGGGAATGTCATGCACAGGAGTGCGATCAGCAACATTCTCATCACATGGCACAAACAGGTAGTTCCGTAACGGGCGCAACAAGAGATCGCTTTTTTTCTCCAGAAATGCTTGCCTTGCCTTACAAGGAAATTGAAGGCCTTCACGGAATAGAAGGTTCCTATCACATCGGAGAGGATGGCGTTTGGCTTGAGATGGAATCTCCGGATAAGAGTCTCAAGAAAGCGCGTGCGGATATCGCATTCGGTTCACGCAGTTTCACCATGCTCAGTGTCGAGGATGGTCGTCGACTCCGCGAACTCCCGGTCAGTTATTCGGAGGTAAAGAAATGTTGGTTTCAGACTCCCGGACAGGCGGAAAACACATTCGGGAAGTTGAATTCGGTTGAGCATAGTGAGCATTGCCTGAGTTGTCATGCCTCCTTCGTCAGTTGGGAGGATGATCGGCTCAATGTGTCAGCGTCTGAGTTTGGCGTCAGTTGCGAGCGGTGCCACGGGCCGGGCAGCGCACATATCGAAGCGGTTACCCAAGGCGATCCGGATCTCAAAATTTATAACGCCGGAAATCTTTCGCCGAAGAAGCAAGTACAATTTTGCGCTCAATGCCATCGGCAGCTGGGTGAGCTCAACCCGCGCGACGTGATGAATCTAACCGGTGAACTTGCGCGGCATGCCGGAGCGGGTATGGTACTCAGTAAGTGTTTTACGGAATCACCAGCAGATTCCACGATTTCCTGTCTTGACTGTCACAATCCGCACATGAATTCCAAAGAGGAGGACTTGCTCGCACCCGATCGATACAACGCGTCCTGTCTTCGCTGCCATGAGGATCCCGCTGCGGAACATACCACGGTCGATTTAGCGATCGATACCGATTGTGTTGCTTGCCACATGCAGCCCGGAGATTATGGGCACGGTTTGATGGAATTTTCCAGCCATTGGATCCGAAATCCAAAGCAGCCAAAACCGCTGGGGTCCGATCAAGAACGGAAAATTTACGATATGCTCGCGGCGGCGTATCGCACCTTTCTCGATGATCCTCACGTGGGCGCTGAGCGGAAGGCCATTGCGGCCACCTCTCTGGCAGAGGTGCTCTTTATGACAGAGCAGCCGGTAGAAGGAATGCAGCAGTTGACGCGATCGATCGACCTCGACCCAAGCAATCCACTTCCTTTCGAACGAAGGGCGACCGTCTACCGGATGCTCGGGCGGAAGGCGGATGCCATTGCCGATTATGGCCGGGCGATCGCGCTTGAACCCAACAGTGCAGCGCTTTATATGGGGCGAGCCGCTTTGTACGCTGAAGTTGAAAATGCTGCTGCAGCGATCAAAGATTTAAAACAGGCTCAAAGCCTTTTAGTGGCGGACGATCCTCGACAGGAACAACTCCAGAAAATGATGGAGCAGATTGCACGCTGAAGGTTATCAGCGAATCGACTGTGGAGCATTGTGCGTGGTTTTTGGTTGTCTGGTGCGGAGAAAGCGAATCATTTCTCGCTGCAATTCGGGGCTCACGCGTGTACCATTAAGATTCACGCGATACACTGCAGGGAGTTCTTTGATTGTTTCCAGACATTCATCGGTGACTTGAGTGTGGTCCAGATTAAGATGCTGTAAGTGTTTGCAATCTTCAAGGGCATCGAGTCCTTCGTCAGTCACAGCCGTTCCCGCAAGATCGAGTTGCGTAAGATGTTCAGGTAAATCCAGCTTTGTAAGGTCATCATTGGTCAATCCCGTATAGGATAAATCGAGCGAAATTTGTATTCGTCCCCCAATCGTTTCAATTTGTTCATTGAAATTTTCATTCGCTTCATAACGTTCCGTAAGGATTTTATTGACTTGCTCTGGAGAAGGACGCCCGGCTCGCGCGCTGAGCGAATCGGGTTCCCCGGAGCACCCAATCGCACTCACGACCACAAGAAGAATAAGAGGAAGATTTGATAAATGCATCACAACATTTTACGGGAAAGAACCGACGGTCACCTCAAACAAAGTTTTACGATCCCTATCGACAACCCACAAGATGGTTTGTGTGCACCTTTTAGTCAAACAGCCTAAGGCCCGCATACCCTGGTTCAAGACAAAGCACGGCCATCACTGTGCAGTAGAGGGGGCCACCTTGACTATTCGACCCAACACCGCCAGGCGTATCTCCCCCAAAGGACCAGCTTCCATCGGCATTCTGCGTGGCTAATAGATGCGGTTCGAGGGTGCCAATCCAGTTGCTCCAGACCTCGCCACCCACTTGGTAAGCGAGAAGTGTGGCCGGTTTGTTGTAGTACATGTCACAAGCGGCACTTGTGTCGGGTACATTGTTTTCAAAAAACAGCTTCACAACGTCACTCGAAGCAGGGATTCCACCGTAACGCTCATAGTCTTTTTTAATCAAGTAGACATAACTTCGCGAGATCAGGCCACAGGCCGTAAGGCGACGTAAACGTGGTTCCCCCATGTTTTGATGCCTGTTGGCAGTTTTGTAGCCGTAAGTGGTGGGCACCGTGTAGCCGACGCCGGTATCCGTAATTGCATCATCACCCACTCGATCCAGATGCATTTTATTTACTCTGAGGCAGAAATCCATTTGCGGGTCTTGAATGCCTCCTTTTTGGGATGCGACCAGCGCGGCCATGGCAAAGTGATGGTGGGAGGTATCTCCAATGTGGGAATTGGATCCACCCGTATGCCCCCAGTAAGGCTGGTAGGCCCAGCCTCCATCGCAGGCGATGGCAGCCGTGGTGTAGGCGGTTGCCGCCTGCGCGGAGGCCTCGATTTGAGCCATGGTCAAATCGGGGCATCCCTCTGCACAATCACCCGCATGTGCCTCTTGGCTGAGAAGCAGCGCTTCTGCCATTGCCCAGTGCGCGATCAGATGGCCGTACAAGCCACCCCCCATGGTCAAACTTCCGGGAGGAACGGGCCACGGCACGCAAGAACCTGACTGCTCGGTAGGAGTGCTGCCGGCCTGATCCTGACTTGCGATCATAAACTTGACAGCGTCACAGACATTTTGCTTGTAGGTACCACTCCAGGGTGTATTTCCATTACCAAGGTAGGCCAAAAGGGCGAGTCCTGTCGCCGCACCACGGGCGCTTACGGTGCCGCCGGAATGTGAAAGGTCAAAGCTTCCATCATCACGCTGTTGACTCGATATCCACTCGAGAGCAAGGTCGACCGCGCCGGTCGGATCGGTGGGCGGATAGCAGGGGTCGGGGCCGCTGGAACTTTCACCTTCGCTTGTGCATTTAAACTTCACGGCATCGGCAATCGCATAATTGCCTTGCCAGCTAGCCTTGTTGCCTGCATTGACTAACACCACGGATCCGGAGTCATTAAAGTTATAAGTCCCTAATTTATATTCAAAGTTCTTACCGTCGTTGTTCTTGTCACTTTGGTCAATCGTTACCTGATCCTCCCCGTCCGCATGTTGAATTGTCAGAGAAACATTATCCGACCGATCCCAGTCACCTGGCCACGAAAGAGAGACCTGGTACTCGCCAGGCTCTGAGATTTGGGCTGCAAAGGTCGCCTTGTGGTTTTCCCCTGTTTTGTTCGTCCAATGCATTTCAGCTTGGTGGGAACCCCTTGCCCTATGATCAGTGATGTGTGTCCAATTTCCTGTTAATTCTGGGTTCTCCACGATCACCTCGGTTTCGGGCGAGCAACCGCTTGCTTCTTCGCCCTCACTCTCACCCTCCTCGCACGCATCCCCGGTTCCATTCGTGTCGGCGTCTTCCTGCTGAGGGTTGTAGGTGTTCGGGCAGTTGTCATCTGCTGAGAGAATTCCGTCTTCGTCGGGATCGTCACTATTGCAGGCATCCCCAGTACCATCGTCATCCGCATCGGCCTGATCCGGATTCGGCGTATCGGGGCAGTTGTCTTGATCGTTAGCAATTCCATCGCTGTCTCTGTCGATATCAGCTTCAGGATCTGAAGACCCCTCCCATCGTGTTCCGTTCCATCGCCAGGGGACCCAATCGCCAGAACCCGATGCGGGATGATTCTCCAGCAGATCGTCACTCGACTCGGCAGAAACAGAGCCATCGCTG
>JAQWPY010000111.1 GCA_029245145.1 Pirellulales bacterium | reverse complement strand
CGCCTGGGAAAGCAGCAGAATTCCCGAACTTCTCTGGGAAGCGAGGCGCCGCGCGGGTTGACGGTCAGCGGGGAAACAAAAGACTCGCAGGGGCCGTCGCGGGAGAGCAGCCAGCGGATGGGGAAAGCCGCGGCCGAGATCAATCTCGCTCAACTGCTCGAAGTGGTCAAAGATGTCTGGGGACACCTCCCGGAGAAAGAGCGGGAACGACTGCGACAACACGCGGCTGACCAAGTGGTACCAGGACACGATCTGGCGGTTGAAAAATATTTCCGCCGCCTCGCTGCCGAATCCACGGAAGATGCGGACTCACAATGAAATCGAACATCGATGTTGTTTTTTCGCGGCGGCAATGGCTCCGAACCGGTTGCGGTGGGGGGGTCGGGCTTTTGCTCCCAGCGTGGCTACGTGCCGTTGAGTCTGATCCCGAACGAACGGCCATCAAGTTGATCACTCCGGATACCGATCGTGCCATCGCCCGCGGGATTGCCTATTTGGCGGAGCAACAGACCGAAGATGGGGCCTTCGGCACGAGTGGTTACCAACGCAACGTCGCCATCTGCGCACTCTCCGGCATGGCACTGATGGCCAGTGGCAGCACGCCGGGGAGAGGACCCTACGGGAAGCAAATCGACCGCTGCGTTGATTATCTGCTGTCCTGCTCTCAGCAAAGTGGCTTTATTTGCGATGCGCCCGCCAGCAGTCACGGCCCGATGTACGGGCACGGATTTGCCACGCTCTTTCTTGCGCAGGCGTACGGGATGTCGCAACACCCCAAACTCCGCGAAAAACTTGCGATGGCCGTGAAGTTGATTGCGACGACACAGAATGCAGAGGGGGGGTGGCGGTACCAACCGCAACCGACCGATGCCGATATTTCGGTCACTGTATGTGAAATGATGGCGCTTCGAGCGGCCCGCAATGCGGGACTTCACGTTCCTAACGAAACGGTCGATCGATGTATCGAATATGTGCAGAAGAGCCAAAATCCGGACGGAGGATTCCGTTACATGCTCTCAGGCGGACCGAGTGATTTTCCTCGATCAGCAGCCGGGGTGGTTGCGCTCTTCAGCGCTGGCGTCTACGAAGGTCCTGCGATTCAGCAAGGGCTCGACTACCTGGCGCGGTATCGCCCGCAACCTCGTCGCTTTGTCCGCACCAACCATTATTTTTATGGTCACTATTATGCCATTCAGGCCATGTGGCACGCAGGGGGAAACACATGGGCCATGTGGTACCCTGCAATCCGCGACGAGTTGACGGGCGCACAAAAGCCGAATGGTTCCTGGGTGGATGCGATCTGCCCCGAGTACGCAACGGCCATGGCCTGCATCATCCTTCAGATCCCCAACAATAATCTACCCATTTTCCAGCGGTGAAAGTCCGCCGCATCTCTCACGCGATGTCCGGTATGTGGTCCGAGCCGAGTCCCATGAAATACCAGCCGTTCATTTCTCTCTGCCTGATCCTCAGCGGCGCGACGCAGCTTTCCGCGGCCCCCTCCGATGCACTGCTGTTGCCGGTCGAGGGCAAGCCACGGACGACGCGTTTGCTCGGTGGCACTGCCGAAGGTAACTGGGAATTTACTCAGGGGGCTAAGGATGAGGAGAAGATCATTCTCGCGCCAGCCGACTTCATTCGTTGGGGCCATCCGGCGGCCACGCTTGCAGGACCTTCTCTCTTTCTTACCGGAGGGAGCTGTCTTGTCGCCGACGAAGCTTTTACGCAACTGAGCATCAAAAATGACCAACTACTCTTCGATTCACGAAGTCTTGGCGAAAACATTCGTATCCCACTTCAGTTGATTGAAGGTGTCGTACTGAAGCCGAACGGCAACAAGCAGCAAAAGTATCGCTGGATCGATCAGATTCGATCCCGACACCGCGACCACGATCTGGTCGTGATGGAAAATGGCGATCGCCTCTCCGGTACGCTCATCGAACTAGGCGATTCGGAACTCACACTCCAAACCGACGCGGAGAATCCGCTGAAGCTGCCTCGAAAAAATGTGCGTGCGATTGCATTTCAACCGGCACTCCTGGAAAGATCGGACGCACCGGATCGCTCGTTGATGATGCAGTTAGCGGATGGTTCGAGCCTAAAGTCCGTATCCTGGAACGGTAATACAGATCGCGTGCACACCGTCACACCAACCGATTTGAAATTTACGGTTAACCTAAAAACCGACAGCAGCCAACCCAACCTCATCGGGTTGCTTCCCCTCGGCTTCGGCTGGGACTTCCTCTCCGAACGGGAGCCTACCGCATATCGGCACACTCCTTTCCTGTCACTCAAATGGCCGTACCATCGCGATCGGAATGTCCTGGGCGAAACGCTACAAATTGACGGCATCGAGTACGAAAAAGGAATCGGGATGCATGCCGACTCCGAGTTGACGTATCGGCTGAACGGTCCTTGGAAGCGGCTGAAAGGACTGGTGGGCATCGACGATACGGCAAGGCACAAGGGAAGTGTCATTTTCCAAGTCGAATTAGACCGGGATGACGCCGGTTGGCAAACGGCATTCACCAGCCGGGTGCTACGGGGCGGTGAACCTCCGGAAGCATTTTCGCTCAATCTCGATCGCGTACAGCGAATCCGCCTCAAGGTACTGCATGCGGATGGAGGTGCTGTGCTGGATCGCGCGAATTGGGTTCTCGTCCGCCTCATGCCCGCGAACTGAAAAAACCTCTCGCTACGCGCCGTATTTACCCAAGCGATCAGCATGGGCGAGCGCAAGGGGCATCAGATATTTTGCCTCGAACTGCCCCAACCCTCCGCTGAGGCAGTCCGCTTCGCCAAAGGTCGTGCAGCGATCGGGGCGGCAACTCGCGGCAGCAATCAGCGTGGGCACCGGATGCCAACTATGCGCTTTGAGCAGACTCGGTGTACTGTGGTCTCCGGTCACAATGGTGACGGCCGGATTGAGGTCCGTGATCGCGGGAATCGCAGCATCGAATTCCTCAATGCGTTTCACCTTGCCGGCAAAATCACCGTCCTCGCCCGTGCTATCGGTGTATTTGAAATGGACAAAAAAGAAATCGTAATTCTCCCATTGATCTTTGACGATTTCCATTTGTTCGTCCAACGTCTTGGCATCACCCACGACTTCCATTCCGACGAGCTTTGCGAGCCCCTTGTACATCGGGTAGACCGCAACGGCGGCCGCCCGCAAACCGTAAACCTCTTCGAATGAGGGAAGTGCCGGCCGCGCTGAAAATCCCCGCATCGAAAAAGCGTTGGCTGCCGTTTGATCGGTAAGCAGTTCCGCGCCCTGTCGAGCAAACTCCGCGGCCACCTCGGCAGTCCGTTGACTCTCGGAGTTGTGGGGCACCGGGGCCAAGAGCGGAACTCCCGTTGCCTGAGGATCGGTATCCGCGACGTCACCGCCCAAACCCTTGCCTCGCAGGACAACCACAAACCGATGTTCTTTCACCGGTTCCACAAACACCTCAATGCCGGGAATCGAAATGTCCCGAAGACGCACAGCCAGCGGCGCACTCTCCTCGGTGGGGATGCGTCCGGCCCGCCGATCCGTGATATTGCCCGAGGCATCGAGAGTGCAAAAATTGCAGCGGATTGCAACATCGTTGGACCCCAGATGAAATCCGATGCCCGTTGCTTCGAGGGCACCGCGGCCGATGAGGTACTCTAGCGGATCGTAACCGAAAAGCCCCAGGTGTCCCGGACCGCTGCCCGGGCTGATGCCCGGCTTAACCGGAATACTCAGGCCACATGCTCCGCGCGTTACCATCGCATCGAGATTCGGGGTTCGGGCTGCTTCCAGTTCAGTCGGCCCGGCAGCTTCGATCGGCAGACCTCCGATGCCGTCCGCCACGAGCATCACAATCTTGTTCTCATTTTTTACATTGAGTTCTCGGGTCAGCCGATGCATGTCCATTGCCTATCCTCTCTAGATGGTAAACCGCGCCTGCAACAATCGGGAAGTTGTAATTGCGAGTAGCATAACAGGAACCGTGTGGGCGTGGCAGGAGGTCGTGGCAGACGTCAGAGATGGAGCAGGGCAGGGCCACGCCGCATCACCCGTCCGCTTCTTCCGGAGCGAGACGAATCTGAATTTCATCCCCCGCGACGCGCACTTCATGCGAAGAGACTTTCATCTTCGGGTTGTCAACCCACTGACCGTTGCACACATCGAATCGCCAGGCGTGCCATGGACAACTCACGGTCGTGCCCTCCAGGTGTCCCGCACCAAGAGATGCCCCCATGTGAGGGCACAAATCGTCGATCGCACGATAACCCTCGGCCGTGTGAAATACGGCAACGAGTCGTCCGTCAACCGTGAAGGTACTTCCCGTGCCTTCGGGTAATTCCCCGCTGCGGGCGACCGTGACAAAATCTTCCATCGTGAAACCTCATTTGATTGCAATCTGGTGATTCTATCTTGAAATTCGGCCGCGCGACAAGCGACGCCTTCGCCGATCACCCCTGGTGCCGCACGATGACCGGGCAAACTACCCTACAGCCTCCTGCTCTAATCTGGCATAATCGGTCGTGACGTTTGTTGGCACTCGGCGAAGGCAGGTGGTATGTGGAAATAAGCGGCGAGCAACTCAAGGAATATCTCGAGCGGCACGTTTTGCCACAGGTGCAGTCCCCACAGCAGTACCTGGGTGGCGAACTCAATAGCATCCGCAAAGAACATGCCCGCCATCCGGGTAAACTCTGCCTTGCATTCCCCGACACCTACTCGATCGGAATGAGCCATCACGGCCTGCAGGTACTTTACACGTTGATGAACGAGAGGGAGGGCTGGCTTTGCGAGCGGGCATTTACTCCGTTGCCGGACATGGAACAAGCGCTGAGGCGGGAAGGCCTGCCCCTCTACAGCCTCGAGTCGTTCACGCCGCTCCATCGCTTTGACGTATTCGGGTTCACGCTCCAGTATGAAGTCTGCTATCCGAACATGCTCACGATGCTGGATTTGGGGAAAATTCCGATCCACTCCAGCGAACGGACACTCAACGACCCGTTGATTGTGGTAGGGGGTCCCTGCACGCAGAATCCGGAACCGGTAGCTCCCTTTATTGATGTGGCCGTGACCGGCGACGGCGAACCCTCACTTCCTCTGATCTGCGAAGCGTGGCTCCGAGCAAAGCAGGAGGCAATCGATGCCGAGGGTCTGCTGCAGGGCGATGACGGCAAACGGCAGCGCCGCGAGTTACTGGCCCAATTGGCCGGCCAATTGCCGTTTGCCTATGTGCCACAGTTTTATCAACCCGAATATTATCCCGATGGACGTTACGTCACGCTCAATCGGGTACGCAGCGAGATCCCCAAGACCATCGAGCCTTCCGTGATCTCCGATCTCGAGGAAATTCCACTACCGGTCAAACCGATCGTTCCCTATGTCGAATGCGTCCAC
The DNA here is from genome assembly GCA_029245145.1 of Pirellulales bacterium. Taxonomy (GTDB): domain Bacteria; phylum Planctomycetota; class Planctomycetia; order Pirellulales; family UBA7805; genus UBA7805. The sequence goes on along the minus strand of JAQWPY010000111.1, from coordinate 22,164 downwards.
GATCGGATTGCGATTGAGATTATGCGAGGCTGTCCGTGGCAATGTCGTTTCTGCCAAAGCACCGTGATCAAGCGGCCTTTGAGAATCCGAAGTGTCGAAACGATCGTCAACGCTGCGCTGGAGTCGTACCGCAACACCGGGTTTAATGAAATATCGCTTTTGTCCCTCTCCACGAGCGACTACCCTCATTTCGAGGAGTTGGTTATCCGCATGCAGGAGATCTTTCGACCGCTTGGAGTTAATGTTTCGGTACCGAGTTTGCGGGTCAACGATCAACTCAAGAGTGTCGCAGCGCTGCTTCCGAGTGGACGCCGGAAGAGCCTGACCTTAGCCCCGGAGGTAGCCCGGGATGATATGCGCGAGCAGATTCGAAAAAAAATAAAGAATCAAGATCTCTACGATGGATGTCGCGTGGCGTTCGAAAACGGATACAGCCAGGTCAAACTTTACTTCATGTGCGGTCTTCCGGGTGAGCGTGAAGTCGATTTGGATGGAATCGTCGAAATGGCCGAAACTATCGCACGCATCGGCAAAGAAACAATCGGTCGCTACCCGAAGGTGACGGCGAGTGTATCGAACTTTGTTCCCAAAGCACACACGCCCTACCAGTGGAATGGCATGCAAACGCGAGAGTATTTTCAGTGGGCGCACCGCTATCTTTTCAGTCGCCGACGAATTCGCGCAGTCCAAATCAAGTGCCACGATATTGAGACGAGCTTGCTCGAAGCCGCCTTGAGTCGCGGGGATCGGCGGATGGCTCGGGCCATTGAGATTGCCTGGAAGAACGGTAGTCGCCTCGATAGCTGGCAGGAACACATGGACGCCGATCGCTGGTGGGAAGCCATAGAAGAGGCAGAGATCGATCCGGAGCAGGCGATCCACAGACCGTACGAGCTTTCCGACCGTCTTCCCTGGGATCACGTGAATGTAAAATACGGTAAAGCATTTCTTGAGAAAGAACAGAATCGATCGATGGTGCAGTTGGCGTCCATGGCTGAAGCCGAGTAACAGGTTCGGCGCAGACCATGCATTGCTTATTCCGCACGTATGCAAGCGAACCCTCTGAGAAGGGCGTACATCACCTGAGTACGCGTCTGCCGAGAATATGAACGTTGAAAATTCAGGCGATCCTCCGAACCGCGGCCCCGGCGATTTTTCGCTCGGAGAATTTCAACAGTTGATTCGGCGGATGTATCATGAGAAGGATGCCGCACGCGGCATCGATGGGACCTTCATGTGGCTTGCCGAAGAATTTGGAGAATTAGCCGCCGCACTCCGTGGCAGAAGTCCCGCCGAGCAACGAGAGGAATTTGCCGATGTGTTGGCGTGGCTCGCAACCATTGCCAACGTGGCGGAGATTGATCTGACCGAAGCAATTCAGACAAAGTATGGATCGGGGTGTCCCGGATGTGGCCGACTCGTCTGCGATTGCTGTGATGCCGAGAAACCATGATCGAACTGGCATGAATCGAAGCATACTGCTCATCATCTCTTTGCTCGCCAGTTTCGGGACGTCGGTGCCGAGTGACTGCTTTGGCAGTGCGACGGATTCCTCTATCCGGATCGCACATTTTGAAGTCGGCTTTGCCGGCAAATACAAACTCGGCTGCTGGGCCCCCGTCTTTGTCACAATCGACGCTCCCGGGGGCACTGAACTTGCGATCGAGCTTACGGTGCCCGATGGCGACGGCGTCCCGACCACAACCACGCGCACGCATATCGTTCCAGCAGATCCGACCGCCGCTACTTCGGTTGTTGAGATGTTTTGCAAAATCGGTCGAGCCGACGGGCAAATCAAACTGGTCGTCTGGTCGTCAGAAGATACGCTCCCGTTTGCCACCGCCGTTTACGACCTCGAGTCCGCCGACTATCGGCCGTTGCCTTCAGCGTCTCATTTGGTGGTCGCTCTCGGCGCCTCTCCCAACCTGCAGTATGCAGCGACACAGGCGCGCTATTTCAAACGGACCCTTACGGTCGTCGAATTGGGTACGGAACACCGGCTACCGACCCAGGCCCTCGGCTACGATGGAGTCAACGAAGTCTTTCTTGCAGCAAGCCGTCCCACCGTAACACAATTGCTCGGCAAAGAAAAAACTGCGCAGGCACTCGGTGATTGGATCCGGCAAGGGGGCCGGCTCATCATGTCGATCGATGGGGAGGAAATAAAACTTTCCGAAGGGCAGGGGCCTCTGCAAAGATTTATCCCCGGCCAAATCGTCGAATCGTTGCCGATCCGTGGACTGGAGCCGCTCGAGCTTTTTGCCAATGCCACCGATCCACTAATCAAAGAGGATTCGCGGGGGCAGCGAGAGGCATTTGTCGTCCCTGTGCTGGAACTCGAACGCGGGAACATCGTCGCTGCTCTCAAGCAGGGGAGTCGCACAATTCCGCTGCTGGTGCTTTCTTCGCTCGGATTCGGTCAAATCACGCTTCTTGCAGTGGATGTCGAGCGACCCGAGTTCACCTCATGGAATGGCACTCGTAATCTGATTCAAAAGATACTCTCCCTCGATCAGCAAGCGGAGCAACAGGGAAACCGGTTGATCCGGAGCGAACTGTCGCATGCTGGATACGACGATTTGGCCGGGCAACTGCGATCGGCGTTGGATCAGTTCGGGGAACAGGGCGTTTGGTTTATTCCCTTTGAACTGCTTTTTCTCTGCGGCGTCGTCTACTTACTGCTTGTTGCACCGGGGGACTATCTTTTCCTCCAGCGGATACTCCGAAAAGCGGAACTCACCTGGATCACTTTCCCTTCGGTCGTGATTCTCTGTAGCGTTGCCGCTTACATGGCCGCCAACGCGACGAAGGGGGATCGGTTGTTAGTGAATCAAGCGGAAGTTGTGGATGTCGACATCCGCACAGGCCAGATGCGCGGTGCGTGTTGGTTCTCATTATTTACCCCCCAGACGCAGCGATTTGATCTTTCCACCCAATTCCTTCCGCCGGTCGCACGATCTTTGATCAGCGATACGGAAGACACAACTCGCGACTCGCTTCTTTTTTCTTGGATGGGTCTGCCCGGGACTGGCCTGGGGGGCATGGAGTCAAAGCTCGTCGCACCCCTCTTCGAGCGAGGATATCGCTACGGCCCTGCGTTCTCCTCGCTCGAGCAGGTTCCTCTCTCGATCGGTTCGACCAAGTGTTTCAGCATCCGCTCCCATCAGTCGCACGCGCGATGGATGAAAACACAACTCCAGGAAAGAAACTCCGGCCAAGATGCACTGGTGGAGGGCCAGATTACGAGTCACTTGAAGGAACCGCTCCGCAACTGCGTACTGCTTCACAATGGTTGGGCCTATCCTCTGGGAACGCTTGCGCCCGGAAAACCGTATCGCATCGATCGCAATCAGTCGGTTCGCACGATCCGCAATTATCTCGCCCGCCTCGGGCCATTAGAAATGGAAAGTGACGCGGAGCGATATCAGATATCTCGTATTTTTGAGCGCATGCTTCTCTATCAGGCTGCTGGTGGCAACAGTACGATTCCATTGGAAAATAATTATCTCACCCAACTCGACATGAGTCATTTACTGGAAAGCAAAGAAGCGATTCTGATGGGGCAAATCGACTCACACTCATTCGAAATCAAAAATGACGGGCAATCACTTACCGATTCGCAATCATTGCGTGGCGCGATCTGGCGGTTTGTGGTACCGATCCAGCGATTCAAGCCAGAAGACCAAACGTCTTTCGACTCCCCTCGAAATACTGCACACTCGACTCACGCATCACTTGCAAGTGAGGATTACTAATGGCTCAACATGTTATTCGCGCCGTGGGACTCAACAAAAAGTACGGAACTTTCCACGCTGTCAAATCACTCGATCTCGAACTTGATGAGGGTGACGTCTTTGGCTTCATCGGGCCCAACGGAGCAGGCAAAACGACGACCATGCGGATGCTCGCTACGCTTCTCGATCCCACCAGTGGCGAAGCGTACGTTTGTGGACACTCCATCTATCAAAGACCGCGAGAAATTCGTCGTCTCGTCGGTTACATGCCTGACTTCTTCGGTGTCTACGATGACATGAAAGTCATCGAATATTTGGAGTTTTTCGCCGCAACCTATCGAATAGCGCCGGAAAAGAGGGTCGATATCTGCGAGCGGGTCCTCGATTTGGTTGACCTCATGTTCAAACGCGATAATTTGGCCAACACGCTCTCGCGCGGCCAGACGCAGCGACTCGGGCTCGCACGGGTATTGGTTCACGATCCGCAAGTTCTGCTATTAGATGAACCCGCAAGTGGGCTCGACCCGCGTGCGCGGATCAAAATCCGGGAACTGATCAAGCGGTTGCGAGACATGGGAAAAACGATCATGGTCTCAAGCCATATTCTTCCCGAACTCGCCGACATCTGTAATAAGGTTGGTATTATCGAACGGGGCGAATTGATCGTGAACGAACGGGTCTCGGAGGTGATGCAGAGGATTCGTAGCGCGGTGGTATTGAGAATCAGTGTGCGAAACGATCTGCAGAGAGCAGCCCAATTGATCGAAGCCTCTCCGATGGTCGACCGCGTCGAAACGGACCACGACAGCATCAAGGCGACTCTCGTGGCCGGGGAAGAGGATTACAGCGCGCTGGCAAAACAACTCGTCGATGCCGGCTTCGCCCTCCAGCGATTCCAGGAAGAGGAAATGAACCTGGAAACCGCCTTCATGCACCTGACCGAAGGAGTCAGTGCCTGACGGGGCAGGGGGGCCGGAGAGGGCAGAGAAAGCACACAAAGAGAGAGAAATAAGGCTTTTTTTATTTTACCCAAGCCTTGGTGCTGCTTTTTTTACCCCAGACCGCTTGTTTTACCATTTTGAGCGATTATCCTCGGAGACAGGTGATTTTTTTACACGTCTCGCTGGGTTCATGAGGGGATCGTTTCGATGGCATCTAAAGAGTGGAAATTGGCAGTCACGCTCTGTCTGGGTATCGCAGGGCTCATGATTATGACGTCCGATGCCGAGGCATGGGGACGACATCGTCGCCACGGAAGTTATGGCAGCTATGGCTCCTACGGCAGCTATGGTTCGGGCGGAAGCTATGGGAGCTACGGTTCCTATGGCTCGTACGGCAGTTCCGGATACGCAGTGGTTTATTACAACTCGTGTGGCAGTTCAGGCGGAAGCTATGGGAGCTACGGTTCCTACGGCAGTGCAGGGGGTGTCATCGAATCGGCACCGGTCGAGGCCGACAAACCGGCTGCGTCGCCCGAGGAAAAGAAAGACTCCGACTCAGGCGGTGCCAAGTCGGCACCTACCGATGCGGTTTACCTGACGGTCGATGTGCCCGAAGGTGCCACCGTGCGGGTGAACGGCAAGATGACAACCAGCAAGGGAAGTCGCCGCACCTACATCTCGCGCGGAGTCGTAGCGGGCAACCGTTACAAGTACGATATCCAGGCCGAGGTTCAGCGGGACGGAAATTCGATGGTGGAAAACCAGGTTGTCTACGCACGAGCTGGCGAACACCCCGAGGTGACGTTCGCACTGGAGAGCGGAAAAGAGATGCCCCATGTGGCGAAAGAAGCGACACCCGACTCGGATGAGAAGACGACGCTTCGAATCCACGTTCCGGCTGATGCCAAAATATTTCTGGCCGGACGACCAACGCGTTCGACCGGCGAATTGCGGGTCTTCCAAACAGACCACTTAGCCGATGACAAAACCTGGGAAGGTTACACGATTCGGGCTGAGTTGGATCAGAATGGAAAGACGGTGACAGAAGAGCGAAAAATTACGCTAACCGCCGGTCAGGTACGCGACATCACCTTCGATTTTTCGCAGAGTCGCGTCGCAAGCCTTTCTCGCAATCAGTAATTAATTTTTACCGCACGCATCAAGCCGCGTACCTCTACGGTACGCGGCTTTTTTTATTGGTAGGCTTTTCATCTCGCCTTTGCCTGACGGGCATACTCGGGCGATAATCAATCCATGGTCAAAAAACGTTCCTCACGCACCACATCCACCCGGTCGGAGCCTTCCGCGTCGCCGGGACGTACGACACGGTTCGCAATCAGTTGCGTGCTCCTTGTCCACTTGGCGATCGTGGTCGCGACGCCAGCCGGTCTCGTCATGCCCGGTAGTCGCTTTGCCCGATGGATTCTGCAAGCATTCGCCCCGTATGTGCAAGCAGGCAACGTGAGTCACGGCTATGCTTTTTTCGCGCCCGACCCGGGCCCGGGACATGTGATCGAATATGAACTGCGGTTTGCCGATGGCCGCGAGAAACGGGGAACCATCCCTGACGTGCAGCAGCACTGGCCTCGGCTCCGATACCATCGGCACTTCATGCTCACCGAGCAACTCGCCGCACTCCTGCAAGACGAACCGCCACCGCCGGAGGATGCCCGCTTCCAGAGGGCGTGGAAACAAGAGCGGGCCCACTGGGAAAGGCAGCAAAGGGACTTTCAACAGCGGGCGCAGGCGTACGGAAATCATCTTCTGAAAACTTCTGGTGCCTCCGAGGTCGAGATGCATCTCTTAAGGCACCACTTACTGACACCCGAAGAGTTTCTCTCCGGACGAAGCCTTCGCGATCGCGCACTCTTTGAAACCGGTGAAATCATCACCGTGCGCACCGGGGATCAACCATGAATGCAGCAGGGAAGGCAATTCATTTATGGTTTGACGAGGTCATCGCCGCCTGGGATCGATTCTGGTTTACGGCCATCGATCCTGCCACCCTGGCAGTCATCCGGATTTGCACCGGGATGATGCTCCTCTACACCCACCTCATCTGGAGCCTCGACCTCACCGCCTTCTTCGGGCACGAGGGCTGGATGCCGGCAGAACTCGTCACTCAAACTTGGGAGTCGCAGGGGGGAGGGTCGCATTATTTCTGGTCGCACCTGGTCCACATTCAATCGCCCGGCGTGCTGTGGCTGCTGCACATCAGTGCATTGCTCGTTTTTTTTGCCATGACAATCGGCCTCTATAGTCGCTGCACGACGGTCGTTGCATTTCTCTTGACCGTCTCGTACATGCACCGCGCTACCGGTGCGCTATTCGGCCTGGACCAGATCAACGTCATGCTCACCCTCTACCTGATGATCGGACCGAGCGGTGCCCGCTTTTCGATTGATGCCTGGAGGAAAAGCAGAGAGGAGCAAGGGGCCTTGATACCCAACCTCTCGGTGGCCGCCAACGTTGCCATTCGATTGATTCAAGTTCACATGTGCGTGATCTATTTCTTCGCCGGCGCGCGAAAAATGCTGGGATCGAGTTGGTGGGATGGTTCGGCAATGTGGCTCTCGATCGCAAATTACGAATACCAATCGGTGGATCTGACGTGGCTGGCAGACTGGCCGCTGCTGCTCGCGTTTTTCACGCACCTCGCCGTGTTGTTTGAACTGTTTTATTGCGCGCTGGTCTGGAATCGCCTCACCCGCCCGGTGGTCCTTCTGGTGGCGGTGGCCATGCACCTCGGGATCGCGACGTGCCTCGGGATGGCAACCTTTGGGATGGCCATGCTGATCGGTAACCTGGCCTTCATTCCACCCGCCCTCATTCTTGCTCTGCAATTTCGCAGCGGTCGAAACAAACCGGCAGTGGGTGGGGGGGGATGAGCGATGCGAGGATGTGTGCAACGAGTCACCCGGGCGAGCGTAACGGTCGATCGGAGGATTGAAGGGCAGATCGCCGCAGGGCTGTTGGTCCTGCTGGGAGTTGATGCCGAGGATACGCCTGAAGACATCGACTGGATGGTTCAAAAAGTTTTGAACTTGCGGATTTTTGCAGATGATGCCGATCAGATGAATCGATCCCTTCTCGACGTACGCGGCGAGTTATTGATTGTCAGTCAGTTCACACTCTTCGGGGACTGTCGCAAGGGACGCCGGCCGAGTTTTACACAAGCAGCTCCACCAGAGAAGGCAGAAGAGTTTTATGAGCGATTCATTCGAGACATGAAAGCATCCGGACTCACTGTGGCCTCGGGAACGTTTCGCGCAGACATGCAAGTGGAACTGGTCAATGACGGCCCCGTCACCCTCTGGCTCGATAGTCGAGCAGGGACCATTTTGTAAGGAAAGTGCGTCCCGCATTAGCGGAAGAGCGTCTTCAACTCATCGAGTGCAATCTTCTGAACCGATTTGCCTTGCTTGAGCTGCGTTTCGACGGAATCGACGAATCCCGGATCTTTCCACACGATCAGCCCCAACATGATGACAAAGATATAGACGCCAACATTTGCAAGGCGGGAAGAACCCCAAAACTTTGTTGCGGTACCGAACGAGCTTTTCAATCGCGCATGGCTGAAATCGATACTCCAAATTTCGTCGAGAATCAGATGCGACATGAAGCCCAACAACAAACCGCCGCCCTTGTAGTACCGCTGCGTGAGTGTTTCGCCGGAACAAAGAAGAAAACCGATTTCCGCCGCGATGATTGCCGCAGGCAAACTATGGAACATTCCCCGGTGGACCGTGAATTTCTTGAGTACAGCCAGCAAGCCGAAACGGATCAGCAGGTAGGCGACCACACCGGCGGCGACCATCGCCTCGGGTGAGAAACCCATCTGAGAAAAGCGATCCATCAGAAGCAGGGGGACGGTGGCCGCAATAAAGGCAACCGTTTCGCGGAGCGGCACTCCCGTATCGCTATCGAGGTCCGGTAGCATCCCGCCAATCGAACAGAGTCCGGCACCGAGGACGCATGTGGCCACCGGAATCTCTCCCTGCGGGCCTTGCATCCACAAAGCACCGGCGCCGCCATAGGCGACACCTAACACGGAACTGGTAGTGATGTGCGTTTTAAATCCAGCCAACGATCTGCTCCATGGGTACTACCTTTGAATATACCGAATCAGGGCGGTCCACGCCGGCGCAACCGCCGGACAGCGTTTCTCCGCTCACCGCATGCTTACGACAGTGCGACAACCACGGCGCGACAACCACGGCGCGACAACCACGACGAGGCAACCACGACGAGGCAACCACATTGCGCGATCACCATAGCGAAGAAACTTCTACCAAGCCAACGCCACTTCCGACAAGCGACTGCTGGCAATGACAGCGTACGCGAATTGCACAAATACAAACGGAAATAAAAAGGGAGCAAGCTGACCTTCGTTGCCACTACCTTCCTCGCTATACTCCCGACCCGCTTCCGGGCAACAGTCGCTTTCGCCACGGGGCCTTCGGGACGGCAGCTTTTTGATCAGCAAGGTATCGCAAGCGTCATTATGCAAATCTACGATGTGATCATGATTGCCGTGATGATTGCGGCAATGGTATTCGGCGCGTGGAAGGGGTTCGTCTGGCAATTGGCCTCCCTGTGCTCATTGGTGGTCAGTTACTTCGTCGCCCTTCGATTCAGTCCTAGTTTAGCGCCGCACCTCAGCGGACAGGCACCGCTAAACCGTTTTCTGGCGATGCTACTGATTTACGTTGCCTGCGGGCTGGTCATCTGGGTTTTGTTCCGCATGCTCTCCGGCTTAATCGACCGCGTGAAGTTGAAGGAATTCGACCGGCAAATGGGTGCGCTCACAGGCCTGGCCAAGGGTGCAATCCTCTGTGTTGCGATCACCTTTTTTGCCGTGAGCCTCTCCGGGGACAAATACCGACAATCGATCCTCGAAAGTCACTCGGGCAGGGCGATCGGCCATTTTATCGATCGGGTTGATTCAATCATGCCCCAGGGGATGCATGAACTCGTCCATCCATTTCTGAAAGAAATCGATGCCACATTGCAGCAGCGGGCCGGACAAACGGCGCCGGGACCTGCGTCGGAAAAAAACGTCGATTCCGGAACCCCGGGCGCCGACGGCCAACCGTCTGAGGCTCCCGCAACCGGCCCACCAGCGACGGAAACCGCCCAACCGGCCGACGCGGCCCCGGCGCGGTTTCCCACGCCGCCGGCACCGGCTGAAATCCGTGGCGGCCCCGGAACCCGCTAACCGGCCGCCAGATCGCCGCGAGACGCGGGGAGCAAAAGGGGCGAGCTGCGATAAGCAAAAAACTGCGGGAAATTGACGCAAAAAACGAACATAAGAAACATTATCGGACGTTGGATGGAGGGCCTTTTTTTGCCAGTGTTCGCTTGGGCGGGCCCCTACTCCGTTCCCTCCAAGTAGACACCCAGCTGCCGAAACTTCTCGTAGCGGGCACTCACCAACGTCTCGAGTGGTTGCTCGGAAAGCTGCTCGAGCGTTTTGATCAGATAGAGCTTCAGCCGGGCCGCGATCTGGTGGGGATCTCGATGCGCTCCGCCCAGGGGCTCTGCGATCACATCATCGACCGCACCGAGCTGCTGGAGATGCCGGGAGGTCAATTTAAGCGCCTGGGCCGCCTGCTCAGCGTGTGCCGCACTTTTCCAGAGAATGCCGGCACAACCCTCGGGACTGATCACCGAGTAGTACGAATACTCCATAATCGCGACACGATCTCCGACGCCAATACCCAAAGCGCCACCACTCCCCCCCTCCCCAATCACCACACAAATGATGGGGGTCTGGAGTCGCGACATTTCGAACATATTTTCGGCGATCACTTGCGCCTGACCTCGCTCTTCTGCGCCCACCCCCGGATAGGCGCCCGGCGTATCGATGAAACAGATTACCGGAAGATGATATTTGGCGGCGAGCTGCATTTTTTTCATCGCCTTACGATAACCCTCAGGATGCGCACAACCAAAATAACACTCTTGCCTCTCTTCAAGCGTCTTTCCTTTTTGATGACCAATCAACATCACCTTGAATCGATCGATCTTTGCAAAGCCTGCCCGCATTGCCCGGTCGTCACCAAAAAACCGATCGCCGTGCAACTCGACAAACTCATCGAAAGCTAGGTTGATGTAGTCGGTCGTCATCGGGCGACCGGGGTGCCGTGCAACGCGCACCGTCTCCCACGGCGTGAGGTTACTATAAATCGTTTTTCTTAATTCGGTCAGTTCTCTTCGCAACTCTCTTCTGCGCTCGACAACACCCTCGACCGCATCATCTTGTGCATCGAGTTCTGCTACCTTCGCCTCAAGTTCTATGAGGGGGCCTTCAAATTCAAGTTGATAATTTCCTGATGCCATGAAATTTCCTTGCGCTGATTCGATGGATTGCAATCCATCAGCTTTTCATTCGTTCGAATATATTTTCAGGGAGGATAGTTTCTCAAGTACTTCCTGCATGGAACCCGGACGCATATCGGGGCGTTTGCCCAAAAGTCGCTGAACTTCTTCAGCAAACTGCGGACTTATTTTTTCATTTATTTTTTTCGGCGAAGGGATCGGTGCCCGTAAATGTTTGTTGAGCAGATCATTCGCCGAATCTGCCGTATAGGGTGGTCGCCCCGTCAACAACTCAAAAATAACACAACCGAAGCTATAAATATCACCTCGAACATCGTGCGGTTCACCCCGAATTTGCTCGGGGGACATGTAACTGGGAGTTCCCTGGACCTTGGAGTGCACCGGTATCAGTCTCCGCAGCCAGGAAGGTGTTTTTTTTGCCAGATTAAAGTCGATTAACTTCGCATGCCCCTCTTCGGGCACCAGGAAATTATCGGGTTTAATATCACGGTGAACCCAGCCTTGCTCGTGGAAATAACGCAGCGCCCCCGCCATCGACCCCACGAGCCGCGACAATTTTTTCGATTCCGTAGCTTCTTGCTGCATCCACGTCTTCAGGCTCGGTGCGGGACAGAATTCCATCACCAAATATGCAAGGCCATGCTCTACCCCATAGTCATAGGTCTCAATGACTGCTGGGTGCTTCAGTCGAACTCCAACCTGATATTCCCAACGGAGACTTCTGATGACATGCCGACTTCCGGCCCAATGAGGCATCATAATCTTCATCGCGCACGTACGCTTCGAGCGTAAATGCGCGACTTCCCAAACCTCAGTCGCCTGCGATTGCGCGATGCGGTGATCCAGTCGGTAGCCACCCCACGAATCGTTCGCTGCATGTCTATCGGTTGATGCCCTTGTCACACTGTAAATGCCTGCCGTCGCACCCTGCCTCGCGGCCTGCCTCGCGGCCTGAGTACGTGTAGCAATAACGCATCCCCTTCTCGGTCGGTCAATCACCGTCAGTGTAACAGACTTACTCGGGCGGGAAAACGTCGTCGTAAACATCGGTCATGCATGTGACGTGCCACACGTCGTACACAGAGCCCGAACATTCAACTGCTCGCGCCCCCTGGGGAGCAAAACATCGTGCCGTAGTCGACCGACAGGAGGAACAAACCTCGAGGAGGTGCCGTCGGTCCCGCCTGGCTGCGATCGCGATCTGCTAGGACCTGCGCACACCAGGCCGCCTCCTCTGCACCACGTCCGATCTCAGTGAGCGTACCGACAATGGCGCGCACCATGTTGTACAGAAATCCATCCGCCTCCACCTCAATCCACAGTGGTCCGCGGGACGCTTTTGCCGGCCTGATGACTTGCAGTTCGTAAATGGTCCGTACGGTCGATTCTCGCGGTGCCCCGCTCGATTGAAAGCTGGCAAAATCGTGTTTGCCGATCAATGCATTCGCCGCCCGCTGCATGACCTCTGCCTCAAGAGACCTGGGATATTGCCAACAGTAGGTTCGCAAAAAGACGTCGTGTACCTCGGCATCGCTCAAGACATATCGGTAGCGCTTACTCCGCGCGTCGCGAATCGGATGAAACCCATCGGGGGCCGAGACAACCTCTCGGACGCTTACGTCAGCGGGAAGGTTTCCTTGAACGGCTCTTCTCAATACCTCACACGATAGCTCAGTATCGATCGAAAATGCCACGACCTGTCCGAGGGCGTGGACACCCGCATCAGTGCGACCACTGGCGAGAACCCGCACCGGAGTTCCGGTCACCGCCTCAACCGCCGCCTCGAGTACCCCCTGCACCGTTTGCTGCTCAGATTGTACCTGCCAACCGCTGTAAGCGGTTCCGTCGTAGGCGAGCATCATTTTGAAGTTGCGCATAGCCGATCGAACACCCGCACCTTCTGCTCGATGGTGCCCTCCGCCTCATCAAACGACAGCGGCCTTGAGCCGCACGAGCAATTCGGCAATTTGTACCGCATTGGTGGCCGCACCCTTACGGAGATTATCGCTCACGCACCAGAAGGCAAGTCCATTTTCGCTCGAAAGGTCTTCTCGAATGCGACCGATGAAGACGTCATCCTTTTCGGAGCACTCATGGGGCATCGGATATTGGGCCTGAGTAATATCGTCGACCACTGTGACGCCTTCTTGCTGCTCGAACAACGCGGTCGCCTCTTCAACACTCAGTTTTCGTTCGGTTTCCACCAGCATACTTTCGCTGTGGCAATTGGAAACCGGTACACGGACGCACGTCGGACAAACCGTAATCGATTCGTCAGCAAAAATCTTGTGCGTTTCGTAAACCATCTTCATTTCTTCTGATGTGTACCCTTTATGTTTCTCTGAGCCAATTTGAGGGATCACATTAAATGCGATCGGGTGCGCAAATGCTTCGTAGTCGTGCGATTCCCCTGCTAAATGCGCCCGCGTGCCCTGCTCAAGGTCACGCGTACCGGCCAATCCCGCGCCACTCGTCGCTTGATAGGTACTCACGATAACCCGCTTGATCCTTGCAGCATCGTGGAGTGGCTTCATGGCCAACACCATCTGGGTTGTGGAGCAATTGGGGCTCGCAATGATGCCCTGATGGTTCTTCACCGCTTCCGGATTAACCTCCGGCACCACCAACGGCACCTCCGGTTTCATTCGCCAATAGCCGCTCTCATCGACGATCACACAACCGCGCTCGGTCGCCCACGGAATAAACTCCGCCGCAATGTCATCCGGTGTGCTGGCGATGGCCAGATCGATATTGTCGAACACCTCGGGCTTCAACTCCTCCACAGTGTACTCTTTGCCCGCGAAGCGAAGCGATTGTCCCGCCGATCGCGCCGAGGCGAGAAACCGTATTTGCTTGTGAGGAAATTGACGCTGTTCCAATATTTCCCGAATGATGGTGCCCACCGCTCCCGTTGCACCTACGACCGCCACAGTATCAAACACGTTCCTATCTCTCCATCCGCGTTGAAGATTGTTTTAAACAAACACGTTTTCTCTTCCACTTACCACGAACAAATATTGCGGGCCATCACGACCCCAACTTGGCCACATCGGCAGCGGATTCCCCTTTGTAATCCTGCAAACCCGCCTTTGCCCTGCGAGTTCGGACCTCGTTCATGATTCGCCCCACCAGGTGGTGGTTCTGAACAATCGAAGCCCAAAGAGAATAGAGACAGTAACCGATTAAACAGATGCCAGCAAGAGCCGCAAACAGGTGGGGGGTGACCCATTGGGCAGTCCCCTCTATACCCGTTGCCGGATCGGAAGCAGCACCGAGGGCGCTGATCCCCAAGGCCGTCAGAATTCCCCCGACCGCCCAAGGGAACGAACCTCGCTTCAGGGACTGACTTTCGGCAAGGATGGCCGGTTCCATCCGATATGCCTCGGTAACCTCGCGGCACCACCGCCCTGTTCCGATAAAATAAGTGACCGCAATACTGCAAACAAAAACCACCAAGAGGACCGAGATGATGCCGAGGATAACATGCAACGAACCGGCCTGCCTCGCCCTCTTCAACCTCGTTTCGGCAACATCGATGCGGGCCTGGATATCGCCCGCCGCGGCAGCCGCTTTGCCGCCGTCGAGAGTGGTCGCATCGCCCTGTCGGGCCTGCCTCTGAAGTTCTTTCCACTCGATGAACCGGTCATTAAGATCTCCTTCGAAACCAATCCACATTGCCAGCAGAAGCGACAACAGGGTAAATACGGCGAGAGAGGAAAAAATGCGGGGCACGCGACGCTCCGTCTATCGGCAAGCAAGGAAATAAAACCCGTGGTGCTGCTTCACGCTTTGAACCGAAGGAGCACCGAAATCGCAACTATTATCAGCGGCTGACTGCAAATCGACAAGTCGCATGCGCAGCTCATAAGCCAAAATTTACGGTGAACGCGATACCGCGACGCGAAAAAAGAGAACGTTGCACCCGTTTTTTAATGCGTCTGCTGGGCATAGAATAAAGGCATGCAAACGCCACTGCTCGCCATCACGATGGGCGATCCTTGTGGGATCGGTCCTGAAACAATTATCAAGGCCTGCCAGGCTTCGGAGATGCAGCCGCATTTTCGCCCCCTGATCATCGGCCAAGCAGAAATACTGCGACGGGCAGCTCGACTTGTGGGCGCCGACCGGCCCATCGTCGCGGTCGAGTCGCCCGATCAGCAGCTCGACGACCCCGCCGCCCTGCCCTGCTTGGAAACGGAAAATCGCGGAGCGGTTGAGGCGGAGCCTGGTCGATGTGATCCCCGAGGCGGTCAGGCCGCCTATGACGCTGTGGTACTGGCTGCGGAACTTGCGCAGCGCAGATTGGTTGACGGAATGGTGACCGCGCCGCTGAGCAAAGCGGCTCTCCACGCTGCCGGACACCACTACCCTGGACATACGGAACTCCTGGCCGACTGCTGCGGCGTGCGGGATACCGCCATGATGCTCTACCTTGAAGACATCTCCTCCCCAAAGCGTGGCACTCGCGAGGGATGGGGAGTCGTCCATGCAACGCTCCATATGGCGCTGAGCGAAATTTTCACCCGGTTGACTCCGGATCGCATTCTGCGGTGTGCAGAACTTGCCGATACCGCCATCCGGAGATTGAAACATCACGAGGATCTTCAGCCTCCCAAGATCGGAGTCTGCGCGCTGAATCCACATGCGGGAGAGGATGGGCTTTTCGGAAAGGAAGAACAAGCGATTCTGGCACCTGCCGTCGCACAAGCCGCTCAAAATGGTCTCGAGATTGAAGGACCCTATCCTGCAGATACACTGATTGGCCGCGCCCATCGTGGCGAATTTGACGCACTGATTGCCATGTACCACGATCAGGGACATATTCCCTTGAAACTTATCGGCATGCACCGCGCGGTCAATATTACGCTCGGGCTACCGATCGTTCGCACGAGCGCGTCGCACGGTACGGCATTTGATCAAGCCTGGCGGGGAACGGCCGATGCATCCGGCATGCAAGCGGCGATTCGTCTCGCCACAAAACTCTGTCACCGGCATGATCCCGTCTCAAGCGGCCATCATGCGTCATGTTCAACCCAATGAACAGCCGCTCGCCGTCATCCGCAGGATCTACACCGTCGTGCCATCTCTATCTCATTCGGCATGCCGCGACCCAAAACAATCTCAGTCACCCTCCTCTGCTGCAAGGACAAGGAACCGACGTTGAACTATCTGCAGAGGGGTTGAACCAAGCGGCGGCGACCGCCGCACAACTTGAGCACCTGCCGATTTCCGCTATTTACACTTCGCCCCTGCGACGTGCTGTACAGACAGCGGAGTTGATTGCAACGCCTCACGCGATTGCCTGCACCGTGGTCGATGCACTGATCGAGGTCGACGTGGGTTCCTGGGAGAACCGCGCCTGGGACGAAATTGCGGAGACCGAACCGATCGCATATCGCCAGTTTATCGACAATCCAGCAAAGTATCCGTATGCCGGGGGAGAATCATTTACCGATGTTGCGCACCGCGCGCAGCCCGCTTTTGAGCAACTCATGAAACAGCATGCGGGAGAGAGGATTGTTGTGGTAGGACACAACGTCATCAATCGCGTTTACCTTGCCCATGTCGCCGGAATCCTGCTGGCAAAGTCGCGGGATATCAAGCAGAGCAATTGTGGGATTAACGTCATTCGTCATCGCAGCGGTCGCGATCAACTCATCACCCTCAATGCCACGTTGCATCTCGAATTGACGGCATAGAACCCGCATGCGTTGAGCGTGACCAGCTTGCTTTGGTGTTCACGGCCGCAGAGAATCCTTACCGACGGTTACGGGTTGGCGTTTCTGCAGATACTCCTTCGTGATATCGGTGGGCCGGATATCACTCGGTCGATCAAATTGCGACTCGTCAATTTCAACCGCTAGGCGAATTTCCAACAATTCGAGGATGGCAACCGGTTCGAGTTGTGATTGCCCTTGGGGATTGTTTCCGATATGCGTCAAAAATTCGAACCGGTAGGGAAACAGCGTCTCAACATCCAACAGGATACCGACCTCGGTGGGTGCCCAATCGGGAAGTTGATCTCGCCACTGGGCCGATTCGGCGGGACCTGAACTCCCGGTGATCTGTTGAAGCATCGCTTCTCGCCATACGCCCCGCATGGCCCACACTTTTTTTCCATTCCATTCAATCTGGACGGCGCGGCCGAAGCGGAAGCTACTCTGGATGCTCTTCATCAGACCCGCGAGCCCCGAGACCTGCAGGGAATCAAAACTTGCAGCGGAGCCCAGTGAACCGTCGTGGACCATGCCAGAGTCGCGAAGCCTCTGCAAATCAATCAACCGCAACTTCGAATTATCGAGCGACTCCTCCAACAACCAGAGCCGATTGCTATCGTTGACCTGCGTAAATGTGAACTTACCTGCCCTGCCCCGCAAAACCATTTCTGAGCGGATGCGACGCCGATCGCCCTTGCCCTTCTGCAAGTAACTCCCGGGACCGAAAAGATGATGCCCTCGAAGGTGCACCTGCAGGCGGGTGGTTGCCATGATCGAGGAGTAGTTTTCAAAGGCGGCCAGGGCCGAGTCGAGCAATACATCACCGCTAGCATCGCCTGCGCGCGCAGCAGCTTTATTTCCCTGCTTTGGCCCGGTCTCGGGCTGTTCTTCCCTTCCCCAGGCAAAAACTGCAAGTCCCATGACCAAAGCAAGAATAGAGAAAATAGAAAATCTTTGACTCATGGGGAATTCTTGCCGATTTCATCAAAGAAATCGATTGTTTTACACCGAAGAAAGTCATCAAGGGCAATTGGAAATCAACGGGCCCCTCTCACGCTATCACATTTTATGCACACCGGGGCACCCGGTCCACGTCAGTTCACAACAGCAATCGATGCCATCGCTTTTTGGTTGGCAGCGAGACAAAAAACTCCCTGAAGGCCGTCAAGAGGAATAGACGCATGAAACTTCGTCGTATGCATACCCTTACTTTCGCTCTGATATTGGCAGTGGCTGCCGGTGGATGCGGTCGCCATCATGTCAACAATCTGCCCCCTTCACAAATGCTGATGGAACCGGGGCCAGGTGTGGGAGGTCCCGGACCGGGAGTGATGCTGGGCAATTTGCCGACGCCGGTACCGTTCAATATTTCCCAGGTCGCCTTCTCGGGGCCTGCGGGGATGCACGTGATTCACGACACCACAGGTCAGGGACTTTTTGCATCCGATCCCCTAATTGTTCCGGCCAGAGAAAACTTTCCCCAAGGCGCGATTTATCGCCTGAAACTGACCGATGTCCCCGGACGACCGGGTGACGAGTATTATCCTACGCTCGAAGTGGGGCCCACGACCGCCCGCACCGAGGCCTACTTGGCTCACAATGCGGTTCCTGTCGAATTTACGTCGCAGGACTTCGATCAGGTCAAAGGTGGCAATTTTGTAACCAAAGTGATCTATCTTCCGGATCCCGAATACCAACAGTTGGCGCTAGCCGCAATTGAAACGTTGGTTAGCACCAGACTCGATCCGGGTGTCGATCCAATTCAAGAAGCAGACCGACGCGGTTCAATCCTCGCGATTGTTCGGCTGGGAAATAAGATTCTCGAGGGGCCCGGCATGATGGGACCCGGCATGATGGGACCCGGGTTCAATCCCAACTGCCCGGTCGGCGGCAACAGCGTCATTCAACAGGTACAGTTTCAAGAACCGGTGGCAGGTGCCGTCGAAATGATCGGCGGTCCTCAGGGATTTCCCGTCCCGGAACGCAACTTTCCGATTGCCCAGGGTGGACTAGGAATGACTCCACCGCATCTTGCGGGAGTCACCGCCCCTCAATACGGCATGCCGATCACGGGAACGCCGATCGGCCTTCCGGGACCACCTCATGTGCCTCTGGGAGTTCCCGCCGGATTGCAATCGCACTCGATCAAGAACTGGACGCGGGTCCACATGCCCGAACCCACCAAGAGAGTCCACATCAACGTGGAACAGAAACCGGGTTACAGCTATCCACAGCCTGCCAATCGGGTCCGTATCGTGGAGCAGGCATCGAAAGATCATAAGCACGCCTTCCGCCAGCCCTGGCGGGACCGTTACCAGTGGATCGGCAACATGTGTCCCTGGTAGCAAGAAACCGTTTTATTGTGAACAAAAGGGGGGACCACTTTCGCAACAATTTATCCAAGTCAATGGTCCGTACGCTCCGCTCTGTCGCCGTTTGCAGAAACTTCCGTTGGATTACCACCGGTCTTCTGTTAGCCCTGGTAAGTCTGGTCCTCTGCCTCACGGCCGAGGCCCAGCAGGTACACTATCGCCATACTGGCGAGATGCCACCGGGAGCGATTGGGCAATGGCAACTGCAGCGGGGCGGACCATTGCCTGGATATTTTCAACCGACGAAAGTTCAGGTCCCCGAGGGATGTGCCATCTCGTTCGCCGACGGCCGCCACTTTGATCAGGGTGTCAAAGACCAGCGGGCAGCAGGCTTACTCATCGGTCAAGTCTACCGATTGAAGATCACGCACATTCCACTCTATGAAGGCCTCGAAGTTTTTCCGACGATCGAATTGATCGATCGAATCTACCCACCTGCGGGACGCGCACTGGAATTCCCCATCCCGATTCACATTACCCGAGATGATTTGCGCGAGGCGCTCGCCGGCAGAATGGTCACCCGCGTGTTTTACGTCGAGGACCCTGCCCATGCTCTTCCGGCTGCCCAACAACCCAACGAATCCTTTGGCTTTGACGTCAAGCGAGGAAGAGATCCCTTGCGGGTTGCCGATTCGTTAGGCAGACCCGTCGCCATCCTCCGCCTGGGCGCGAGGGTCCCGGGTCCCCGGGGCCCCACACCGCAATTCCTTTTCGGCTCTCCACCCTGGAAAAAAATGACTCCACTCCGAATGCCGGTGACTTCCCTCGGCGATTCTCCGATCCAGCGGACGACCACGCCACTTGAGCGGCTCACCGGAAAATAAAATGATGCAACAGTCCTTCGATCTACCCGCTTGGTGGAGACTCGCCGTCATCGTCGCCGGCGCGCTCATTCTCTGCTCATGCCGTGGGGTACAGCCCGCAGGAACGCTGCCCACCGGGCCTGCCATGCCTCCAACCGCCCTCGCTCCACCACCCGCCGATTTACCACCCCAGGCCGCTCGCGGCTGGGCACCACCCTGTAGCACGTGGAGTCCGCCCGGCATCCAACGCCCCTGGCCAAACGATGAATACATCTTCGATGGCGGAGATCGGGAGCGTCCGGCAAAAATTGAAGCGGACTGGACGGTCAAAGGACTCCATCTGGAAGATACAATCGCACATTTTGACACGCTCGACGGCCAAACTCTCATCTCACCGAGCAATCGGGTCTGCGTCTACGCCCCGCGATTCGGCTCTGTCAGGTTGGTCCTCGGCGTGGACGGCTATGAAGGCAAAGAGTCGCTGATCCGTTATGACACACCGGAGCGTGTCGAGGTACGAGAAGAAAATCTTGTCGCCAATACGACCTTGCAACAACTTCAAACGATTCGTGCCGTCGGCTCCAAGCGGCCCAGCGGACAACAGCGCAATAGCCCGGGCCTCCTGCTTGCATCAGATACGGGACTTCTGGAGGCCAACGGCGGCATAAAACCTTATGAAAATTTCCGCATTTTGCGAGATGGACTCTATGAACTCTTGGAAACCGCAAAACTCGCCGAGCGAACCGAGGCGGCAACCATCTGGACTCTGGACAAAGGCATCCAGATTGTCGTCGATGGAACCCCGGCTGAGGTATCGACGGGGGATGCTCGAGCGGAAGCCACGTTCACCGTGGATCACGAGAGTGTACCGGGGCTCCGCATCGTCAAAGTGGCATCCAAGCAGGCTGCTTCGCCGGGAGAAATTGTGGAATTTACTCTCCGCTACGATAACGTCGGCAACGAACCGTTAGGCAACGTGACGATCATCGACAACCTCACGACAAGGCTGGAATACGTCGAAGGAAGTCAAACGGCTTCGCGCGAAGCAAGATTTCTCACCCAAATCAACGAGGGTGATTCACTCGTTTTGCGCTGGGAAATCATGGACCCGGTAGACCAAGGCACCGGTGGAACCATTCGCTTTCAATGTCGCGTCCGCTAATTGGATGGCCCGGTGAATGAACAATCCAAGCACGCCCCATCCGTGGATCGCTGAGCGCACAGCAACGCTCGACAGTTCTGGCATCCGACGCATCTTCGACCTGGCCGCCACGATGGAGGACCCGGTCAATCTTTCGATCGGACAGCCTCATTTTGAGGTCCCCGAGAAAATCCAAACTGCAGCCACAGAGGCAATCCGATCCGGGAAAAACGGATATTCGGCGACCGCCGGAATCGCCCCACTCCGGGAAAAAATCCAAGCGCAGATCGACTCGCAATTCGGCCACGTCGATCGCAAGGTGCTGATCACCAGCGGAACGAGCGGCGGCCTGCTATTGGCCATGATGGCGATTGTGGACCCAGAAGATGAAATTATCGTCTTCGATCCGCACTTCGTGATCTATCAACCCTTGATCACCCTCATGGGTGCCCGCTGCATTCCGGTCGACACGTACCCCGACTTCAAACTCGACGCAGCAAAGGTTGCCAAAGCAATCAGCCCGAAGACAAAATTGATCCTGCTCAACAGTCCCAACAACCCTACCGGGCATGTCGCATCGGAAAGCGAGGTCCGCGCCATTGCGGAGCTTGCGGCGCAACACAATGTGGTGCTCCTCAGTGACGAAATTTATCGATCACTTTGTTATGACGCCCCCTTCACCTCCCCTGCCCTCTTCAATCCTCACACACTGGTGGTGGATGGATTCTCAAAATCGCACGGACTGACCGGATGGAGGGTCGGATTTGCACACGGGCCGGCAGAACTCATCGAGGCAATGACCCGCCTTCAACCGTACACCTTCGTTTGCGCGCCTCAACCGGCTCAGTGGGCGGCCACCGTTGCGCTCGACATCGACATGTCGCACATGGCGGCCGACTATCGCCAAAAACGCGATTTAGTGATCGACTCACTTGGCGACCATTACTCGATCATCCCCGGTGGAGGCGCCTTTTATCTCTTTCCGGAAGTCCCCCAGGGGACAGCGACCGACTTTGTGAATCGGGCGATCAAACACAACCTGCTGATCATCCCCGGCAGCGTATTCAGCCGACGCGATACTCACTTCCGCATCTCGTATGCAGTAAACGACGCG
>JAQWPY010000104.1 GCA_029245145.1 Pirellulales bacterium | reverse complement strand
GCATGCGGGCACCCACGCCGAGCAGCCACTTGGAGAGGAGCACATCGAGTTGCTTGGCCCGCTCGGGCATTTCGTTGATCAGATTGTGTTGTTCTCCGATATCGTTTGCCAAATCGTACAGTTCGAGTTTTCCGCCATCGTAATATCGAATCAATTTGTAGTCGTTACTGCGAACGATACTGTAGGGAGTCGCATCGGTACCCCTGTAGTGAGGGAAGTGCCAAAAGAGGCCCTCGCGTACGGGATCCTCCCCACCCTCCATGAGGCCAAGCAAACTTTCCCCGTCGATCGGAGGATCCTCCGGAAGCGGCAGGTCGGCCGCCTCGAGCAATGTGGGGAAAATGTCGACGCTACTCACCGGTGTCTTGGTCTGGCTTTCGGCGGCAATCTTTCCCGGCCAGCGCGCAATCAGCGGTACGCGGATGCCGCCTTCATAGGGCATTCCTTTTCCACCTCGAAGCGGCGCGTTGTTGGTGACCGATGCGAGTCCTCCATTGTCGGACGTGAGAATCACCAGGGTCTGCTCGTCGAGATTCTGCGCTTCGAGTTCTGCCATGACGCGACCTACCGAAGCATCGACGCTCGCGATCATGGCAGCGTAGGCAGGGTTTTTCTGGTTGCCGAGCGGTTTGTTCTTAAAATACACCTCCAGATCTTTTTTTGCCTGAATCGGCGTGTGGACCGCGTAGTGCGAGAGATAGAGAAAGAACGGTTGGTCTTTGTTGCGGCGAATGAATGCGATCGCTTCCTCGGATTCACGATCGGTCAAGTATTCGCCCGCGTCTCCCTCTTCGAATCCGGAGAGACGATGTTTATCTTTGGGCGAGAAGGGGAAAAAGTAGTTCGGCGGTTGGCCGAGATCGCTGCCGCCACGGTGGAATGAGAAGCCCTGCTTGTCGGGATACCACGAATCGCTTCCCAGATGCCATTTGCCGATCTGCCCCGTGACATAACCGGATTCGCTCAAAACTTCCGCAACCGTGCGTTCCCCCAATTCCATCCAGAAGGGATTCTTCGGTGTGAGCAGGCCCTCCCCTACATTTTCGTATCCGGCCGAGGGGTCTTTGACTCCATTCTCCAGCACCTTTTTTGGGGCCGCCCGCATCCAGTCGGTCAGTCCGAGTCGCGCCGAGTAGCGACCGGTCAGCAGCGTGGCACGGGTCGGCGAACAAACTGCAGCGGCCGCATAGGCATCGGTAAACCGTATTCCTTCAGCGGCCAAACGATCGATGTGAGGAGTTTCGTAATAGGTCGCGTCGTAGCAGCCCAGATCGCGCCAACCCAAATCGTCGACGAGAATCACAATGAGGTTGGGCGGCCTCTCGATGGGCGGCGAGTCTGCCGCAGATGAATGAACCGAAGAGGCGGCAATCGCCAGGCATGCGATGAGCAACAATGAGATTCGATGCATGCGTTTTATCCAAGCCGGTGGGGGCTGCGGGCACGCATTATCTCAGTCGCCTCATCGCATGACAAGAGACGGTGTGTGTCGGAACTCCGTAACGCGGGAGATCCGGAAGATGCTGATTGTGGTCGCTCGGACTCGAGTGTAGGATGCGGGAGTAGATGCGAAAAAAACGCACCCGGTGGGCAAGCGCCCACGCGGTATGCACTGCGAATTGATTGGTCTGTTCGAGCACAGCGGACCGCGACCGACGGAGAATGCCAAGTGGCGGAAGCAAAATCATCGAACGAAGAACAGCGTTTTGGCGCGGTCCGCGGTACCGTGGAGGAGAGGGGATCAGAAGCGGCGCTCACTGAGTTGGCCGACTACTTCCGTGCCGAATCGAGGTACCACGAATTCTTCGAAACGCGGTTGATGCTTTGCCGCCAGCGTGCGGGCCTGCCGCTCGAGGCGCATTTCCAGATCGACGCCATGGATTCACCGCTGCGAGAGTCTTTGGAGCAGAGCTATCTCGATGCGTGTCGCGAGACCGGAAGATTGTTTCTCCAAGCAGGGAAAATCCGGGAAGCGTGGATGTACCTCCGTACGGTGGATGATCGGGCCGCGATGCGAGGCCATCTGGCCGTGATGGAGGTCGACGCCCAAAACGTCGAGAGCCTTCTCGAAATTGCAATCTATGAGGGGGTCGATGTCGTGCTCGGGTTCGGCCACCTTCTGAAAGAGATGGGTACCTGTAACGCAATCACAACTTATGAATCGGTAATGCCGACTCATTCGCTCGAGGATCGTCGCCTCGTTGCGGGGCTACTGATCGATCACCTGCATCACGAATTGGTGACTAACTTTTCGTCCGCCCTGGGAGGGACAGCGACCGGTGGTGCCGAAGCGACCGATGCGTTGGGCCAGTTGCTGCAGATGTGTCACGATGAATTCGGGGAATACACTGTCCACGTCGATGCGTCTCATCTCAGTTCGGTCGTGCGTATGGCCGAGATCGTCGAGTCGGAGGACGTTCTGAAGCGAGCGGTCGATTTGACCATTTACGGCAAGCGACTGCACCAGAATTTTCATTTTCCGGGCCCTGCCCCGTTTGAGGATCCCTACGAGAGCCACCGGCTCCTATTTTCCGCCCTGTTAGGGACAGAGGTGGAAGAGGCGGTTGCGTATTTCCGCAGCAAAGCAGAGGCGATAGGGGAGCAGCAGAACCCCGGGCCAGCCGAGGTTTATGTTTCGTTGCTCGCGCGACTCGGTCGCTGCGACGAGGCGTTGGCCGCGAGAATCGAGCTGATCGGAACGCAGCGATCGGCCGAATCGCTCGCACCGAGCTTGCTCGAGCTAGCAGAACGTTCCGGAGAGTATGACCGGCTGCTTCGCTACCTGGAGTCGGAGGATGACTTGCTGACCTACGCGGCAGCCGTGATCCAACAGCGAGGGGCGGATTCACGGGAATAAAAAAACTCGGCCCGCCGGAAATCCGACGGGCCGAGATTATCTTACGCTTTACAAGAGTGTCGAAACACTACTTGGCGGCATACATTCCACGACGACCGATCAACGCGGAAGCATCGGGCTTCGGCGTGGGGGGCATCGGGACGGCATCGGCCGAACCAGCAGCGCCACATCCACAGGCGGGCTCTGCGCCACAACCAGCGGGAGCAGCGTCACATCCACCATTGTCGCAACCACAGCTGTTGCACTTGTTGCAACGGCTCTTGCAGCAACGGTCTTTTTTGCAGCAACGATCTTTTTTGCAGCAACGATCTTTGCAGCAGCGGCTCTTGCAGCGGCTCTTGCAGCCACGATCGCAACCGCAGGACTTGGCGGCATCGCAACCGCAAGCCGGGGCAGCATCGCAACCATTCGAATCGCATCCGCAATCTTTCTTCTTGCAGCAACCACGATGGCAGTGGAAGAAATCAAGCAGGCCACCACAGCAGCGGCTCTTGCAGCCACGGTCGCAACCACAGGACTTTTCACATCCGCAGTCTGCTTTGGCATCGCAACCAGCCGGGGCAGCGTCACATCCAGTGTCGCAACCACAACCAGGAGCGGCATCACAACCGCAGGTGTCACAACCACAGCCAACACCAAGCATACGGTCGAGCAGTTCGAAACCGTAACTATGTTGGCTGGTGCACAGGCTTACGCTCAATACGAGCGCGCCGACAAATATGCTCCACTTCATAGAACTATGTCTCCTTTACGATCCGAACCGCGAGTTAAATCCTGTCTGCGGATCATTTGGCAGTTGAGACGTATCCGGCGATACAACTCACTTCCATGTGAGTGGTCACACTTTCCGATAAGGGTCAATCGACGGGAAGTGTGAGCCGTACAGGCAGGTTGGCTGGGTGGTCAACCCGGGGTTCAAAGTGTGGGTCACGTCGCGGCCGAGCAAGCACATCCTTGACTTGCTAAATCTCACCACAACGCTTCGCTGTCTTGCCACTGATGAGGCTTGGGGCCCCACCATGAAGCGACAACTACCGTATCGGCTGCGCCGATAAAGAGCCTTGAACGTTCCGAACCCTTTTTTTGCAAATGGCTTACGACAACTGTTAGGCGAAATTTTCCGCTTCGCAAAGGTAGTGAAACCTTGACGGTTATACGGGCAGACGGAAGCCCATACCGACCGGTGCTAATCTCGTAACAGGACTGCCTTTACTGCAAAAAGGGGGCGATTGGACGGTTCGCCGGCAGGTGCCGACTGGCCCTCAGGTTTTGCTGGCCTGTGCGGTGGCCGCCACACGCTGGATTGCTTGCATCATGGCCTCGCGATCGATTTGATGTACATCGATCGGATCGGCGAGCCCGGAAAGCATGGTCACCGTGAGCCGGCCCCCGAGGTGTTGGCGGAATTCCTCCAGGCCGGCAAGCAGGACATGGCGATCGACCTCGGCAAGGGGTTTGAAACAGAAACCGAGTCGACCGAGGCAGTCGAGCACGCGGTCAGCGATGGAGGTGGGCAGAGAGTGTGCCAGGGTGGAATACACGGTATCGATCGCAAGCCCGATCGCCACTGCTTCCCCGTGGCGAATGGTGAATTTCAGTATCGCTTCCAACTTGTGAGCCGACCAGTGCCCGAAATCGAGCGGTCGTGCTTCAAGCATTTCAAAGGGGTCTCCTCCGGCGGTGATGTGCTGCAAATGCAGCATGGCGGCATGCCTCACAATCGCCTCAGCATCCGGTGATTTGCGTTGGGCAATCTGAAGACTCTCCCGCTCGATGCGGGCGAATAACTCGGCATCCTTGAGGAGTGCGACTTTGACCGCTTCGGAAAAGCCGCAAATGTAGTCACGTTGGCTGAGCGTTTCCAAGAGCGAATGGTCGTTGATGACGGCCCACGGGACCACAAACGTTCCAATCCAGTTCTTCTTGCCGAACAGATTGACGCTATTTTTTACCCCCAAACCGGAGTCGGCTTGGGCGAGCGTGGTGGTGGGCAGGCGGATCAGACGAATTCCGCGATGCGCAATAGCGGCGGCGAAACCGACGGCATCGAGGACCGCGCCCCCGCCGATTACCACGATGTAACTGCGCCGGTCCAGGTCGGAGACGTGAAAGACCTTGAGCATCCGCTCGAGGATGTGGATGTCGTTTTTGATTTTTTCGCCGCCGGGAACAAGTTGCACGTTCCCGACGCGCTGGATGCGGTCTGCGTAGGAATCAGAAAAATCGCGCAATTTCTGGCTCAGTTGGGAGTCTGCGCGGGCAACATCCTCGTCGACCCAGAACTGCACGCGTGGCTTTTGGCTGCCCGAGCCCTGAAGTAAATCGGCAAGAACGTCCTGGTCTGCCCCCAAAATATCACGGGTGAAGCGTACGCGATGGACGAACTGGGTGGAAAACTCGACATCCAGTCGGTCGTTGCTGTGAGGGTCGATCATCGATACAACATGGGGGCGGCAGGAAAACGGAAGATCGGATCCCGGCAATCCCTCCTGGGAGCAGCGGTTCCGAACTTCTAATATGTTCCGAACTTCTAATATGATGACACCTCAGGTGAGGTGAAGTCAAGCTTCAAGGAAGCGAGTCGCGGTGTTTCGAGTGTCCACCCTCCCCTCAACGCCTAACAGAGAAATCGACACAATGAATCAAACGGGAATTCAACAGGAAGCGAGCATGTTTGAGCAACTTCAACCGGCAAAACCAGATGCCATTTTAGGTTTAACCGAGGCATTTCGTAATGATCCCAACCCGGCCAAGATCAACCTCACGGTCGGTGTGTATAAAGACGATGCAGGACAGACTCCCGTCCTTGAGACGGTGAAGGAAGCAGAAAAAAGAGTTCTCTCAGAGCAGAAGAGCAAAGGATATTTGCCGATGACCGGTTCGCCGGAGTTCGGCCAGGCCGTACAGGAGTTGCTTTTCGGCGATGGGTTCGAGTCGCTCTCAGAGCGGGCCCGAACCACACAAACGCCAGGCGGCACCGGGGCGTTGCGCGTTGCCGGCGATTTTTTACATACGATGTTTCCACAGGCAACGCTCTGGCTGAGCCAACCGACGTGGCCCAACCATCCGGGGATCTTTGCGGCCGCCCACGTTCCGGTCGATACCTATTCTTACTTTAATGTCGATTCCAACTCGCTCGATTTTGCGGGCATGATCAGCAAGCTCGAAACGTTGCCTGCCGGCGATGTGGTGCTGCTGCACGGCTGCTGTCACAACCCCACCGGAGTCGACCCGAGTCAACAACAGTGGGAGCAAATTGCAGCGGTTCTCCGCGATCGCGGTCTGCTGCCCTTGATTGACTTCGCCTATCAGGGTTTCGGGGATGGCGTTCAGGAGGATGCGGCGGGACTTCGGGCGGTTTGTGCTGCGTGTGACGAAGTATTGATTTGCAGTTCCTACTCGAAGAACTTCTCACTCTACAACGATCGGATTGGCGCGCTGACGCTCGTTGCACGCACAGCGGAGCAGGCCGATACGGCGCTCGGCCATGTGAAGTTGCGGGTTCGCACGAATTACTCCAACCCTCCGGCCCATGGAGCCGCAATCGTGAAGACCATTCTCAGCGATGAATCGCTCAGTAGCGATTGGCACGGTGAGGTGGATGTGATGCGCTCGAGAATCCATGCGATGCGTGGCCTGTTCGCTGCCACGCTTGCCGACAAAGGCGTCGAGCAAGATTTTTCGTTTATGAAGGAGCAGCGAGGAATGTTTTCTTTCTCCGGGCTCTCACCGCAGCAAGTCGAGACACTGCGCGAAGAAAAATCGATCTATATCGTCGGCTCCGGGCGGGTTAATGTCGCGGGAATGACGGCAGATAACATGGAATTGCTTTGTGAGTCGATTGCCGGTGTCCTTGGTGCGTGAGTCACGGGTGTTTTAACCCGTCTCCCACACGCCGGCCCCGATCCTGCGTTTGCGACTGCTTTGAAGTTTCCCTGCCGCTGCGTTTTTGGTAGAACCGGCTCTAGGCGTGAGTGGACGTTTTGTGTCTTTCGGGAGGTTGCGCATGCACATTTGTTTTGCGACCAGCGAGGCCGTCCCCTATGCGAAGACCGGCGGGTTGGCCGACGTTTGCGGCGTGTTGCCGCGCGAGATTGCCCGGGCCGGTCATACGGTCAGCCTCGTGATGCCCGCCTACCGGGGCGTGGCACATCGGGGGCAATCGATCGAGAGTACGCCGATCGAGTTCGAGGTTCCCGTCGGTAGTAAATCAGTGAAAGCCGAGGTATTGCTCGGGCGCTTGCCCGAAAGCGAAGTATCGGTCTACTTCATCCGGCAGGATGATTACTTCGGTCGCGATGGCATCTACGGAGAAGGGGGTGCCGATTACGAGGACAATTGCGAACGCTTCGTATTTTTCTCGCGGGCAGTCCTCAAACTCATCGAGCAGGTTCCGCTCGATGTGGATTTATTGCATACGCACGACTGGACGACCGGATTGATTCCGGCGTATCTCAAGATCGAAGGCGATAGCGAGCGTTTGGCCCGCATTGCGACGCTGATGACGGTACACAACCTCGCCTATCAGGGAACGTTCTGGCACTGGGACATGCTGCTGACCGGAATCGACTGGAAGTACTTCAATTGGCAGCAGATGGAATTTCATGGCGATCTCAATTTACTCAAAACGGGATTGATCTTTGCCGACGCAATCAACACAGTCAGTCCACGCTACGCGGAGGAAATTCAATCTCAGCCACTCGGCTGCGGTCTAGAGCCCGTGCTTCGGGCGCGTCGCAGCGTGCTTTCGGGGATCATTAATGGGGTCGACTACCGGATCTGGGATCCGGCAGAGGACCGTTATCTGGTGCGACCGTACGGTGTGGATGACTACCGGGAAGGCAAGGCAGATTGCAAACGCGCACTGCAACGGGAGTTGGGGCTCAAGCCGGACCCCGATCGACCGTTGATCGGTTTTGTCGGGCGCCTCGCCGGGCAGAAAGGTCTCGAACTGGCGGTTCCGGTAATGCAGGCATGGGCCGAGCGCGAGGATGTGCAATGGGCAATTCTGGGCACGGGTGAAAAGCGACTCGAGAAACAACTCCGCGATTTGGCCTCAGAAAATCCGGGCCGGATCGGAGTCGTGATCGATTTTTCGGAACCGTTGGCCCACCGCATCGAGGCAGGGGCCGATCTGTTCTTGATGCCGAGTGAGTACGAACCCTGCGGGCTGAACCAACTCTATAGCTTGAAGTACGGAACGCTACCGGTGGTGCACGAAACCGGCGGGTTGGCCGATACGGTGACCGGCGCTAATGAAGAAACACTCGCCCTGGGGAACGCGACCGGATTCAGTTTTCAGTCCTACACACAGGCAGCACTTGCGCAGACGATCGAAGCCGCTTTGTCTCTCTATCGGGATCATCCCGAACTGTGGCAGCAGATGGTGACGGTCGCCATGCAGCAGGATTGGTCGTGGCAACAAAGTGCGGCCCGGTATCTTGCACTTTATCGGCAGACAATCGCCCGACATCAGGCGACGGTGCTGGCGACCTAAACCACCGATCCGTCGGGCGACTCAACACTTGTGGATTTTTTCGCGTCCCTGCTGCACCTCGCGACAGGCGTTCCGCGTGTCGATGACCAGTGGTGCATGTTCGACGATAAAGTGGTAATCGTACGCCGAATGATCGGTCGATATGAGAACGCAGTCCTGATCGGCAAGATATTCCGGCGTCAGGGGCTCGCTCTGCAGATCGGGGACATCGTGTTGCCGCATTTGCGGAAGCGACGGGATGTGCGGATCGTTGTAACTCAGTTTCGCACCCGCGGCACGCAATAGATCAAAAAGTTCAAATGCCGGACTTTCGCGGGGATCGTCGACATCTTTTTTGTAGGCGACTCCCAGGATGTAAATGCGGCTCCCGAGCAGAGGCTTTCCTCTCTCATTCAGCGCCTTGGTCACCCCCTCCACCACATAGTGAGGCATCGATCGATTCACCTCACCTGCCAGTTCGATGAACCGCGTCGAGAGACCGTGGGAGCGGGCAACCCAGCTCAGATAGAACGGGTCGATCGGGATGCAATGTCCACCGAGGCCGGGGCCGGGGTAAAAGGCCTGGAAGCCGAACGGTTTCGTTTTGGCCGCCTCGATGACCTCCCAGATATCAATTCCCAGACGGTCGAAAAGTATTTTCATTTCGTTGACCATCGCAATGTTCACCGAACGGTAAACGTTTTCCATAATTTTGCATGCTTCCGCCACTTCGGGACTCGAAACCGGGACGAGCGACACGACGGCCTGCGAATAGAGAGACTCCGCAATCGCTTGACTTTTCGGTTCGATGCCACCGACCACCTTGGGGATGCCCCTCGCCGAAAATTGCGGGTTGCCCGGATCTTCCCGTTCGGGGCTGTAGGCCAGAAAAAAATCTTCGCCCACAACGTGACCGCTCGACTCGAGAATCGGGAGCAGAATGCTTCGGGTGGTTCCGGGATAGGTCGTGCTTTCCAGTACGATCAGTTGGCCAGGCCGCATGTATTTGGCGATCGTTGCGGTCGTCGCTTCGACATAGGTGAGGTCGGGGTCGCGGCTTGCCGAGAGTGGGGTCGGCACACAGATGATGATCACATCCACTTCTGCCAACCGCGACATGTCGACCGTCGGTACGAACCGCTTACTCTCGACAAGTTCCTTGATCCTCGCAGAAGATATGTGCCCGATATAGCTTTTGCAGTCGAGCAACTGCGAGACTTTTGCCTGATCAACATCGAAACCCATCGTATGGAAATCAGCCGTTGTGAAGGCATCGATCAGCGGCAGACCGACATAGCCGAGTCCGATAACACCGACCACCGCCGTACCGTCTTCGATTGCTTTGGAAAGTGCCTTTGCCGGGTCATCCATACCGCTTCGTACCGCTTCGTACCGCTTTGTGTGTTGGGGGGGACTCCGTACTCCCCGACATTTTTAGTGGAAGGTGGAAAAAGTGTCCATCCGTGTCCTGCATTTTTTCCATCCCCACTGTCCTGCTCGGTTTTGCGACTTACTCACGTTTTTTTTCGGCCGAGAGAAACCAATCGGTTCCGGTTGATTCGCTGCCGATTTGAAAGCTATCGTCGGGAATGTCTGCTTCGGCCGCCAAACCGCGAAGGTCCTCAAATGAGCGATACGTCAGGTACCAGTTGCCAATCCATTCCATGTACGCACGGGTGGCATGGTCCGGCGCAAAATTGCCGACCAAAAGGTGGCCCCCGTCGGCCAACTGCTGCCAGAAGAGGCGAAGGAGTCCGACGGCTGCGGGGCGGTCGAGGTAGTCGAATAAACCGGGGCACAGGATCAAATCGGGATTGCCCAGCAATGTGCGAGCCTCTTTTCGCTGGGGCAGGCGAGGAAGATTTTCACGCATCGCCGTGACTTGCTGCGGCGGGAGCAGCGACTGGAGTCGCGTTTGGGCGCATTTCAGAGCATCGCCGCAAAGATCGAAGAGCCTGAGGTGGATTGCGGCGTGTGGTTGCGAGTCGAGGAGCCGGAGAGCCTGATCGATTTCCAGGGCGGGTCCGCAACCGATTCCAACGACTTCAAATTTACCGCTCGGATCGGCAACGCATCCGGCGGCCAGGACACGTGCGGCAAGTGCAGTCCGCTCGCGGACTGCCTGCGGAGCACTCTGCGCCTGGAAGTATCGGTCGAAGCATCTTCCGAGGAGTTCGTCGGTGCAGGTCCGCTCGATCATG
>JAQWPY010000074.1 GCA_029245145.1 Pirellulales bacterium | reverse complement strand
GTCAGGAGGTAGACGATATTCCGCAACTCACCCTCGTTAAACGCGCTAAGCCGCATCGGGACGACGAGCTTGTCGGTTTTAAATCGAAACCCCATGCCCTGCACGAAGCCATCGAAGACTGCACCGCTCGGCAGGTCTTCCTCGACTGTGCGCTGTCCGGGGGCCGGGTCGACGCCCCGCTTTTGCCCAACTTTCGTTTTTACGGCTACAAAGCACCACCCGTTCTGCACATAATCATTGCAGACCGCGTCCATTCCGTTCGGGTAGCGGAAACCGTTTGAGTCCATCCACTTTTTCAACGCCGCAGCGCTGCCGGCCTCCAGCACGGCCACCTCGTACATACCGACCGCTTCCTGCCGGATCACGCGGACTTCCATATCCGCGAACTCAAGTCCACCGGCCGCTGCCGAGTTTTCCACCGACATCTTCGCTCGAGCGGAAAATGCCACGGGCGGATTGAGGTGGATGATCACCTCCGGAGGATCGACGGCTGCCGCAATCTGGCCAAAGATATTGTCGGGCACTTTGCGGAGTGCGGGCGGGGTAGGGAACGGAATCAGCATGCCGAAATTGTCGACGTCGCCTTTAAATCCGGGGCGGATCACAAATGTTTCGATCCCGTCCTTGAAGAATACATACGTCTGCTGCTCGCCGACTCGGGTCAGCACGGGCGGCTGACCAATGTAAATCGGCGGCACCATTCCGCAGGGGTCGGCCGACGCCTCAATCGCGACGATCGTAAAGAGGAGAGTCCACAAGCTGAGCAGGGTTCGTTTTTTCGTTTGCATCTTCGTTCTCCACCAGTTGAAGTTTGATCTCTATCTGTCCCGGTCCATCGTGACCCCCATCACTGACCCACAGCGTTCCGAGCGGTTGCCAATCGGCGTTATTGCTGATGACCGTGAACCACGGCCCTGCCACAAAGTGGACCCCCTCAAGTCACAAGCGGGTCCAAAGGTGATCGATTCCGACCCGCTTGACCGTGCCGCTGGTCACCAGCGGCTGCAGGCCCTCGTTTTCCATCTCAAAGACGTGTCGGCGGTCGAGCGGGACGCGAATGCCATTGATCCGCGAGCGGACCCGGCCCGCCTCGTCCAAAATGCGCAATGAAATGCGCACGTGTGTCTTGTTGAGTTCCGCATCGAGAATGGTCCGCCAGAGCGGATCGATGGCACTGTGTTTGGCGCTTTGCCAATGCAGTTGGCTTTGGCGTCCGTAGAAAAGGATTTTTTCCAGGGCCTCATTTTCTCCGGTCGGAGCGGTTTGTTGATATGCGGTGAGTAACCGGTGGAACGCGGCTGCAGTCAACTGCCCGGTCGGGTGCCGACTGGCCGCACAGCCCGAGGCACACTGATTCTCACCATGGCCATGCGGAACTGCCGCAGGGTCGTGGGAAAAATGCCCGTCGGAAAAATCGATCGTGAGCGGGGGGACGAGCGGGTCGGTTGCCGAGGTGGTTCCGCGGATGGCCGTTTGCCCAACGGGCGTTGTCACGCCGGGCACCATGACAGTGGCCACCACAGCGACACCAAGAAGCGCCACAAGCAGCAGGCCGATAAAAAGAGCGGTGTATCGCACTCTCTGGGTTCCTCGTCCAATGTGATTTATCCCAACTGAGGTATTCGACTCTGCCGTATCGCAAAAGTTCCCCGGTAAAACCCTAAAAAGAGAGAAAACGCGATTCTGCCGCGATCAAAGCGTCGCAGAGGCGTTTTCGGTGTCGAAATACTCGTCTTCCGGGTCGAAGGCGGGGATCGGCACATTGATGAATTTAAGGTTGCCGATTGCGCGATGGCGGCAGCCCGGCTTGATCAGCACGGCTGAGCCGCTGCGCACCGGATGGCGGGTGCCGTCGAGTTCCATTTCACCTTCTCCCTCCAGGAAATAGTAGATTTCCGTGGTCTGCCGGTGATAGTGACTCTCCGCCTCGCCCTCGGTCGTGACCAGGTGCAGCGAAGCGATTTGCGCCGCATCGTCGGTAAAGGCCCGCCGGGTCTGTCCGCAGGGACAAGGCACCGGGGGAATCTCGTCGAGCTGACAGATGCGATAGAGCGGTTCCGACACGGGGCATCTCCTGGCCTGAGGGGTTGTTCTCTTCTTCCGCAGTGTCCTAGCTCTCCTGGTCGAGTTCAAGCCACTGCGACTCGAGTTCTGATATTTCAGCTTGCAGTTCGGTAAGCTCTGCGTGCGCCTTCTCGGCAATCAGAGGATCGCGGGTTTCCAGCAGGCGTTGCTGAACCACCTTGCGTTCGTTGTCGCGACTGTTGATTTTTCTCTCCAAGGCGGCCAACTCCTTGCGGACATTCCGTCCACGGCCTTTTTTTTCCTTTCGCTTCCCCTTTTCCCGCTTTGAATTACTCTCTGCTCCCGAAACCTCGTTACACTCCACTTCGATGCGATGGAGGTACGCCTCGTAGTTGGCAGGATAGAGCGTGGCTGTGCCATCTTTCACTTCGATGACGCTATCGGCAACGCGGCTGACGAAGTGTCGATCGTGGCTCGTGAGAATGACGGTGCCCTGATAGGCGATTAAAGCCTCGGCGAGCGACTCGACCGTTTCGACATCCAGGTGATTGCCCGGCTCATCGAGGACCAGCACGTTATGAGGCGCAAGCAGCAGGCCGGCCAGACAGACGCGCGCCCGTTCTCCACCGCTCAGTACGCTAATTTTCTTTTCGATTGCGCTTCCGCCGAAGAGAAAGCTTCCGGCAATATCGAGCAGCGTCTGTGTACTCGTTTCGGGCCCGCGACATGAGTCGAGGTAATCAAAAATCGTCTGCTCCGGTGGCAGTGTCGAGTAGACGTGTTGTGCGTAGATCCCGATCTTACAGCCGTGCCCCCAGCCGCATGTGCCATCGAGTGGTGGCAGCGAATCGACGATGGTCCGCAGGAGTGTGGTTTTCCCCTGGCCGTTATCGCCGACCACGACAGTGCATTGACCGTGCTCAATCTCCAGATGAATTGCATCGGCCACCGGATGATTCTCATAACCGATAGCCAGCCCGCTGCAGCGGAGGGCCGTGCCGCGACGCAGGTCGGTCTCGGGCACGTGGAATCGGACCCGCTTCTCATCGGTCTCCTCCTCAAGCAGGTTAAGTTTTTCGAGTTGCTTCTTTTTGCTTCGTGCCTGTGAAGCAGTGTTGGCGTTGGCACGATTTTTCTGAATGAACGTCTCCAGTTGTTTGCGCTTGGCAAGGGTTGCGGCATTGACTCGTTGGTCATGTTCGCGTCGTTCCTGCTTTTGCTGCACGTAGGTTTCAATATCGGTGGGAAATAGCGACAGTTTGCCACGCAAAAGTTCAAGGGTGTGAGTGCAGGTGGCCTTCAGGAAGCTTCGGTCATGCGAGACGATCAAACAGCCGCCACGAAAGTGCTTAAGGAAATGCTCGAGCAGCAGTTGGGTGCGGATATCGAGAAAGTTGGTCGGCTCATCGAGTAGTAGCATATTCGGTTGATGGAGCAGCAGTGCGGCAAGTTTGACCCGGGTCTGCCAGCCACCGGAGAGCGTGTCGATTGCGGTGGTCAGTTTTTCTCCGCTGAGGGCAAACTCGGCTGCCACTTCGCCGCATTGCCACTCCGCTTTTTCGCTATCGCGCATCAAAAACTCCAGCACACACTCTCCGGGAAGAAACGGGTCGTGCTGTCGCAGATATCCGAGTTGCAGTCGGGGATGGCGCAGCACCTCCCCGGCATCAAGTTCTTCTTCGCCGACGAGCGCACGGATCAAGGTCGACTTTCCTGCGCCGTTGCGTCCGACCATTCCGATCTTGCAGCCCTGCGGCAGGGCGACGGTGGTCCGATCGAGCAGGAGCTGGTCGCTGTAGCGCTTTTCCGCGCCTTTAATTTCAAGTAGTGTGGTCACGGAACTGGTTTGGAATGCGGCATCCCGCGAGCGGGAATGCCAAATTGATCTATCGT
Organism: Pirellulales bacterium; assembly: GCA_029245145.1. Lineage (GTDB taxonomy): Bacteria > Planctomycetota > Planctomycetia > Pirellulales > UBA7805 > UBA7805. The sequence goes on along the minus strand of JAQWPY010000074.1, from coordinate 1,840 downwards.
GTGGGTCGCCTATAATGGGGGCGTCCGGAGCTGGCCCACTATTCTGCGGAAACAACGAAGATACCGCGAGGGGATGTTCGGGGTGAGTACCCTCACGGAGAGAAGATGATAGTCTCGCGGCAAAACAACTCGATGAGGTATGGCGGGTGGGTGCGGCTCGGTGCGCTGTTTGTCGCCTGGCTGGCTGCGAGTGGTGTGCTGCAGGCCGAGGAATCGCACCCGGAATCGAAGGAGCCGATCGATTTTAGCCGGGATATCCGCCCTCTGTTATCCGATCGCTGTTTTCATTGCCACGGTCCGGACGCCGGACAGCGACAGGCCGATTTGCGGTTCGACACGCAGGAAGGGGCGTTTGCGGACTTGGGTGGCTATCGTGCGGTGGAGCCGGGCGATATTGCGGCCAGTGAACTGATTGCCCGCATTACCTCCTCTGATACCGACGTGCGGATGCCACCCCCCGAATCAGACCGCTCGCTTTCGCCAGCCGAAATTGAAAAATTCAAACGCTGGATCGCCGAGGGGGCCGCATGGGAGGGGCACTGGGCGTTTCAGCCCATCGCAGCGACCGACATTCCGCGGGAGAACAATCCTCTGTGGATTCGCAATCCGATCGATGCCTTCGTGCTCGACCGTCTCGAGGCTGAAGGTTTTGCCCCGGCTCGACCGATCGATCGGGCGGGCCTGCTTCGACGGGTCAGTTTAAGCCTCACCGGTTTGCCGCCCACCCTCGAGCAACTCGATCGATTTCTCAGCGACACCGATCCCGATGCATACGAAAAAGTAGTAGACCAACTCCTCGACTCGACGCGGTTTGCCGAACGCGTGACTTCCATCTGGCTCGACGCCGCCCGCTACAGCGATACCTACGGCTACCAGGTCGATCGCGATCGTTACGTGTGGCCCTGGCGCGATTGGGTGATCGATGCGATCAATGCTAACGTGCCCTACGATGAATTTATTCATCAACAGTTGGCCGGCGATTTGCTTCCCGACGCAGGTCCTTCGCAAATTCTGGCCACGACCTTCAACCGCCTGCACCCCCAAAAGACGGAGGGGGGCAGCGTGCCGGAGGAATTTCGGACCCAGTACGTCGCCGACCGGCTCGAGACCGTCAGCACTGCAGTGATGGGTTTGACGATGGAGTGTTGTCGCTGCCACGACCATAAATACGATCCGATTTCACAGCGCGAGTATTATCAGCTTTTCGCGTTCTTCAATAATATTGACGAGGCGGGCCTCTACTCCTATTCGACGCAATCGGTGCCCACCCCGACGCTCAACCTGCCCACCGATGCGCAGCGGCAGGCGATGGCCACCGCCGCCGAGCGGGTCACCCGCGCCGAGGCCGACCTGGTAGCGGTAGCCGACCGCGAGAAGTCGGGGGCATCGCGTCACCACACGAAGGGCCCGCCGGTGCCGATTGCCTCTCTTGATTTCGAGCAAGAGTTGCCGCGGGGGGGTACGGCGGTCGATGGCTTTCGAGGCCGGGGGGCAGCGATTTCCGGGGACGATGAGGTCGGTACTCCGATCGGTGACTTTCGCCGCTACGACGGGTTCACGATTGCTTTGGCGATGCGGGCGAGAGAATATCCGGAGCGGGCGGTCATCTTTCACCGTTCACTCGGTTGGACCGACGCCGGCAGTCGCGGATACGAACTGCTGGTGGAGGATGGGCGGTTAAGTGCCGCGCTTGTTCACTTTTGGCCAGGTAATGCGATTCGCATCCGCACACAAGAGAAAATGCCTCTCGATCGCTGGTTCCACGTGGCGGTCAGTTACAACGGCTCGAGTCGGGCCGAGGGCCTGGCGCTTTACATTGATGGCCAAAAGTGCGAAGTCG
>JAQWPY010000053.1 GCA_029245145.1 Pirellulales bacterium | reverse complement strand
CCCTTCGATCACCTTGAATACATCGGAGTCGTTGAACCAGAATCCCTGGTGCTTGCCATCGATTTGTCCGGCAGCGATCGCAAAGTTGGCGATACGGCCCGTCTCCTCACACTTCTGAAAGTCATACGGAATCGTCACCTTACGATTCGTTTCGATTCTTTTTTTCCAGAGACCATGGTCGACTTGCACGGAGGTGGGAGGTACGGGAGTGATCGGATAATCGCCCTTTTTTTGCTGGCCTACTCCAGTGCGTGGGGCGGCTACGATAGCAATCCAGATGACGAACAAAAAACAACATGAGCGACCAGGCATGTAATTTCCCCGTTGAAAGGTTGTGGTTCGACGGCTAGGCAGATCATTGCACATCGTTCGTTGGTTCGCAACGCACACGCGGCACTCGTTTGACATGTCGCCGGAGAGATGGCTAGAATCGGCCTGTTCCCTTTTTCCTAACCATTGTTTTCGTGAGGACATAATGAAGACCGCTTCTTCCTGGATACTACTTCTCTTTGCCGCCGTGGTACTCGTCTGGATTTATGCCTGGCATCGGTTGGCCGAAGCGGGACAGGATCAATATAAGGTTGTCTACGAGCAAGATTTTTCCGATGACGATGCGATGGATGATTTCCAGTTCAGCGATCCGGCTGCTTGGCGCTTGGGGAAGACCGAAGAGGGAGAAGGCTATTTGGATCTCTACGGGAAAAGCCAATACGGCCCCCCTCATACCTCGCCTCGAAACATTGCTTTGCTCACCGATAAAATGGTCAAAGATTTTGTGCTCGATCTAGAACTGCAGCAGACAGGTAAGGAATACGGGCACCGCGACATGTGTGTGTTCACAAATTTTTCTGACCCGGCTAACTACTATTACACCCACATTGCGTCGAAGACCGATGATCGAGCGCACAATGTGTTCATTGTGGACGACGCGCCGCGGATAAAAATTTCACACAAAACGACCGATGGCCATAAATGGTCGAACGATGGCTGGCACAACGTTCGCATCCAGCGCGAGGGCGATACGATTCTGGTCTTTGTCGACAATATGGAGAAGCCGATCATGGAGGCCAACAATGGAGAGTTGGGCTGGGGATATGTCGGTATCGGATCGTTCGACGATACGGGCCGCGTTCGCAAGTTGAAGTTAAGCGCTCCTGAGGCCCGCGAGGGCGATAAGGAAAAAGAGCACTTCAAAAAGCCGGAAAAAAAGTAGGTCCGCTCAGCGACTCGACGAACGAGATCTGGGCTATTGTCGCTCGACTCGATCCCCGAGTGCCGCCTCAAGGTCGGTGAGGTCATAGAACTTGAGCGCGCCCGGTACCACCTGGGCCAGCAGATGCGGCGCAAGGGGTTTTGCCACCACATCGTCGATCCAGCTGCGGATCGAATCTTTGAGCACCAGCTTACGAATCCGCGGATCGAAATAGGCCGCATGCAGGCCGACCGGGCCTGCACGACCGACGGCTACGAGTTCTACCGCAGTTGCGTCCATGTCGCCTCGCCGCTCCAGAAAATCGAGACAGGTCGTCACATCTGCCACGCGCTGTCCGAGCAGTGGCTTGCCGAGATACATTGCCAACATGCTGGTTCGCTCTTCGTCGTTGATGTCCTTATGATAGGAACCCGTATCGCGGGTTTCCCCGTAGCCGCGGAGGTCCACCGCCAGAACTGCTTTGCCGCTCGCGACGAGGCGTTCTATCTCTCCATCGTCACCAGCGGCGGCTTGCTTTCCACGGCCATCGACGTAAAGGACCACCTGCAGCGGTTCATTTGTTTCACCGGCTTTCGCCCGCGGCATGTATAAGAGTGCCGGTAGTGGGACATCCCCCCCGCGGTTGAATACCATTTTTTCGATGCGCCCCTGCTCTCGCTCGATGATTCCCTGCTTTTCAATCGACAGAGGCCCCTCTTTGAGTAGCATCGCGGTAAGTCCGGTCAGTCCAGCAATGGTGTGGTATTGGTCTCCCTTCGAGGTCGATTCCCAAAATGCTTGCCGCGCCGAGTCCAGTTTCCGTGCCGCCTGAAGATTCATGGCGGCGACAGTGGTTTCCTCGGGAAAATCTTCGAGTACCTGTCCGCTCTGCGTCACCCGGACCTCTTCGTCCGGCAGTGGCTCAAAGTCGGTTTCCCAAATGGCTGTCGCATCACCAAGAAGCCACTGCCGCATGAAGCGAGTTGCTTCCTGGCGGTGCGGCTGCTGAAAACCGTGGGGCGAAAGGGCCTCAAAGAAGTCGAAGTTTTTTTCTTTTCCCAGGGCACGGTAGACGCGGCGCGTCTCGTCGGCCGCCGCACGCGAGGAAAGAATATCAAAAAAATCGTCCCGTGCTGCCAGCACCAAGGTGGGCTTATCAGCGCGCATCACGCAGTAGTCAAAGTGATCGATTAGTGCCGCCCCCTCTCCCGGCAGCCATTGGCAACCGTCGGAAGGGCCAACGGTCTCAAACTTGCGCAGACGCGTCATCAGATAACAGGAGGGAGCGGCCGGCCCGATCCGCGGGTCGGCGGCCATGAAAAAAGTAGTCTGCGTTCCCCCGCCACTCGTCCCGGTCAGGCCGATCGGTTTTTTCGGGTCGACTTCCGGTCGCGTTCGCAGGTAGTCAAGGCTTCGCATCCCGTCGACCAACTCGTACCACACCGTGCTGCGACCGACCAGCAGTGCACCCAAATCGAGCAGCGTGTGGGTCGTGGTGCCATAACGGGGCGCAGCGGGAAGTTGGATTCGTTCGCCCTGGCTGATCGGATCGTAGCAGAGTACCACCAGGCCGTTTTTAGCCATCAGGGCGGCCGCCGCTTGATAGGCCGGGTACGCCTTGCCGTTATCGCTGTGCCCACAGGCAAGCAGGACACCCGGATAGGGAGGTTTCCCTGTGGTGGGGATATACACATTCGCCGTGACATGATGGCCGGGTTGGCTTTGGAAAAGAATCTTTTCGATCCGGTAATCGTTCCGTTCGATCCGGCCGGTCACACGGGGCTTGAGTGGCGATTTGGCTGGGAGCGGCCCGAGCAATTCGGCATACGCTCGCTTGAGCCGCTGCCTTCGCGCCTCGGTAGCCTCGGTCGAGGAGAGCGATCTTTCAAGTTGTTGCCGCCGAGTATTCGTAAGATCTTTTGCATCATAGAAGAGCTTACGGTAGAGCAAGCGTTCGCTACCGGGCGGAAGGACTCGCGTTGGGTTGTGCGGTGTTTTGTTCTCATCACCTCGACAAAGATCGACAAGGAAGAGTGATGGCAGGATGAGTACAAAAAACAAGAAATAGACTTTGGGCATTACCGGTTCTTACACTTCCGCAAGTTTGACCGTAGGAGCCTCGGGCGCCGCGGAGGGTGCCGAGGCCGGATCGATGAACATCCGGTGCCAAAGTTCAAGGCAAAGCAGCGACCAGAGCGAACGATTGTGATCCCAGTCCCCCGATTCGTGCTCGGCGAGCAATCGATGGATCGCCTCCGGTTTGAAGTAACCCCGATTCAGGCAAACCGGATCGGTCAGATGATCAAAGAGAAAATCTCTCAATTCATTGCGAAACCAGTGATCGAGAGGGATGCTGAATCCCATTTTGCGCCTCGAGGCAATTTGAGGTGGAATCATGCGGCGATAAATCTCTTTGAGAATATACTTCGAGGTCGTTCCCGACACCTTTTGTGTGTAAGGCAGCGCGGTGGCCAATTCGACTACGTGATGATCGAGAAAGGGACTGCGGCATTCCAACGCATGCGCCATACTCGCAATATCCACTTTGACCAGCAAATCATCAGGAAGATACGTCTGCAAGTCGGTGAGCATTGCCCGCGAGCCACTACTTCGCTCTCGGCAGTTGTTCATGGCATCGACGAACACGTGTTCCGCATCGTCGGTGCCTAAACGGGCGGCGAATTCAGGCGTGAACAGCGCATCGCGGGTAGCCGCCGAAAACTGCGTGACCCAACGAACGAATCGCTCGGGCGGTTCTTTTCGCAACAGACGCATCCGATCCCGCAGCTTTCTCAAAAAGGCATCCTGTTTGTTGGGGGCCGGTAAGAGGTCCCAGAGTCCGTTGCCGAGGAGTCGGCGCACGAACGGCGGAAAGTTATCGATTCTTCCCAGCTTGTGTACCGTCTGATAGCGCATGTAACCACCGAAGAGTTCATCGCCCCCGTCGCCGGTCAGCGCAACTTTGACGTGCCGCCGGGTAACCTCGGATACGTAATAAGTCGGGATCATCGAGCTGTCACCAAACGGTTCATCGTAGTGCCAGGTGAGCGTTGGCAAGACCGCAAGCGAGTCGGGTTTAACTTCAAACGTATGGTGGTCGGTCTTTAAGTGTTCGGCAATGAGTCGAGCATCTGCCGTCTCATCAAAGTCAGAAATCGGAAACCCAATCGTGTAGGTTTTGGTCGCTTGCGCTGCGTGACGCTGCATGAGGCCGACGATGATGGTTGAATCAATGCCTCCGGAAAGAAATGCACCGAGGGGAACATCGCTCCGCAGTCGCAGTCTCACGGCGTCGTCGAGCTGCGAATTGAGTTCTTCACCGACATCTTCGAACGGTCGCGATATTTTTCGGTTCAGATCGAGGTCCCAATAACAACCGATATTGAAATCACCATTTTCGTAGATTGCGTAGTGCGCCGGAGGTAGTTTTTCAATACCCGCATACATCGTGCGCGGCTGTGGCACGTAGAGATAAGTCAAATATTCACTCAGTGCATGCGGGTCGACTTCCCGGGGAACCCCCGGCACCTGCAGGATCGATTTAATTTCGCTGGCAAATAGCAGTCGGTTATTTTCTCTCCGGTAAATCAGCGGCTTTTGTCCCAGGCGGTCACGGGCCAGAATTAAACGACCGCGAGGCCGGTCCCAAAGCGCAAAGGCGAACATTCCTCGCAGATCGGCCAAGAAGTCCATGCCCCGTTCTTCGTACAGATGAACGATGGTCTCGGTATCGGAGTCGGTACGGAAGGTGTGCCCCTGCTTTTGGAGTTCGTCGCGAAGTTCCCGATAGTTATAAATTTCGCCATTGAAGGTGATCCAGATCGTCTCATCTTCGTTGCACATCGGTTGCTTGCCGCCGGCAAGGTCAATGATGCTCAACCGGCGATGCGCCAGGGCAACACCGTTCGCAGAATTTTTCTCAAAGTGAAAACCTTCACCGTCCGGTCCGCGGTGTTCGATGACCTTGGCCATCTGCCGCAAAACCTCCTCAGGCAATGGCCTCCCTTCACGGGTCCAAATAGCACCGGCGATACCGCACATCTTGCAAGGGTCCTTCCCATTGAAAAGGGAACAAATAAGACTTCGATCTTTCTATTCTGGCATGCCTCCACGCTCGCGTGAAGAACAGACCCTTTTTTTTAAATCGGTGCAACCTTGAGAAGGGTCGCTTCGCTGGTTTTTTTTTGTGCAGTTGCTACAATCTGCCTACGATCTTTCCGACTTTCCCGCCCTTTTAACTGTTCGATATTGGATCACGCAATGACTGAATTGGCTCGCAAATTTTTCTTTACACTTTTCTGGATTTTGGGATGGATCGCGGGCTTCTCGCAGGGTCTCAACGCGATTGCGGAAGAGTCAAGCAGCGTGTCAGAGCAAACCGCTGAGGGTTTCCGTCCCTTATTTAACGGGAAGAATCTCGACGGTTGGTACACCTTTTTACAAAAGCATGGTCGCGACAGCGATCCCGATAAGATCATCACGATTGAAAATGGATTGATCCATCTCTACAAGCATGCCGAGCACGGTGACAAAGTGGTGCAGGGCTACATTGGGACCGATAAGGAATACAGTGATTATCACTTTCGCGTCCAGTACCAATGGGGCGAGAAAAAATTTAAGCCCCGCTTTGAAATTTTGCGAGATGCGGGCATTTATTACCATCACGTCGGTCGGGACTGGGTCTGGCCACGAGCGATGCAATATCAGGTAGAGAAGACCAACATCGGTGATATCGTCACCGTGGGTAACCTGCAGTACGACACCTGGGTCGATCCGAAGACGCGCGATGAGCGAAAGCCGACTTTCATGCTTCGTGAAGACGGCGGCGTTGAGCAGATGCATGGACATCAAGCGGGGATCACGCACCTTGCGCACCGCGGACAGTGGGAAAAACCGGGTTGGAATCAGATTGAGATCGTCTGTCGCGGCGACTGTTCCGAGCACTGGCTCAACGGGAAATTGGTGGCCAAGTGCAAAAACATTCAGCAACCGGTCGAGGGTGCAGGAGGCAAAAAGTGGTTCGCTCCCCTGACGAAAGGGCGAATCCTTCTCGAGATTGAAGCGGCGGAAATTTTCTTTCGCAACGTAGAAATCAAGGAACTCGAATCCGGCGCCTGCTGCGATTAGCTTCAAATACCGGTAGACCTAGGGTGGTGCTCTGCGGGGTTAGTCCGTTAGACCCGCGGCAGTTCATAGCCCTTGCGATATTCGCGGCCAAGTAACTGAGTCGCCTCAGCATCCGGGATCGTAAGCTCACGATCCTTAAAGCACTCGTAGCGCTCCGGGTCCCAATACAGGCGACGCCCGACCCGGTAGGAAATGTTCCCGAGGTGGATCGCCGTGCAGGTCTTATTGTGCTTTTCAATGGAAGCGGCCGGGCTTTCGCGACTTATGATGCAGTCCATGAAGTTATTGGCATGCAGACCGTAGGATTGTCGCGATCCGGTGTGCATTTCATCGTCAATGCGTTTGTCTTTGACTTCGTGCCAGGGTTCCGGTTTACGGAAATCCTTCGGTGCACCCGTCACGTACCAACCGTCATCCCAGTTGGTATAGAGTTGTCCGTCGGATCCGTAGAATTCAATACCGACCCCGGTGTGGGCATTGTGATTGTAGGGTGAGAGCGCCAAAATTGCCGAGTAGTTGTGAAGCAGGGGTGGCCGATCACCGACCGCGGGAAACTCGTAAATCACTTCGAGCGTGTCGGGCGTGGTGCGATCATCGTCGATCAGGTATTTGCCTCCGAAGGCAGAGACGCTCACCGGGTCGGGCGTATCCATCGTCCACATCACGATGTCTTGGAGGTGAATATTCCAGTCACCTAAAATGCCCCCCGCATAATCGTAGAACCAGCGGAACGAACCGTGAAAACGTTTGGGATTAAACGGTCTCGCCGGCGCCGGACCAAGCCAGCGGTCGTAATTGACCTCTTTCGGTGCACTTTGATCGGCCCATTTTCCGAAACCGGTCGGCCCCCACATTCCGCGGTTGAAGGTACGAGTCTTGCTGATCACTCCCAGTTTGCCTGAGCGAACGTACTCCCTCGCCGCGTGCATATGGGGTGCGCTGCGAGTTTGCGTACCTACCTGAACCACGTTCTTTTGTTGATCGCGGGCGCGTACCATCTCTCGCCCTTCGAGCACATTATGCGAGCAAGGCTTCTCGCAGTAAACGTCTTTTCCTGCCAAACAAGCGGCAATCGTGATCGGTGCATGCCAGTGGTCGGGGGTGGCCACGATGACAAAATCAATGTCGGGTCGATCGAGGACCCGTTCGTATTCTCCATAGATATCGGGCCGCTTACCCTGATGCTTTTCAATGCGATCCGCAAAATCAGCGGACCGACGCGTATCGATATCACAGACGGCTGCAAATTGGCACCGTCCCGATTTCATGAATTCGCCCAAGAGATGGCTGGCAATGCCTCCGCAGCCAATCACTGCCCCGGTGAATTGCTCGCCCGCATCTTTTGCCCGCAGGGCACTTGTACTTGCCAGTGTGGCAATCCCTGCTGCACCCGCCACTTTGAGAAACCGTCTGCGGTCTTGCTGGGAATTTGATTCACTTCGTCCGATATCGGAAGTAAATGACTGCGTCATGGCGGAGATCCTCAGTTTGCAAAAGACTCAAAATGTGATCAGAGTCGCGTATTCACACGCGCCGATAACATTGTAGACGATCTCGCGGGTCGGACGCACCCTGCTGGAGAAAAATTCAGCCTATTTTGAGATGGCTGACGCGCAGCTTTCCATCTTCGTGAGCCGTGGCAATTCGATTCCGCTTGCGATCAAATGCCAGATCGCGTGCCACATCCGGAAACTTGTGGAAATGGAATTCGTGCTCTTTGTCCAAATTCCAGAAGACAAGGTACCCTCCAGCCTTTCCACCCATAGCGACTGCAAGCGTATCACCATCAATGAAAAAAGATTCCCAGGGCACAGTCTCTATATCACCCTTTGTTTTTTGTTCTTTGTGCACTTTTCCTTGAACGAAGTCCAGGATGACGTTGCCCGGTTGGACGTTACCACCCAAATAGTTCGGTGCTGCGCGCAGCCCACTCACAGCGAGGTACTTTCCGCCCGCATCGAAACAAAGTCCGCGGGTGCCGCCAAGGTGAAGGTTATGATTCTTATCGATGCGATGCAGACTTGGCGTGTGCAATTCTCTTGCTGACTTTCCGGACTCCAGATCCCAGCATTGAATGCGGCAGGTTAAATCGCCAGAGACCAGTTGCTTGCCATCGGGATGGAATGCAATGCGATAAACCTGATGCGCGTGTCCTTCAAAAGTTTGCAGTAGCTCACTCGATTGCGCATCCCACACCTTCACCGTTCCATCATTACCGCCCGTCGCCAGCCATTTCTCATCGGGACTGAAGGCGATGTCGCGGACCCACCCATCGTGCGCTTCCAATTGCTTGCGAATTTTGGGTTCGTTGCCTTCGGGAGACCACCAGATAAGCTGCCCGTCGCTCCCTCCGCTCACCAGCGTGTTGCCGTCGCTCGATGCGGCAAGGGCCAGAACCCAGCCATCGTGGCCTGCAAGTTCGGTGATGTTTTCACCCGTGGAATCCTCGGCAAGCGGTACTCGCCAGATATTTCGATGTTGACCCGCAGAGTAGATGTATCGGTCGGCCGGATCAAAGCAACAGCGCAAAAGTGGTTTGCCGATATTCCGCTCAGCACTCATCTCAACAGCCACTTTGCCGGCTGCCGCCGATTGATTTTCACTTGCTGTGTCAGTTTTGGATTCACTCATGCTAACAAGTCCTCAATCGGTCCATGGACAGGTTCGGCGATGGGCACGTCTTTTCCACCGATTTGAAATGACTCGGTCGAATCGACACCAAGCGCTGAATAGATCGTATGGAAAACATCTCCCTGGTTGACTTTGCCTTCGACAATATCCATTCCACGATCGTCTGTTTTTCCGTAAATCGCCTCAGACTGGATGCCACATCCGCCGAGAACCATGGACCAGGCTTTGGTCCAGTGATCGCGACCCATCTGGTTGTTGATTTTTGGTGTTCTGCCCATTTCGGACATGACGGCGACCAGCGTGTTTTCCAAAAGGCCTCGCTCGTGGAGGTCATCCATCAATGTCGCGAACGTGCGATCAAATTCGCCCAGCGTTTCCATGTGGATGTTGAAATTTTCAAAGTGGGAATCGTAGGCGCGATGTCGAACTTGAATACAAGGCAGCCCCGCTTCGAGCAGGCGTCGAGCCAGCAGACAGTGCTTGCCGAAATCGTGCGTGCCGTATCGCTCGTGATCTTTCTCGGGCTCTTTTGAGAGGTCGAAGACATCTTTTTTTCTCGACATTCGCTCGGCCATTTGATAGCTCGAAGCGTACGCTTCGGTATCGGCCGTTCGTCGATTGCGGACGAGTCGTTGATCAAGCATGTCTCGCAGTTGTGTTCTTCGTTGCATTTCCTCTGCGGCGATACCCTCTGGCGGTGTTAAATTCCGCGGAGGTTGACCACGCACCAGGTTGACGCCCGCATAGCGGCTCCCCAGGAAGCCACCATGCCCCAAGTGGTAGTTGGAGGTTTGAATTACAACATAGGGCGGCAAGTCGCTTTCGGTCGGTTCAAGAAAACTCGCCGCTGCCGCTCCCAGGTAGGGAAAGTCGGAACCCTCTTTCTGATTCCGACCCGTCTCGAGAAGATATTTTGCCGGCGTATGATCCTTTTCGGTCGTTCGCAGGCTGCGGATTACCGCAAGATGATGCATTTGCTGTGCAGTGTAGGGCAACAATTCGCTGATATGCGTACCCGGGACCGACGTGGGGATGGCGCGAAACGGGCCGCCTTCCTGGGTCCCCGGTTTGGGGTCCCAGCTTTCCAATTGGCTCAACCCGCCATCGAGGAAAATGACCAGCAATTGCCGGTGACCTCCGGCAAGCTCTCCCGCCGTCGCCAATTGCGATAGTCCGCCCCCGAGTAGAAGGGAGCCACCGGCGACACAGGAACTCTGGAGGAAACTTCGTCTTGCTAAAACGTGTTCACTCGAACCACAGTGGTAATTTTTTTTCACGATCGAACTCGCCACAGGAGTAGGTGAAGATTAACTTTGAAAACGAAATTCGGTACAGCTCAAAAGTGCCCAGATAAGATCTTGTAATGCCGCGTGCGGATCTTCGGCCCGGGCGACCAGGTATCCGCGGACGACCGCTGCTTCTTCCGCGTCGGGTTGCCTTGAGAGAATGGTCAAGTACAGCTTTTCTGCGATCTGGTCGGCATTGATTTCATCCGCCGATTCCTGCACCCATTGCTTGGCCGCCTGAGCGATCCAATCTTGCAGTTTTTTGCTATGGCTCATAAAGAGCGCTTCTTTGGCCGTCGCCTGATAAGTGCCATCCGGCTGTCCGCGAAAATCGTGAACATTCACGATAAAATCGTACAGCGAGCTGCCTTCAATTTGGTTATGCAACGATTTGACGAATTGTGTTTCCTTGAGTTCGGCATTCGCTTCCGCCTGTTTTTCCTCTTCGGCCGCTTTAGCGTTTTCTGCCATTTGCTTGCGAAGCGTTTGCTCCCTCTCCGCCACGATGCCCAGAGCTTCCGAAATGCTCCAGGTAAGTTGTTCGGCAGTCAGGGGAAGAACGTGTCCACACTGGAAGCGATTTCGCCATCGATCGGCAACAACGCGCTGTGCCTCTTGCTGGGCTGTTGCATCATCGGGTTGTTCGCGAAGCGTCTTTGCCCAACGATCAAGGCAATCGAGATCATCCATTTTTTCCTGCAGGGCAACAATCCTGTTGCGCTGCGATTGACGCTGAAGGCTTAATTCGCTTTCCACTGCTTGAAGTTGCCGGCGCTGGCTCTGGAGTTTGGAAAGCTGCCCGTTCAGAGCAGATATTTTTTCGACAAAGCTCGCCTGCTCTTCTTTTTGTGGCGCGAGTTTTGCCTCGATCTGATCGATTTCTGCCTTCGACGCATCGCGCTCGGCAAGAATCAAATCATACTGGTTGGCAGTGCTCTGAAAGAGTTGCTTCAGCTTTTTGTCGTCGGGATCGAGGTGGTACAACTCCTCCGACTCTGCACGCAATTCGCGTAGTTTTTTTTCTGCACTCGCAAGTGCGGGCCACCCTTCCCGATAGGTATGAAGCTGATTTTCGCTGTTCGAGATAGAGGTGGTGAGCTGCTGAAGTTGCTGGTTCAAATCTTGAATTTGGGTCGCCACCGATTGGTGCTGATCTTTCCGATCGGCCAACGCTCGCCGATTTTTATCTATTCGGCCATTAATCGCTTTGCGCGATTCTTCTTCCGTTTTCAACAACTGAGTATTTTTTTGTCGATCTCCCCCCAGGCTTTGAGCATAGGAGAGGAGTTCTTCGGGCAACACGCTGCTGCGTTGGTAGGTTTGCGAGAGAGCAATTTCGCGCAAAAACGCTCGTAGATCGAAATCGAGGTTTGCCAATTCCTCGGCGAGGAGAGAGAGCAGGTCAGGATTAGTAGGAGGATTTGCACTGTGGTGGAAGTCCAAAGGATGTACGATCCCTCGACCAAACATGTGAGCCCACAAACGGTTTGCCAGGTTTTTTTGAAATGCGTGATATTTTCCGCTCGTAAGCTCGTTTGCTAAGAGTGATCGTCTCGAAAATTTTGGTATCGGGCGAATGCCCTCAGCCGGCGCAACGATGTAACGGTCGCTCTGCGCCATCTTCGGTTCGCCCATCTCTTTGTCGCCGGGTAGATGGGGCATCATCGATTGAGGATCGCCCCCTACAAAGACCGATACAAATTCGACCTCCCCTTCCGCACGCTCAGCAACAACGCTTCCTTTTTCCGACCCGAATAGATACGTGCGGTTGAGAAATGCAAAAATTCCGTAGTAGTCGCTTTGCAAGTAATCATCGATGGAAGGATGGTCGTGGCACTGGGCGCATTGCATATCGACACCCAGGAATAATCGCCCGACATCGCGCGTCAAAATATGGGGTTCGGCCGACCGGTCGAGGAGAAAGCGAGCCGCCGCCCTTTCCTCCTCCTTCGCCCCGTCGGCGATGAGAATTTCGCGCACCAGTTCGTTCAGGGGTTGGCGTTCTTCGATTGCGGTGCGCAGGAATGCCCTGAACTTGCCGGGACTGACAACTTTTTCGATCCGCCGTTCCATCAACATGACATCGAGGACCCGCATGAAATTGCGGTCAAAGTGAGGGTCCTCCAGCAGGCGATCGATCAACTGGGCACGTTTGTCGGGGCTCGAATCTTGGAGAAATTGCCGAGCTTCCTCACGGGTAGGAATCTTGCCGGCCAGATCGAGATAAATGCGGCGAAGGAACTCTTCGTCGGAGCAAATCTCGGCTGCCGGTCCCAGGCGAGCAGAATCGACAATGCGGTCGATCTTATTGTGGAGTGCCGCGGCCTCCCCCCCACTCGTTACCGATTTCGCTGCGCTGGCGATGCCGACGGCCTGGACCGTCAGATACCAAAAAAGAGCGATCGATAGGATACGGTGAAACATGGAGCGAACTGCCAAGCGAACTGCCAAAAGTTCTCGTAATCCAATCCCCTCGCGGCGGGTCAGTGGAAGGCGCATCACCGGTTGGCATCATGCGCTTTGCGAGGAGTCCTTCGGGGCTTGCTAGCTTAGGTGGGCGTGTGTCTCGGGTCAACAACATTGTCGGCAAAAGCGGCTGTTATAGAGCATCGGCATCCGGATAAGCCCAGGTTGAACCGGTATTTTCAAACGAACCGCAGCGCACAAAATTTTTTTCTTTCAATCGAAAAAAAGTGCACCGAACCCCCCAAAAAGTATGGTTGCAATGCGCGCAGTATAACACTGCCATCGACCGTCGATGCCGCCCCTTCGTCGTCGCCTTGCGCGATTGTATCCTGCCGCATGGCTTAACTTTGACTGAGCCTTGTTTGCGGTTGCTCGTAGAGCATCGCATGGGTCTGTCGCAAGAGATCGATCATCGTATCGGCATACGCCGAATCGGCAATCGCCGCTGTGAGATCGACCGAATCGATTTGCGCTGCATTGAGTCCGGGGAACCAGTGCCCTCCGTTGCCGAGCAGATTGTAGCGCATGCGGGCATATTCAAGCATGTCGTAACCCAAAGCAAGCTTGCGGAGCCAGAGTATGATAGGCAAATTCAGATATCCGGGCGTATCGTGCCATGCGGGAAGATCTTCTCCTTCGTAATGTGCCATTTCTTGCCCCACCGCGCGCCGCATGGCTTCTTCCAGTCGACTTTGGATCGTTGGCAGGAATTCTTGGGTCTGATCGAGGTGTGAAAGTGTTTGAAGCTGGAGGTCGAAATCTTCAGGGCAACTTGCCCCGAGGCTCAACGTGTGAATCTCGGGCCGGGCGAGGCAGAAAAGGCAATTGAATAAGAGGGGATGCAGGGGCTCGCAGAGCGAATTTAATTTTTCCGGTGGACGATAAAGCATGCCCCCTTTGTCCGCGGGACTGATGATAAACAGGCCCATATCGCGGGCCGTTGCAGCTTCGATCGCAGGCCAATTTTTTTGAAAAATATAGTACCAGTGAAGATTGACGTAATCGAACCCACCATCTTCGTCATGTTCGATCGCTGCCAAAATGACATCGAGTGCTGCGTGCGTGGAGAAACCGACGTGTCGCACCTTGCCCTCGTCGACGAGTTGCCGCGCAGCGGCAAGGCACCCACCGGGCCGGATGGACCACCACAGTCGCTCGTGGGTGTTGATTCCGTGGATACCCAAGAGGTCGACATATTCAAGTTGTAACCGCTCGAGAGATTCATGGAACTGTGCGACGAAAACTTTTGGGTCGGCATGGGGCGCAATCTTCGTCTGGATAATTAATTTTTTGCGATCGAATGTTGGTAGAATTAGGCCAAGCTGCCGCTCGGAAGAACCGTATCCGCGCGCGGTCTCGATATGATTGATTCCCAAGGCAACGCTCCGACGGATGGTTGCCTCTAAATTATCCTGATTCTCCTGCGGTATTTCGTCGAGCGGAACATCTTGCCAGGAAAACTGATAGCGCATCCCTCCGCAGCTGAAAATGGGCATCTGGTATTCGGTGCGTCCGAAACGTCGATAGATCATGGTCCGTTTTGTATACGGGCTGTCATTCTTTGATTCAACCATCGACAAAGGTTAACCTGAAATCTCTCTGCATCGCACGATCCGCAGGCTGTCGTTGAAATCGACGTGCCCCTGCTGCTCCCACCTCGATGCAAGAAACGATACGTGATGTCCGTCCCCGCGTAATGCCTCCATCACCGGTTTGACCCAGGGTTGGCGCCGCACCTCGCCCGTAAATGCGTACGTGGGGAAGATGCGTACTTCATTTCCGACCCGGATGAGTTCACGGGCCGCCGCAATATGGAAATCAAGATCGAATGCGTCGTTCACCATGATCCCTCCCAGCACCCGTGGTGCATAAACGAACAGTAAATGTCCGCTAAGGACGAGATCGAATGCCCCATCATCGAACGGCAATTCTGGTAACGAACCAGATACGAATCGCTCAGGGTGTAAGCGGTAGGCGTGTATGAATGCCGCGAGCGCGTTCTGCTTTTCCTGCTCAAACGCCTTGTAGTCGGCATCCGTCATCTGTAGTGCGGGATCTTTTCTCGCTTTGTCGATCGTAAGTGTGATGTCACCCCGGCCACGCTGCTCTAGTACCTCCGCGGTTTCGGAATATTGCGGGTCCACAGCAAGCATATCGATTTCCCGCTCGATCGCACCGGCAACCAAACCACTCGGTCCTCCCGGGCAGTCGAGGACACGTTGGTTCACCAAATCCTCAGGCTGCAGCGCATACATCGCCAATGATTCATTCCATGATCGACCGAAGAATACGACTCGATTCAACTCAAGTGACATGGTAATTCACCAAAAGGGAACGAGATTGACCTGTGGCATCGCCGGAGGAACGGCACCACTTTCTGTATATGAGGCGTCACGACTTTATTCAATCATAGACCGTGGTGAGCTCGAAAATGGATTGTCCCATATCTACTCCCGGATGACCCGGTTTGATTTGTGCAGTCATTGGGAGACAATGACGAGTCAGTAATGAAAGCTCGCTCATCAAATCAGGGGAAAACCGGTGGCGGAATTGTCGAAGACGATCGATTGCATTATCTGTGGTTCGTGCGTTGTTGATATTCTCGTGCGACCGGTACCGCTCGAAACGTCGATCGGGGGAGGTCGTCTTATTGGGGTCGATCCGATTGAGGTGACGACGGGAGGTATCGTATCGAATTCCGGTATTGCCATGTCGCGTCTTGGCATGCGGGCGGTTGCCTTGAGCTACGTGGGAGCCGATCAGTGGGGTCATTTGCTTCGCGATCGTTATCGCGAAGAAGGACTTTTGAACGAACATCTCGTGACGCATCCGGAGGGGCCGACCAGCACCACCGCCGTCTTGATCGATCAGAGTGGAGAGCGGAGCTTTGCCCATTGTGTGGGCGCACCCGAGTTGCTCGATCGCGACTTCTTTCTCCAGCGTCTCGATCTTTTTGGCCAAAGTCGGATGATGCTCTTAGGCTATTATTCTCTCATGCCGCGATTAGAGGCTGATTTGGCCGAGATCTTTGCGGAAATACGTCAGCGAGGATGTCTTACGGCGCTCGATGCGGCCGGTGATGGAGGTTCCCTGGAACCTCTCGCCAATATTTTGCCCCATTTGGATGTTTATGTTCCGAGCCATGCGGAAGCCTCTCATCAGACGGGCAAAGAGGATCCTCGGAAAATTATCGGCACCTTTCGCGAAAACGGCGCGGTTGGGCTCTTGGGTGTCAAACTCGGCTCGGAGGGTGCACTGTTGCAGACCGCTGCCGGTGAGTGGATCGACGTACCCGCAGTCGAAGCACCGGCACCGGTGGTGGATACGACCGGCGCGGGAGATAGTTTTTACGCCGGTTTACTCACCGGCTTACTCCGCAATATGGACGTTGCGGCCGCAGGCCGTTTGGCGGCAGCCTGTGGAGCCTGTTGTGTGACCGGCCTGGGCGCGACCGAAGGACTTCGCTCGTACGAAGCCACCGCGCGACTCGCCGGTTTAACGTAGCGGGCGGCGCAAAAAAAACGGGGCCAAAAGACCCCGCTTTCATGGCCGTTTTACTGAAGACTAGTCTGCAAAGGCAGCATCGAATGCAACATTGTTGGGAGCAAAGTCGATTTTCTTTACAAACTCGCACGCTTCCTTGGCTCCGTGCTCCCGATCCATACGGGCGTCTTCCCATTCGACTGAGAGTGGCCCGCTGTAACCGATGTCATTCAATGCACGGATAATTTCTTCAAAGTTGACGCTTCCTCGACCCGGCGAGCGGAAGTCCCAACCTCTGCGTGGATCGCCAAAATTCAAATGACTGCCAAGAATGCCGCTCTTTCCATTGAGGGTAACACTTGCGTCTTTAATGTGCGCGTGATAAATGCGATCCGGGAACGCACGAATAAATTCTACTGAATCGACACCCTGCCAGATGAGGTGGGAGGGATCGAAGTTGAACCCAAATTCTTCTCGGCGATCGATCGCTTGAAGCGCTCTTTCCGCGGTGTAGATGTCGAATGCGATCTCCGTGGGATGCACTTCCAAAGCAAAGCGAACTCCACATTCGCCGAAGACGTCAAGAATCGGATTCCAACGTTCGGCAAATTGCGCGAAACCTGCTTCGATCATCGACTCGGGAACGGGAGGAAACGAATACAGCAGATGCCAAATGCTCGATCCAACAAAGCCGTTAACGACTTCGATGCCCATCTTCTGCGCGGCACGCGCGGCATTTTTGACGTCTTCCGCAGCCCGCGCGTTGACGCCCGCAGGATCGCCGTCTCCCCAAATATAGTCGGGAAGAATCGCCTTATGGCGCTCATCAATCGTGTCGCAAACTGCCTGTCCCACCAGGTGTGTACTGATCGCATGGCACTGTAAATCGTAGCGATCTAATAATTCTCGTTTTTCTGCGCAGTAGTTGTCGTCTTCCACCGCTTTGTCGACCTCGAAGTGGTCGCCCCAGCACGCCAATTCCAGTCCTTGGTATCCGAATTCGCTAGCCTTCCGCGCCATATCCTCGAGCGGGAGGTCGGCCCATTGGCCGGTAAACAATGTGACGGGACGTGTCATGCTCTACTCCTTAATATGATCGAGAATGTCGAACGGTTATTCTGACAGAATTCGTGCGATCATCAATGGCCACAGGTGGCGATCTGAGGACTGTTTCAGTCGCTTGAGGCCCTACAGATTTCACAGTCGCTACAGTTTAGATGTATCGCCCTGAGCGAGGCGCGCGTGAGTGACCTGCAGCGAGGTTCCTCAGTTCTGTTTGCCATTGCCGGCAATGCTTTTTCGCATTTCAGTATCCGCCTGGATATTGCGGAGTTTGTAGTAGTCCATGATTCCCAGGCGGGAACTGCGGAAAGCGTCGGCCATGGCTCGCGGCACCTCGGCCTCTGCCTCCACGACGTGGGCACGACTCTCCTCAATGGAGGCAATGTTTTCCTGTTCTTTGGCTGCTTCCATTGCCCGCTTTCCTTCAGCGCGGGCCTGGGCAACGCGCATGTCTGCCTCTGCTTGGTCTGCCTGGAGGCGTGCGCCGATATTTGTGCCCACATCGATATCGGCAATATCAATAGAAACAATTTCATAGGCGGTTTGGGCGTCCATGCGCCGAGCAAGAACCGCTTTGGAAATGGTATCCGGATTCTCGAGCACATTTTTGTGGGATGCAGCTGAACCGATGGCACTGACGATTCCTTCGCCGACCCGCGCAATGATTGTTTCCTCGGTCGCACCACCGATCAGACGATCCAGATTTGCCCGGACTGTAACTCGGGCTTTGACCTTCAACTGGATCCCGTCTCTCGCGACTGCATCGAGCGTCTGTCGTCCCGAATCTATGCCAGGGCAATCGATTACTTTCGGGTAGACGCTCGTTTGCACTGCTTCTAATACGTTTCTGCCAGCTAGATCGATAGCCGCCGCCTGCTTGAAGCTCAAATCAATAATTTTTGCTTTCAGTGCCGCGATACAGGCGCGAATGACCACCGGTACATTTCCGCCGGCGAGGTAGTGCGCCTCGAGATTTTTACTGGTGATGCCGCTCGAATCATCAAGTCCTGCTTGCACCGCCATAATTTTGCTGCGCACGATAATCGTAGGATTGACCTTGCGGAAGGTCATGCCCAGAAGATCCAGCATGCCGATACGGGAACGCGTCGTAACACATTGAATCCAGAGTCGAAAGTAGCGTGTGAATACGGCAAGTACGATCAATGCGACGATCACAAAAATCGAAAAAATGATGATCGGTACGATCACTTTGCCACTGGCACCCAAAAGGGTGAACATCGACGATTGCATGGAAATGACCTTTGCGGCGACTGCGGCGACGGAACGAGCTGAACCCTAGTTGTACGTTTTTGGCATCCGATTTTCAAGAGAGTGGGTCGTCGAGCGGATCAATCCCCAGGGAATCAATTGGCCTCGCAAGGGGGTCTTGATCGGTATCTTCGACAGGTGTTCCTTCTGCGGTTTTCCGGACGACCAGTCGATTGTTACGGACGCGCACCACCGTGATACGTTCGCCGGGTTCGAGAGAACCGGACTCGCAGACCGCTTCGTAAACGTTTCCCTCGATCACTATGGCTCCCCCAGGGAGCATTGCACTCTTGGCGATACCTGTCGAACCGATGAGCGCTTGATACGTCTCTCGAGGATCGTCTTGAGGCAGAATCTCGCGCTCCTTCGGCTTTCCTAACATCAAACGGCGTCCGACGGGTGTGTTGGGCAACCACTTGAAAGCGAGGATGATTGCCGTCGGTAAACTCACAGCTGCCACCCCTAAAAAGAGAAAGCCGATAGTTGCGCCGCCCGAAGAAAAAGCCAAAACTATGGCTGTAATGATTGCTGCTACCGAAAGAAAGCCAAGAATGCCTGCCGAGGGAATAAAGACCTCCAGCATGGCCAGGCCTAATCCAACAGACATGAGCAACACGGCCCAAATGATCGGACTCATCAGATAACCTCAGGTCTTTGTCTCGCTCGGGTCGTCATTAAAGCACATTCACTTTCGAACGTTATCCATTTGTCTGATTGTAGAAACTCCTGCATTGTACCTTAGGAGGACGCCACCTTGACGACGACCCGCGCGCCATGCGATTCGACCACTGTGACGGGCGTTTCTGCTGCAATCCACTCCCCTTCGGCAATGACATCGACCAATTCATTTTCAAAGATCGCTTTGCCGGACGGTCGAAGGTCGGTGACCGTTTCCCCGGTTTTCCCTATAAGATGGTCCCCCTCATCCTCAAACGGTGCTATTTCTTGGGCACTTTGATTTTCCAGAATCAGACGACTAAACAGCGGCGCGTGGGGGAGGAATCTCCGGCTGAGAAGTGCAAAGACTGCGAGCCCACCTAAGGCACCTCCGACGGTCATTAATGAGTTTCGAAGTTGCCGCAAATCCCCATCCGTTTGAGGAAACACGAAAGTTTGGCTTGCAAGGATCAGCGCAACAAGGATGAGTGCCCCACCCCCCAAGCCAAATATGCCAAACCCGGGGATGATGAATATTTCCAGTATCAAACACGCGATACCGATCAAGAAAAGCACGATCTCCAGTTCGTCGGCGGTGTGGTTCATAAAATTTGCCCAGAAGTAAATTGTGAACGCCACGGTCGCAACGAAACCACCTATGCCAATACCGGGCATTTGTAGTTCCGAATAAATTCCGGCAAGTCCTATGAGTATCAATAGCCATGCCAAGCTTGGCGAACTAAGCGCGCGAACCAGTCCATCGACCCAATTTGGTTCCGCAAACCTCGGGTCGTCTTGGAGACCATAGAGCGTTTTAAATTCCGCAAAGTTTGTGATCAGATCGCGACTGATGCCGAGGTCCTCGGCCTGTTGGCCATTCACTTCCAGCGACTCTCCGTTGCGGGTGATTTGGGAAATTTTTTGCCACTCATTCCGCATTGGCAATTGCGCCCACTCCTGTTCGGTGAGATATCGTATGGCGCCATTCTGTAGTTTGCGGAAAGCAAAGACGACTTGTTGAGAATCAAAGAAGGCACCTGCAATCGCTTCGCTTCGCGACCGTCGCGGCACGATCAAATTCGTGACCGTTGCAAGCAAATCAGCGCGATCCTCCGGCGATATATCTTCGATGTTACCGCCAAGGGTGGCCGAGGGATGCATGACGATATCGTCGCACGCCAGCGCAATGAGCGGAAGACTTCCGCGCGCCTCGGTCGGAATGTAAGCGACCGTATGAACTTCCTTCGGATCGAGCTCCGCGATATACCCCGCAAGTTGCATCACTTCCGCTGGATCACCCTGCGGACTGGCCATCCAAAGACAGATAAAGTTAGAACCGTCTTGCCGGATCGCTTGGTCGATCATCGAGATTCGCGTTTCGGCAAAGCGCGGCCCGATGTAACGATCCAATAAAATGATTTGGGGAGAAGTCCACGCAGA
>JAQWPY010000031.1 GCA_029245145.1 Pirellulales bacterium | reverse complement strand
GGTACGCCCCTTTCTTTTTGTCCGCGATGAATCCCCGCTCGGGGAAGTGAATACAGAATCGGAAAAGAGAGTGGCGACACGACCCGGTCAGCGGAGTCTCCCGAAAACAAAAACACGCATTGCACCGCCGAAGAACACAATCAAACTGGAAGAGCGGATCTGGTACCTTCTCCAGCCCTCACTGGAGGAATTACTCTCGGAAGCCTCCCTCCGACTGCCTTTTCATCCTTTCCCTTACCAAATCGCGGGCGTCGCATTCTTGTTTCCTCGCTATGCCGCGGTTCTGGCCGATGAAATGGGTCTTGGAAAAACGATGCAGGCGATCACTTCGCTGAGGTTGTTGTTGCACTGCGGTCAGCTGCGTCGCGTGTTGCTTATCTGCCCGAAGCCGCTGGTGACCAATTGGCAACGGGAATTTGATCTCTGGGCGCCGGAGGTACCTCTCAATGTGATTTCCGGCAATGCAGAGCAACGGAAATGGAAGTGGAATCATCCTCAGGCGGTGTTGACGCTGGCAAACTATGAATTGGTGCAGCGAGATCATGCACTTCTCCAGGAATCGACTGCAGACTACGACTTGGTGATTCTGGATGAGGCCCAAAGAATCAAAAACCGCAAAGGCGCAACCGCTTGTGCAGTACGAGACATACCGAGGAGGCGGAGTTGGGCATTGACCGGCACACCGGTCGAGAACAGTCTGGAAGACTTGGTGGGGATTTTCGAGTTTGTTGCCCCGGGACAGCTCGAAGACACGATGCGACCACGTCAGATGGCCAGAACGGTCTCAGATTATATGTTGCGTCGGACCAAGGATCAGGTGCTGACCGATTTGCCTCCGAAACTCGTTCGCAACGCGATCATCGACCTCACTCCCAGCCAACGCGAGAGTTATCGGCAGGTCGAGGAAGATGGCACCATCCGTTTGAATCAATTGGGTGCCCAGGCGACCGTCACGCACGTCTTTGAATTGATTCTGCGGCTCAAGCAGATCTGCAATTTTGATCCCGTCTCGGGTGAAAGTGCCAAGGGAGATCATCTCCAGGCAAAACTCGAAGAGATTGCGGCAAGCGGCAAGAAAGCAATCGTGTTCAGTCAATATGTTGCGACCCTCGAAAAGTTAGCGGCGCGGTTTTCCCGCTTCGGTGCGGTGCAGTACCACGGCAAGGTGCCGTCGCGTGCCCGCGAGAGGGTGTTGCAGCAATTTCGCGAGCAGGCCGATACGCGGGTGATCCTGATGAGCTACGGAGCCGGAAGCGTGGGTTTGAATCTGCAGATGGCCGAGTACGTTTTTCTCTTCGATCGTTGGTGGAATCCGGCGGTGGAAGATCAGGCGATCAATCGCGCGCATCGCATTGGTGCTGCGGGGCCGGTGACTGTGACACGATTCCTCGCGCAGGCCACAATCGAGGAGAGAATCGATGAGATCCTCGAGCAGAAGCGCGAGATTTTCGACACGATCTTTGCATCTCAGGAATCGGTGCCTCGAAACATGGGCCTTTCACAGAGCGAAATCTTCGGACTCTTCAAACTGCATTCGCCGCAGGGCCCCATCTCCGGTGCCGCGTAGAGTCGGCTGTGCAGTTCAGCCGACTTATCCTTTCTTGCAATTGCCCTTAGAATGGGGCGTGCTTGATACGCAGGCCGCGCACGGCGTGTCGCGACCCGAGTTCCCCAAGAGTTTTGCAATCCCATGACAGCTTCCCATTACGAGTACGATGTGCTGGTCGTCGGTGCGGGGCACGCCGGGACCGAAGCGGCGCTGGCGGCATCTCGACTCGGTGCCCGCTGCTGTTTGCTGACCACCAATCTCGACACCGTGGGACAGATGAGTTGCAATCCGGCCATCGGGGGTGTTGCCAAGGGGCAAATCGTTCGCGAGGTGGATGCGCTCGGCGGCATCATGGGCCAGGCGATCGACGCGACGGGCATCCAGTTTCGCTTGCTCAATCGTCGCAAAGGCCCGGCCATGCATAGCCCGAGGGCGCAGGCCGACAAAAAGGCGTATCAGCAATTCGTGAAATGGCAGGTCGAACAGCAAGAGAATCTCGATCTCCGGCAGGAGGCGGTCGATGATTTGCTGACCGAAAATCAGAACGGACGCACTCGGATCGTGGGGGTATCGGTTGCCGGGGGGGCACGGTATCACGCGCGGGCGGTACTCCTGACAACGGGTACTTTTTTGCGGGCTCTGATGCATACGGGGGAGACGAAAACCGAAGGGGGTCGGGCAGGGGAGGGGACGACGCGTGGCATCAGCGGGGCCTTGGAGCGTCTCGGATTTCGCACCGCGCGGTTCAAGACCGGAACCCCCCCACGCCTCAATGGGCGAACCATTGATTTTGCAGCCACCGAACTCCAACCGGGGGACGAAGACCCGCAGGCATTTTCGTTTCTTACCGAGCGGTTGGAGGTCGAACAACTTCCCTGTTTTATTGCTCACACCAACGAGAAGGTGCATGAGCTGATTCGTGAGAATCTGCACAGAGCGCCCATGTACTCAGGACAGATTGCGGGCAGCGGTCCCCGTTATTGCCCGTCGATCGAAGACAAAGTGGTGCGGTTCGCGGACAAGGATCGACATCAATTATTTCTTGAGCCGGAAGGCCGCAGCACGCACGAGATTTACGTCAACGGGATTTCAACCAGCTTGCCGCGCGATGTCCAAGATCGCATGTTCCGTCTGATTCCGGGACTCGAGCGTGCCCAGATCATGCGATACGGCTACGCCGTGGAGTACGATTTCTGTCCTCCCGAGCAACTGCGCCCTACGCTCGAAACCCAGCAGGTCGACGGGCTTTATTTCGCGGGGCAGATTAACGGCACCACTGGGTACGAAGAGGCTGCAGCCCAGGGATTGTTGGCCGGGGCCAACGCCGCGCTGCGGCTAAAAAATGCGGAACCGTTGTTGCTCTCTCGAGAGCAGAGCTACATCGGTGTTTTAATCGATGATTTGGTGACCTGCGGCGTCGATGAGCCCTACCGGATGTTCACGAGTCGCGCCGAATATCGCCTTCTGCTCCGCCAGGATAACGCCGACCGACGTTTAACCCCCTTAGCCGCGAGCTGCGGTCTGGTCGGGTCCGATCGCGCGGAACGGGTGATTGCCAAAGAGACCGCGATCGAGCAAGTGAAACTCACGTTAGCCACCGAGCGGAAGGATGGGGCGCCGCTGGAAAAATCGCTTCGCCGTGCCGGCACCTCGTGGGCCGACGTGGCACGAGAACACCCGTCGCTTGAGCGCGTCCCCGAGGAAATTGCCCGTCAGGTGGAATACGATGTGAAGTATGCTCCCTATGTTGAACGTCAGTCGGTTGAGGTCGAGCGGCAACAGCGGCTTGCGGCCAAAGGCATTCCCGACAACTTCGATTACCAAAGCATCGGGCCTCTCAGGCATGAGGCAAAGGAAAAGCTCTCGCTGCTGCGCCCGGCAAGCCTCGCGCAGGCGGGAAGGATCAGCGGAATTACGCCGGCCGATCTGGCCCTGCTGCTGGTCCATCTCGAGGGCCGCAAGGCGTAGAGGTCTTCGTCGCCGCCAAAGCGATCAATACATCGATAGGCGTTATTGGGATCTTGGAGGCTTTAGGGCCTTCGATGTCGTATGGGAAAATCAGCAATGTTTCAATGGTTAGGTGAGATAGATTGACATTGACGGGTGATAGAGGGTCGCTACAATCTGGGCTGAATGGCAGGGATGGAAAATGTGAGTATTTCTATCCGGCTCGATTTCCCATAGGATCGGTAGTAACTGGGAAATTAGGGGTACTTGTCATCTCTTGTGAGAAATGGAGGTTCGGGATCACCAGCTGTGGCATGGAGGGCTAGGAGCCCTGGTGATTTTATTCAAGATACAAAAATCAGCCCATTGTCTCGCCCTAAAAGCTCAAGCGGCTAGGAAGGTAACTACACGATCATGAAAACGGTTTTCACCACGGGAGAGGCGGCCAAAATCTGTAAAGTGAGTCAGCAGACAGTGATACGTTGTTTCGACTCTGGGCAACTCAAGGGATTTCGTGTCCCCGGGAGCCGATTCCGTCGGATTCCGCGAGAACATCTCTTCGCCTTCATGCGAGAAAATGGCATCCCGACCGACGCGCTGGAGAGTGGCAAACGCAAGATTCTGGTGGTCGACGATGATGTTGAATTGGTCGAGTTGATCACCGACGTGTTGGATCGAGATGGTCGCTTTGAGGTCCGCAGCGTCAACAACGGCTTTGACGCCGGCATGATGGTGAAGGATTACAAACCGGATCTCATCGTCCTGGATGTGATGCTTCCCGATATCAATGGCAAAGAAGTGTGCCAGCGAGTGCGAAGTGACAAATCGATGGACAGCGTGCAGATCATCTGTATCTCCGGCATGGTCGAGGAGGATAAAGTCGATGGACTGCGGCAGGCCGGTGCGAACGATTTCATGCGTAAGCCGTTTGAAGTCGATCGATTGATTGAACGCATCTGCCAGTTGCTTGAAATCGAAACCGGCGCACCTACGTAGAGAGGCTAAGGCGTAAAGAGGCGAAGGCTGCGGTGTCGGCCCGCTCAGTCGCCCAAGTGACGGCAGGAGGCCCGTTGTCCGATGCATTGTTTGCGTTGTTTTTCGGCTCCCCTACGCGGACACCAACTTCCGCTCACCGATGTCGTGGCCGAGTCGCTATCTCGCGCCCTGCTCGTCGAATCGCTCGATGCGCGCATAGCTTCGCTATCCGCTGCGTTGTACGACTCCCCCGCGCTTGCCGTGTGGGCGGCGGACTGCTGTTTGCTCCGTCAGATATCGCTTGGCAGTCAGCCGAGCACCGACACCTTGGCTCAGGGCATTGCGGAAAATCTTGCGGCGTTTCTGCGCGACGCGATCGATCAATTTACACCGAGCAGCGGAAAGCGGGGGGAAGGAGAGGGGCTGCTCACCGGCGCAGCAACCGCCCATCGGGCGGCGATTGAGGTGGCCTGGCGCGCCGCAGCGCGACTCGATTCCAGTTGGCAGCAGGGCCCACACCCCGAAACGCCGCGAGTCGACACGCAGCGTCCGGAACCACAGGCCGCGGCGGCCCGGCTTGCCTACCTGTTCGGGTTGTTGCATGACCTTGATGCCGTTGCACTGGATTCAGCCCATGCATCATCCGAACCCGAAATCGCCACGTCACCCGAATTCACACCCGAATTCACAG
>JAQWPY010000025.1 GCA_029245145.1 Pirellulales bacterium | reverse complement strand
ATATTAATCGGGTGAACGATGCTGTGTGGTGTGCCGAACAGGGCCTCAAATGTGATTTGAACTCCTTCGAGACGCATTTGTTGCTCGGTTCCATCTTCGTAAAAACAGGTGCATTTTCTGCGGCTGAGCAACAGCTCCGTTGGTGTGTTTTGCGTCGACCCGATCATCCGAGCGCGCGACAATACCTTGAAGAGGCAGTGAAGGGTAAGATCGCGAAGCATCAGCAGAAATCGAATGAATCCCTGATCCGGCAGTAGTGTAACGATGGTCGCGAGTGCCACGATGAGGATCGCAGGCTGGCAAAGGCCGATCCTTTCTTGAAACCGGAAGAAAAAGAAGACCGCAAGCAATGCTAGCACGGTCGTGATGTCGATGGCTAATCAGCTGCGGCACCGAGGCTAAGATTTATCTTGTTGGTTCTGTTGCGGCACCATTAGACTGTTGGATTGAGCAGAGAGATTTTTCGCTTTTGTTGTTTGTGCGCTGAAGATTCAGTCTCTGCGATGCATCTGGTGAAATCTTATGGTAATTTATGATTTTTCTTCATAAAGATCGGCGGTACCAACCTGACCAATGGTATCGACGATTTGAACATCAATTGCGTGCGCGACGCTTGTCTTACAAGAAGATCGATCTGCTGCGACGCGATTTTCGAAATCTGAGGGTCGAAGAGGGGGATGCTCTAATCGGCAGGTTTGGGCATGCAACTTCAGATCTCAACAAAATGAAGCCGATCTACCACGACCTGGCTCTCCACTTTGAGGACCGCATTTTTCCCGGTGAGAAGACCTATCAAATCTATGACAATAAGTGGAAGCAATTGTCGCTCTTATTTTCCGGGAACTATAGCACACCAAAAGCCGCCTGGGTGAGTACACCGGAAGAGGTCGAAAAAGTAATCGCGGAGCAGGGACTTGGATTTCCAATTGTTACCAAAAAAAATTGGGGCGCCGGGTCAACCAATGTGCGACTGGCACACGCTATTGAAGATGTATATTTACCCGGAATCATACAAGAATTCTGTCCGAACAATGATCGTGATTTGCGCCTGACCGTCATCGGCCACCGGGTCATGGGGTATCAACGCCTTAACTTCCCCAATGATTTTCGTGCGTCGGGCTCCGGTAATCTTGTCTATCCCAATCATCTTCCGCAAGAATGCGTGGAATTGGTTTATCGAATATCAAAAGAGCACTCGTTTGAATCGATGGCGTACGACCTAGTCAAAGATGAAATGGGGAGTTGGGTGGTTCTAGAGATGTCCTATGCGTACGTCGATCATTATGTGCGAGATTGTCCCTTCTTTATCGACGGGGAGACGGGCCAACGCGTTGAGAAAATTGGCGTCTATCCGCAAGATTTAATACTCGAAGATTTTCTGCAAAAGTATCCCCTCGTCGAGTCACTGTCGAAAAATTCAAAACGGTGGGGAAGTCGATTTTCAAAATCCACCTTGACTAACCTTTTCCAGGTCACCTGATGCATTTGCAAGTACTGGCAATGGAACGATGATTTCTATGAAAACCTCAAGCGTCTCGTCCTCGAATTCTTCTTCGTTCAAAATTTTGGCCAGATATCCCGCGGTATACGCTGTCCTGCGAGTTTTTTTCAGTCCTGTAAAAAGCCTCGTTGCCCGGTGTCGTCGCGTTGCAGTTCATTGTTGGCCGGAAAAAGTCTCTGAATTTCCGTACAAAAAAAACGAAGAGATTGGCGCTATCAATATTGAGATAAAGCAAGATCGCTTGGAACGTGGTGAGGTTTTTGAGTGGCCGAATATTGTGGAACTTAACCTCTTGTGCCAAGAGTTTTCTGCAAATAAGCAGGTTCTGGATGTTGGTTGCGGTACGGGATGCGCTGCGTATGCGATGTCCAAAAACGCATCACACGTTGTAGCGATTGAGCCCGATGAGGCAACTCTGCAATGGGCAAGCCACAATCGGAGCGCTTCAAATCTACGTTACTTGCAGGGAAGAAGTGATGCGTTGGACTCAGAGGACATGTTTGATTTGATCACGAATATAGATGTTATTGAACATGTTGATGATTATTTGAATCTGCTTCTCGATTTTGTTCGTTTGCTTCGGCCAACCGGGACGCTCCTGCTGACGACGCCCAATCGAAATCGTGACAAGCCGGGGAAATTGTGCCCATCATACCCGTATCATGTGCAGGAGTTCTCTGCGAGTGATCTCTACTTCATATTAAACATGTTTTTTGATGAGATTGAGTTGTACAGCTTAAAGGATGTATATGATCGCACGTCACGGATACCCGTTGATATAAATACGCGCATGACGCCGATCATCGTTGTGGCGAAGCAACCGAAAAAAACAATCGACATCCGTTCGAGTGGACCGAACAGAATTAAAAGATCATCGTCGTGCAATCGCCAAAATGCAATCGATGCCGAATTTCCGTATTCGCGGAACGTCAGTTGACGTCCTTTTGCCCACCTCGCTTAAAAACTCAGTCGCCTTGAAGATCTTAATTGGTTATCCCGATTTTCCATCGACACTTCAGGTGAGTGTCGCGTTTCGATATCAGGAATATATCGAGAGGCTACGGTCGTACGGATTTGAAGTGGACGGATTCTGTTTGACATTAAATCCGCCTTCACCCTGCTTAAAGTTTAAGTCTCTGGATAAATTGTGGTGCCAAGGCGATCGCCGCTTATTGCAAATGTACGAGAGGCTGGAAGAAAAAATACAATCGTTTGATGTGCTTATTAATTACACGGGTATTAATTTACACCCGCGATTCGTGGAGCAATTGCCACTGTGTACAGTATTTCAGTGTTTTGACGATCCCGAAAGTTCAGTGCATTTGTCACAGCCAGTGGCGACCGCATATGACATGGCATTAGTCGGCAACATTGCAGAGGTTGAAACATACCGTGCGTGGGGCGTAAAGCATGTCGATTGGGCACCGCTTGGATTTTGGGCCGCTCCTTACAATCCCGCGTTGACAGAAGTAGATATTCTCGAGGGGCAACGCGATATTGATCTGTTCATGATCGCAGACCGCAAGAGTCGATATCGATTGCCGCGTATGAATCAACTGGCAGATGCATTTCCAGGCGGACATTTTTATGGTCGCGGCTGGGCACGAGGTTATCTTCCGGAAGCAAGTGCTCAGGAGTATTTGCAACGAGCAAAAATAGGTCCAAATTTGCACAACTCGACCGGACCAATCAATCTTCGCACGTTTTGTTTGCCGGCGAACGGCGTCTTGCAGGTTTGTGACAATAAGAGTCATCTCAATCAGATTTTTGAAATCGATCGAGAGGTTATAGGGTTCGATACCGTGGAGGAATGTATCGAAAAGTGCAGGTACTATCTGGCGCACGATCGAGAGCGACGGGAGATTGCCGCAGCGGGGTGGAGGCGTGTGCACCGTGACTACAACGAGAGAGAATGTTTTTCCCGCAAGCTAAAAGCAATTAGAGAAGTATTGCATGTCTGTCACAGTCGAACGTTTGAGCGAGACATTGCCCAGCGGCAGATGGGCCGAACGATTCTACGTAGTAAAATTCACGCATTGGATCGCCCAATGGAATCAACGTTTCGCACAATGATGCGAGGATTTCATTTTCTTTGGCGCACGATAAAAGGGCCTTTAGTCTCCTGGGGGTCAAAAGGTGAGAGTGATAAATTAGGCGAGCCTAACAATCAGCGTGATCCTTCCGAGAGATGTGATGGGCATGGGGTGCCTGGCGTTGGCGTGCAGCCTATGGCAGGAAAAGGGATGAAACGCATTGCATTCGTAACCCCCGAGTTTCCGACTGAAATTACCAATGCAGGCGGGCTGGCCAATTATTTAGGAAGGCTCTGTCCGACACTCGTCCGGATGGGGCATTCAGTCGATGTGTTTACCCTGTCACAAAAGTCGGCGGGCATCGTCGACTATCGAGGGGTACGCGTCCATCGCGTCAATCCAGGAGCCGCGCGCCTTTGGGAAAGGGCATTGGGCGCACTGCGGCTGATTTCGCGTTATTTGAAGGTCTCGGAGATATTTACTATCCGGCGTGAAGGGAAAGCGCTCGCTCGGGCTTTTGAAAAGGCGTGCCAATCGCATCAATACGACATTGTTCAGAGTTCGGATTACCGTTTTTCCGGGATGTTTATTCGAAGGCGCTCGGGGTTAACGCATGTCGTGCGATGTAGTGCTGCGAGTACTCTCTTGGATAGCCTAGAATCGGGTGTCACCTCAATCCAGACACTCTGGACTGCTTACTGGGAAAAAAAGTGGATTGAACAAGTCGATTATCTTTACGCACCGAGTCGATTCGTTGCCCGGTGCAAGCAGAAGGCATTAGGGCGGCAGGTCGATGTTGTGCGGCCGCCATTTTTTTTGGAGGTAGAGTCGAAAAAAGATCGATCGAGGGAGCTTCCAAATCGATATTTACTCCATTTTGGTAACATCAGTCGCGTGAAAGGGTCGGACTTGATTGAAAAGGCTCTGGAGATTGCGTGGCAGACAGCCCCCGAGTTAACGATGGTATGGGCGGGCAAACTGCCGATAGATAAAGATTTCAGTTCCACTTATTCTACGCTCTCTTCGCAGGACGATCGGTTTGTCTGGCTGGGGCCCCTGGAGAAGCCCGAACTCTACGGCGTACTGGAGCAAGCTGTCGCTGTGGTCGCGCCCTCTCGCTGTGATAACCTGCCGAATAGCGTCCTTGAAAGCCTTGCTCATGGTGTACCGGTGATCGGCTCGGCGGGTGCTAGCATTGACGAAGTCGTCGAGGACGGAGTTCACGGCCGGATTGTGCCTGTTGGCGATGTGAAGGCTCTGGCAGACTCACTTTTGCGGGCTTGGAATGCAGAGCCTCCGTTCGATGGCCGAGCTTTTCCACCCCTGGGTGACGATTTTGAGCCGCAAAAGGCAGCTCAGAAGCTATTGGATCACGTGAGTGGTGATTTGGGGTCTGAAGGCTTGAAGCGGGCGAAAAAATATATGCAAGCAATACCAGCTTGATTGGCTCTTAGAGCTGGAAACGCAGGTTGCCTCGACTTCGTATTGATCCTCCTTTGCAAGCTCGCTAGTGTTCTAGCCTGCTGGCTATTTTATTGGGGCGTCTTGCCAAGATGAAAGGTAACAAGGTGTACGTACCGACAATTACCGTTGCCATTCCGACCTACAACCGTGAACAAGTCCTCATCAACACGATCCAGCATGTCCTGGCCCAGGGCCAGCCAGCGGATGAAATACTCGTGGTGGATCAGACGCCCGAACACGAGTCAAAGGTCACCCGCCAGCTTTCTCGGTGGCATGCAGAGGGAGCCATTCGTTGGCTCAAACAAGACGTTGCCAATCTTTCCGCTGCTCGAAATCGAGCCTTGATGGAGGCAAAATCAGATGTCGTCATCTTTTTAGACGATGATGTGGTTTTGTCGGAAAATTTTATTCGGGCGCACCAAGAGAGCTACGACGACGGGAGAACGAAGCTGGTTGCCGGGCAAATCATCGCCGCCGACAAACCAGTGCATACCGGGCAGATTGATGACTTTGAGTTAGGATTTCCGCTCAGTCACGACCGAACGGCATGGATCAAGAATATGGGAGGCGGCAATTTCAGTGTGATTCGTGAGCTTGCCATTGAGGTGGGCGGATTTGATCAGCGGTTTTACCGCGTGGCGTACCGAGAAGACAGCGACTTTCTTTTCCGGTTTTGTACACGTTACCGGTGTCTTGCAAAATATGTTCCAGAAGCTTCGCTCGTTCATCTTGCTTCATTGTCTGGTGGTTGCGAATCGCGACGAGCAGCTTTCGATCCGTTGGCGTGCAGCGGTTCGGTCGGCGAACATTATTTCACACTCAAAAACGTAGGCGTCTGCAAAGCTCTCGGTAACTTCCTTTATCGAGTTATTCGCCCGCGATGTGGGCGGTTTGCTGCCCGTCGCCCGTGGCTCTTACCGCTGATGGGGATTCGCGAAATGGTTGCTTTTCTACTCGCGATTATGCAGGTTGTGCAAGGTCGGATGCTCGTTGCGCCGCTGCCAGAAACACAATATTGCGACTAGGTTTGATCCTACGCGGCCCGATTATGTGCATCTCGATCGCATGTGCGCCCACGGCTGTCATCAAGCACCGCGTCGAATAGAGATAGATTGCTTTGATCGCAGTATGATTTTTCAAACGCAATACGAGCGTTCCTCGAATACTGCTTAATTAAATTAGGAGACTTAGACAAAATCTCTAATCGCTCGATGAAGTGGTCGATGTCACCACTTCGAATGCTCTCGCCGCAATCAAATTTTGTAATCGCGCTGTCGACACTACTCCCAAGAGGCCCGAGATAAACCACAGGAAGTCCCATCGCCAAACTGGCATGAAGTTTGCTTGGACTCATGCAGCCGAGCATGTTGTCCTTTAGACTAATGAACGCGCAATGGGAGCGTGACTGGATGTCTCGCAGTTCTCGATAGCTGACATAACCCTTGAAGTCAATGTTTGTGAGTTGCTCATCTTTGATTCTCTGTTGAATGCCTGGAGCCTGAACGCCGCCACCGGTCATCACAATTTCAATCGGGTTGTCACCATCCAGCAATCGCTTTGCCGCCAACAAAAGAGTCTCAAAGCAATGCCCGTGTCCCATGTTTCCTGAATACAAAAGAGTGAAGGATGGCTGAAAAGACTTCTCTGCGTCGTGGGTGTCGAGTAATGGGAATTCGGCAAGCGATTCCCAGTTTGGAATGACGCTTGTGGGTATTTTGCGTCGGCGCGGTCGCGCGTCGATGAGGTTCTGCATGGCTTCATCGAGACATACGGCATGGCTCAGTTGCGAACCGATGATCCGGTTCATCTAACTCCATAACCGATCGACCAGGCCATCGCGTCGAATAATGCCGAATCGTTCAGCCACTTCAGGATAGCAGTCTATGTTCCATAGTATGACACGCGGGGTTCGATGCATGAGTTTATGGAGTACACCTGCGCTCGCGATCACGCAAGTAGTGCAGGGCCGTATGCTTCTTGGAAAGACGGCACCCGAATCTTGTTAACTATGCCAATCGGCAGTTTGCTTCGTCCCATTTCACCGCCCGACCTTAGGCAGCTCGACGAATCAAGGGTCTCAGGTCGAGTACCGTTACATGATTGTCGCGTAATGTAGCGGATTCAGCGGAATTGCAGAAAGCAATTTGCGAAATTCTCGAATGAGTCGCGCAGGAGTTAAGGTTTTTCGTATCGACAATTAGGTTTAGCAGCAGTTCTTGCTGCTCCGCATCGTCCGCGCATAAATAAATGGGCGACTGCGATTTTAGTGCTGCGATCAATTCGGCTGACTCCTCTATTTTTATGTTGTGCAGTTCCCCTTTGTTGCGTCGATAGCGAATAGAGGACGCCAACCTTTTGGCTGGTCGTTCAATAACTAAATAGAAGATCCAGGCCGAAAGCAAGGAAGCTGCTACGCCAAGCGCGAGAAATAAACAAGCGGTCCAGGGAGATGGGCTTAACCGACCACCAAAGTTGATGATTTTTCCTCCTATGGGGCAGTGGAGGAGATAAAGCGAGTAGGAAATAGCTCCCGTCCAACTGAGAATGCGATAAGGTCGATTGCGCGACTGAGATAAACTGTGGCCAGCAAACAAAATGGTAATACATGTTCCAGTCGCAAGCGTTGCTGCCGCGACACCTCCATTTTCAGAAACGATTGCTCCTAATGCAAAGAGGGAGACCCAGAAAAACCATTTTGGAATAAGTTGCGAATAGGCCTGGAACGTAATAACCCCTAAACCAAAATATCCAAGCCAAGAGAAAATGGTGCCAGTTCCCGGCAGGCAAAGTTGAACTAATCCGAGCATCGGTCCGAACAGCCAGCAAATGGATCGATGTTTATGTACAGCCAGTGGAAAGAGAATGGCAATCAACAGATAGAACTGAAACTCCAGAGCAAGGGTCCAGTAAACAGGATTTTCCCAGGAATATCCTAGGATGTCATTAAGGTATCCAACATGGGCGAACAAACTTGGATAGTCAATTTGAAAATTTCGGCCTTGGAATCCTGGCACATGTGTTGCAAGCCACCACAGTGCAAGAATTAAAGCAATGCTTGCAAAATAGGGCGGGTCGATTCTTGCGATTCGTTTGATAACAAAGGTAAGGAAATATTTAATCTGATAGCGGCCTCTATACATCGAATAAGGTAAGATAAACCCTGATATAGCAAAGAAAATTTCTACTCCCATCCAGCCCCAACCACCACTTGCGATAAGGAGATCATTGAAACGACTCATGCCACTAGGCAGCAAATCACTTGGTCTTGTGAAGTGGAACCACATGACTGCTAAGGCTGCAATTCCTCGCAGTGGCCCTAGAATTGCAATCTCGCTTCCTAGAGGACCCAAGTTTGGAGCAGCTTTTTTTGGAATATTGGTTGGTGTCATGGCGTTAGCTTCGAATAGCAAACTATTAAATCCATGCGAGTGTATATTTAGGCAGCATTGCGTGAGATCTTTAGACAATTTGAAATTACTGCGGTGGCATTGATTACGGCGTCGAACAATTTGAGATTTTTCCGATCGCAATAGTTGCTCTCAAAAGCTCGCCGGGCAGCGTCGGAATACCGCTGCTGAAGGTGTGGTGACTCGGTAAGAGTCTCGACAGCGGCAATAACTCCATCGACATCGCCATTCCGAAGACTCTCTCCACAACCGTACTCT